>NZ_JADGMN010000018.1:0-69631 GCF_020662285.1 Clostridioides sp. ES-S-0108-01 | reverse complement strand
GTAAATAGGATGTAAAAGTAAATAGGATGTAAAAGTAAATAGGATGTAAAAGTAAATAGGATGTAAAAGTAAATAGGATGTAAAAGTAAATAGGATGTAAAAGTAAATAGGATGTAAAAGTAAATAGAATATAAAAATATCGTAAATGTATGAGGAGTGAAATTTAATGTGTTTTAAAAGAATGTTGATATTGATATTAACTGTAACAATGACAGCTGGAATGTTGGTTGGATGTGGCAATAATTCAATTAATAATCCTAGTTCTAACAAAGATAATAAAAATGATATAAGCGACAAAAATAATTCAAAAAAATCTGTATCTATGATACTAGATATTGAGGGAACAAACAATGAAGCTATGAATAATTCAGCTTTATTAGCATTAAACAATGCCCAAAAGGAATTTAATATAGATACAAACAAAGTGGAATCAGATGATTCATCAACTTTTTCTAATAGTATAGATATTTTATGTAATGACGATTACGATTTAATTATAGCTGTAGGAGCTAGATTTGCAAAACCACTGGAGAAGATAGCTAAGAAATATCCAAAGCAACAATTTGCAATTTTAGACTATGAGTACAACGAGCAACCTTCCAATATAACTTCAATTTCTTATGAAGATAATAAATCTGGATATCTAGTTGGACTAATAGCTGGAAAGATGACTGAAAGTAATAAGGTTGGTTTTATAGGTGGAACAAAGGGGTCTAGTAGGGATAAATTTGAAGCAGGTTTTAAAGAGGGTGTTAAATTTTCTAATAGTAGTATAAATGATATCTCAGTTGAGTATGCAGATATTTTTAAGGATAGTAAATCAGTAGAATCTATAGCTAAAAAGATGATGGATAATGGAGTGGACATTATTTTTTCTACTACTGAAGACGATTCAAAATCTGTAATAGATGCAGTCAGAGCAAAAAATAAAAAGGTTATAGCCACAAATAAAGACCAGCATGAGTTAGCTCCAGAAAATGTTATAAGTTCTATTGTAAAGGATTTTGAGAATCCTACTTATAATTTGATACAAAGTTTTGTGAAAGGAAATTATAAGGGGGGAAAAGTTATAGAAAATACAGTTGAGTCTGGAAATACTGGACTTGCCCAAAATAGCTCTCAAAATATTCCTCCAGATGTGTTAGAATATGTTAATAAGAACAATAAATAATCTATTATAATAGCCAAGAGTACCATAACTTTAGTCATGAGGTGAATTGGCTAAGATAGTAGACATATAGAGAAAGTTATATGTAGAGGTAGGTTAGACCTATCCAAATCAGGGAGTGGATTTTGTGAAAATAAAAAGGATATTGATGGCTTGCTTTGTTGTAGTATTTACAATTTTTATATTAGCTATATGTAATTTTGATTTTGGGTTTGATAAAGTAAATGAAAATAATTCTAATATAAATAGTGCTAAGTCTAAACAGAGTGATTCTAAAAGCATACTAGCTTCATCAGGCAAAGATAAATCAAATAGTAAAAGTAAGGATGAAGAAGATGAGGTAGAAGAAGATTCATATGTAAGAAAAACCGTAGGAGTATTATTAGATACTGAAAACTTAAATAACGAATCGTATAATAATGATGTATTATCAGCTTTAAAAAGAGCTGACGAAGATTTTGATGTTAGGGTAAAACTTGAAAAACCAAAGACTTCTAAGAATTTTAAAGAAAGTATAGAAAAACTATATAAGTATGAGCCAGATTTAATAATAGCAGTTGGGTCTAGGTTTGCAGAGCCAATTAAGGAAGCTGCTACTAAATATCCAAAACAGCAATTTGGAATAGTTGATTATGCTTATAAAATTCAACCAGCTAATGTAATTTCAGTATCATTTCAAGATAATGCTACTGGATATTTAGCAGGTCTTATTGCAGGTAAAATGACTGATACTGGTAAGGTAGGTTTTATAGGAGGAATCGAGGGTTCTAGTAGAGATAAGTATGAATCTGGATTTAGAAAAGGTCTTAAAACCTCAAATAAAGATGCCGAGTTATTAGTTAAGTATTCAAATCTATTTGAAAATCCTGAATCGGCTAGAACTATTGCAAAAGAAATGAGAGATTCTGATAGAGATGTTGTATTTTCAGCTACAGAAGATGATAGTAAAAGAGCTATTCAAGTGGCAAGAGAAAATGGTGGTAAAGTTATAGCTATTAATAAAGACCAATACGATATGGCACCAGATAATGTAATAAGTTCAATTATAAAAAATGTAGAACAGCCTGTTTATGAGTTGATAAAAAATGTTATAAAGGATGGTTTTAAGGGAAGTAAGGTAATGGAGTTTAAACTAAAAAATGGAGAACTTGGCTTGACTCCAAAGAGCAGTAGAAACATACCACCAGATGTCCTTGAGTATGTAAAAAAAGAGTATAACAAGGTGAAAGATACATATTAATTATTAATGTATTTGTGTATAATATTTGTATGAAATGTTATAATTATATGTAGAGGAGTTGATGCATATGGAAGATAAAATTTTGCAATTTCTGGTTAAAATGCAAGCCAGTATTAACGACAGATTTGACAACATAGAAAATAGACTAGATGGAGTGGAATCTAGACTAGATAAAATGGAATCTAGACTAGATAAGATGGAATCTAGACTAGATAAGATGGAATCTAGACTAGATAAGATGGAATCTAGACTAGATGAAGTGGAATCTAGACTAGATAAGATGGAAAATGATATATTAGAAATTAAAAAAGACTTAAAAGATACAAAGATAGAATTAGAATACACAGAAAAACATGTTGTGTCAGTTAAATCAGATACACAAGAAATAAGAAAAGATTTAAATAAAATTGAAATGGTAACAGCAAGTAATTGGAATGACATAGCAAAATTAAAATCAATTAGATGATAGATTAAAATTATTGTAAGTAAGATATGAAAATATACTGACCAAGTATAGATTAATTACATAAAAGTCTGGTAATAAGTGTGTAAGTAGATAAAATCTACTACACACTTTATTTATATTTAGATAAAAAATTTATCAAAAAAAAGAAAAAGGAGTAAAATATGGAATTTACAAGAGAGCCATTTATAGTAGATGACGATTTGTGTCTAGCTTTGGTGGACAAAAGAATTAGTTATCTAATGGAAAATGAATTAAAATTAAGAAATATAGAGATAATAAAAACAATAGAATGTAAAGAATTATATGAAAGCATAAAATATCACCCAGATATATGTATTTGTAATTTAGGAAAAGGAGATATAATTGTTGCGCCGAATGTATATAATCAATACAAAGAGTTATTAAGTAGATATAAATTTAATATAATTAAGGGAGAAGCTAATTTATTAAATAGATACCCTTATGATATACCTTACAATATTGCTATAGTTGGTGACTATGCTATACACAACTTTAAGTACACTGACAAAGTAATATTAGATTATATTGAAAATAATAAACTTAAAAAGATAAATATAGAGCAGGGCTATTCTAAATGCTCAATCTGTATAGTAGATAGAACATCTATAATAACATCAGATAAAGGTATTTGGAAAAGTATGAAGAATACAGAAATAGAGTGTTTATTAATAGAAAAAGGTCATATAAATTTATTTGAGATGAATTATGGATTTATAGGTGGATGTACAGGGTTAATTTCTAAGGATAAACTAGCTTTTTGTGGAGATGTTAAAAAACATCCTGACTATGAACGTATAAAAAGTTTTGTAGAAAGCAAAAGCAAGGAGATAGTTACACTTAGCCGTGAAAATTTACTAGATATAGGTTCTATAGTTCCTCTCATGACAAGAAAGGAGCGATAACTTTGGTTGAGAAGGATAATATTTCTTCTATGAAATTTTTGAGGAATAATAATGTAAACGATAGATTAATATATACGAATGACATTGTAGAAGTAGTGATAGATTCTACAAAGCAAGAAGTATTAAATAAAAAAATACTTAATGGTACTAAAGCTGAACAAAGAGCTTTAAATATTGATGAGATATCAACAGAAATAACTAGTATGATAATAAGTATAATGAAAGAGAAACTTTTAAAAGAATACATTCTAAAATGCTATGGGCGTACATATCCTGAAGATAAAAATAATATATACATATATTCACTGAACATATTTGCTAAAAAAGAGATTTTTATGAGAGAAACAGTGTTTACGAGGGTGAGAAATTATATAGAGGAAAATGATTTTATAAATGTAGAAGGTTTTATTAGATTTAGAATGAGAGAATTTATGAAATATATTTCTGCTATAGGTGATATTGCAGTTGAGGAGTATTTAATAAAGAAAGACCAAGATGAGTTTATAAGAGTTTTAAAATACTTTATAGATACCCAAGAAGAAAAGATTGATTTACTTAAAGTTCATATAATGGAAGATAATACATTTGTTTTATACGATAAAAATGGAAATAAAATAGATAGCATAGATGATGAAGAAATCATAAATATGGTAATAAGAGAAAATTTAAACTATGAGGACTTTTTAATAAGTACCTTATTAACTTTATGTCCTAAAAGAATAGAAATATTGGATTTATTAAATAATAATTGCTCAAAGGAAATTATAGATACTGTAGAAGCAATTTTTGAAAATAAAGTTAGTATAATTATGGAAAATTAAAATCTAGGGATATAAAAACTAAAAAAATTCTTTTTAAATCGACATAAAAGACTTATAATTGTATATAAAGCTATAGTATAGCTGGAGCTATTAAATATAAAGAATATCTACTTGATTAATGTAATATAGCTGACAAATATACAATTGATAAGGAGTAATTTTATAATGGATAATTTAATTAGGATACTGATATTAGCTGTTATTGGAGGATTTATAGGTTATGTTACGAATGTAGTAGCGATAAGGCTGATATTTAGACCAATAGAGCCTATTAAAATACCTATTTTAAATATAGAAATAATAGGTCTTATACCAAAGAGAAGAGAAGAAATAGCAGCAAATGTAGGAGAAATAATTCAAGAAGAATTTCTTTCTATGGATGAAATACTTGCAAATATCATTACTGACGAAGATAAGGAAGAAGTTGTAAGATACATAAAAGCAAGGATAAAAATTATAATACATGAGAAAGTTTCATTTATACCTAGTGGTATAAAAAGCATGATACAAGAGTATTTAGGAGAGATAATTGAGTCTGAAGTTAAGCAAAGTATAGATGAATTGAGTAAAAATATAATAAATAAAGCAAATGAGCGTATAGATATAAAAAAAATGGTCGAAGATAAGATTAATAAACTAGATTTATACGAATTGGAAGAGATAATAATAAGAATAGCTAAAAAAGAATTAAAGCATATAGAGATTTTAGGGCTTGTATTAGGATTTTTAATAGGTATAGCTCAAGGAGCGATTACTATATTTATTTAAATATATGACAATTAGCATTTATTTAAGTATATGGCACTTATTGAATGCATTTAAGTATTAACTGTATTACTTATTAATTGCATTTAAGTATTGACTGTATTAAGTATTAACCATATTAAGTATTGATTGTATTTAAGTATACAAAATCTAAAAAGTGTACAAAAATTAGAAATTAGTTTTAATAAAAATTAGTTTTAGTATTTATCTAGTCATATCTATCATGCATGTAGATACTTTTTAAAAATTTAAAATTGATGAAAATATTATAATATTACTGTAAATCAAAAGATTAATTTAATATAAAAATATAGAAATATTGGTTTATAGCTGATTAGGGTGAAAAATAAAGGGTAATTATTATATTACATTAATGTTGATTGATGTATAACTATCTGTTATAATGAAAATATATTAAAAATCATAGTGTTGAAGAGGAAGAGTAGAGTAGAAACCATTCTCAGAGAATTTGGGTCTATGGCTGAAAGCCCATGTAATAGGTCTATTTGAAAACTACCTTGGAGCTGAGTTTATTAGCAGTATGTGTATTTATACTATATGTGAAAGTGCTCGGGTGACGACCTTATAGTCATCAAGAGGGTTGTATATACTTGTATACGCCAACTTGGGTGGAACCGCGAATTAATATCGTCCCAAACATGTTTGGGGCGATTTTTTATTACAAAAAATCTAAAAATTATTTCAATAAGGAGGAAAAACAATGATTAAAGTTGCTTTAAAAGATGGCTCAATAAAAGAATTTGAAAATGCTATTTCTGTTATGGATGTAGCCAAATCCATTAGTGAAGGATTAGCTAGAAATGTGGTAGCAGCGTCTGTGAACGGAGAGGTTGTAGGTCTGGACCACATTATAGATACTGATTGTGACTTAAATTTATTTAAGTTTGAAGATAAAGAAGGTAAGGAAGTTTTTAGACATACATCAGCACATATATTAGCTCAAGCTATAAAGAGACTTTATCCAGAAGCAAAACTTGCTATAGGACCAAGTATAGAAAATGGATTCTACTATGATATAGATTTAGACCATAGATTAGTTCCAGAAGACTTAGAAAAAATAGAAGCTGAAATGAAAAAAATAGCTAAAGAAGATTTAAAAATAGAAAGATTTGAACTTCCTAGAAATGAAGCTTTAGAGCTTATGAAAGGACAAGGAGAAGACTATAAGGTAGAACTTATATCTGATTTACCTGAAAGTGAAATAA
Source organism: Clostridioides sp. ES-S-0108-01 (assembly GCF_020662285.1). Lineage (NCBI taxonomy): Bacteria > Bacillati > Bacillota > Clostridia > Peptostreptococcales > Peptostreptococcaceae > Clostridioides > Clostridioides sp. ES-S-0108-01. The sequence goes on along the minus strand of NZ_JADGMN010000018.1, from coordinate 63,022 downwards.
TATCTTTCTACAAGCAAGGTGATTTTACTGATTTATGTAGAGGACCACACTTACCATCTACTAAAAAAGTTAAAGCTGTTAAATTACAAAGTGTAGCAGGTGCATACTGGCGTGGTGACGAAAAAAACAAGATGCTTCAAAGAATCTATGGAACTTCTTTTGAGAAAAACAAAGACTTAGAAGAGTACTTACATTTACTAGAAGAAGCTAAAAAGAGAGACCATAGAAAATTAGGTAAAGAGTTAGGATTATTTATGATACCTGAAGAAGGTCCAGGATTTCCTATGTTTTTGCCAAAAGGTATGGAACTTAAAAATGAATTATTAAAATTCTGGAGAGAAATACACAGAAAAGCTGGATATATTGAAATAGAATCTCCAATTATATTAAATAGAAAATTATGGGAGACTTCAGGTCACTGGTACCATTACAAAGAAAATATGTATACAGTTAAAATAGATGATGAAGATTATGCGATAAAACCTATGAACTGTCCTGGTGGATTAATTTACTATAATTCTCAACTACATTCATATAGAGATTTCCCAATGAGAGTTGCAGAGCTTGGTAGAGTTCATAGACATGAGTTATCTGGTGCATTACAAGGCTTAATGAGGGTTAGAGCATTTACTCAAGACGATTCACATATATTCATGTTGCCAGAGCAAATTAAGGATGAAATAAAAGGAGTAGCTAATCTAATAGATGGTATCTACAAAACTTTTGGATTTGAATATAACCTAGAATTATCTACAAGACCAGAGAATTCTATGGGAAGCGATGAAGAGTGGGAAGCAGCAGAAAATGGATTGAGAGAAGCTTTAGAAGAGTTAGGTCTACCATACACTATAAATGAGGGTGATGGGGCATTCTATGGACCTAAGATAGACTTCCATCTAAAAGACTGTTTAGGAAGAACTTGGCAATGTGGTACTATCCAATTAGATATGCAACTTCCAAGACAATTTGATAATACTTATATTGGACAAGATGGTGAAAAACATAGACCAGTTATGATTCATAGAGTTGCTTTTGGTAGTATAGAAAGATTTATAGGTATATTAATAGAGCATTATGCTGGTAAATTCCCAGTTTGGTTATCTCCAACTCAAGTTAAGATACTTCCTATATCTGATAAGTTTATGGATTATGCAAATGAAGTTAAGAAAGAGTTATTTGACAAGGGTATAAGAGTTGAATTGGACGATAGAGCTGAAAAAATTGGATTTAAGATAAGAGAAGCTCAGCTTGAAAAAGTGCCATACATGTTAATAGTAGGTGAAAAAGAAGTAGCTGATAATAATGTTTCTGTTAGGTCAAGAGATAAAGGTGAAATAGGTAGCATTAAATTGGATGAATTTATAGCTAGTATTTCAAAAGAAATTGTATCAAGAGAAAGTATTATTCAAGATTAATATATTAAGATATTAGCAACTGAGATATTAGTATATAAGATAAATTTAGTCGATATGTTGATATATAGTGATTAAATTTATGAAAAGGTGAGTATAATTAGAGGTACAGTTAGTCATATTTTTATGACACTGTACTTCTCGTTTTTTGTATTATAGATTTATTAATAAATAATAAATCTACAATAGAAGTGTTTTTATTATAAGAATCATTTTATTTATTGATTTTTTTTGCTATAGTTAAATTTTTGCTTGTAGTACTTAAATAAATATAAACTTCACCCATCAAGGTATATCACATGAAAAAGACATTAAAGCGATTGCTTACAGGTGTGCTTACCCTTACAACCGTGGTTACTGCCTTGCCGACAACTGCCGTTCATGCAGTATACCACCCATGAAAAAGAAATCATAGAGCTACGGCTCAATGACACAAACGGGATTGAAAATTTTGTAAAGAACTTTGCGAAGTCCTACTACACATGGAACAACAGCGAAGAAAGCATTGAAGCAAGAACACTGGCTATTAACGGGTATCTGACAAAGGAATTACAGGACTTGAACCTTGATACCATAAGAACGGATATACCGACCAGCTCCACAGTTAAAGATGTGCTTGTCTGGGATGTGGCACAGTCTGGGGAGAGTACTTTTTCTGTTACCTATGAACCACGGAGATTATCTGTTTTCAGAGCTGTTAAACCCTGTCTTTTCAGTAGACGGCGAGAATGTGAAAGTCAAAGTAGCTGTGAAGTTTCTTGATAATCAGACAAAAGCAACACAAGTATCACAGTATAATTTGACATTACATAAAGATAGAAACTGTAGGATTGTTTATGCCGAAAGTAACAGAGAAATATCTAAGAGATAAGAGAAATTATATACTTGAATGTATTGGTAAGATTTTAAGAGAGAAACCACTATATTCTGTAACTATGCGAGATATTATTAAGGAAGCTGGTTTTAGTCAAGGAATTATCTATCATTACTATGCAAGTTTAGATGAAATCTTTATTGATTACATCAATAAAAACACAACCTATGATTTGTTATAGCAGAACATTAACACGTTGTTAAGCTCTGACCTTACAGAAAAGGAAATTCTCTTTGAGTGTATTCTTTCAATAGGAAAGTATATTGATGAATTATTAAAATCCGTTGGTGGCAAAACATGCTTTGAATTGATAGTTTTTTATTCCTTTGATATTGAAAAGAGAGCTACAGTGCACCCTAAATTAAACTTTAAGAAAAGTCTAGCATATGCACAAAACAGAATTGTAGACTACACTTTAAAGAATATCGAGAAAGGCATATTTCTACCGCGTATTCCCATCCATTCACTTGTCATGTTTATCAGTAGCTTTATAGATGGAATTGCTCAAAATGTTGCAACTAGCGAAGCTGAGGAGAACAACAATTCAATGAATATTATTGAAATGTTTCAAATATTGGCAAAGGCTATGATTAGTTTTTTGAAGGAAAAACACATATAAAAAAGTCCTTCCTTCTAAAATGCTCATCATTCATTTCAGGAGAAAAGACTTTGTGTGATTTATAGCAACACAAGAAAAGGAAAATTGTAATATTAGTGTAATGAAAGGATTTTCGCAATGACCTTCTACATAAAATTTATCATACAATCCCTCTATTCTTGCCTTCATGATTTTATCATTTTGTGATTCACATTAAAAAAAATCCGAAAGATATTATGTATTTATTATGCTTTTTGTGTATTCTTTATGAAATAAAGATAACAATACAGGTATAAACAAGCAATGTAACAATCATAAAAATAGAAACAAATGCACTTGTAAATGAAGCATCATCTTCACTCTTATACAATGGTTCAATGACCGGCAGTAAACCAAAACCAGTTGGTGACATAAAATAAATCATTGGTGCTATCATAAATGTTTTATCTACCATATGTTTAGGGAATAAGACAAAAAAGCCTAATATAACCAATGTATAATAAAAGATTTTTATTCCCATTAGTTTTAATAATGGTCGAAGTATCTGACGATCGATTGTGAAATTATAACCTAAAATAAATAAAATCATAGTAATAATTGGCATTGTCGCTTGGCTTAGCGTATTATTTATCAAATCTTTAAATTGAGACATCATAGCCATATGATAGATTCCTGTAATATTTAAAACCATTCCCAGTATCACAGCTATAACAAAAGAGTTATTCAGAACTCTTTTTAATATATCAAAAAAAGTTGAGGAGTTGGCAGTTACTTTAGAAACTAATATTGGAAATACAATAAAGCCTACAATTGTTCCCGCAATATCAAAGATAACCGTATTACTGGACGCTCCTACAATAGACAAATAAAGTGGTAATGCTACATTTCCTCCTTCACACACAGTTAATAAATATGGCGAAAAATGAGCATATTGCTTACCAACAATATTGCTGAATAGTTTTCCTACCACCAATGCTAACGTAAAAACGATAAACACGTATACAATCATTTTTAAATGCTGAAGTTCAATTTCTGCTGTACTGATTAGTTGAAAAACTAATATTGGGAATAATATTTTAAAAACAATAGCATTCGCTCCATCTTTCTGTTCTGGTGTAATCCATCTTTTCTTACGTGATATAAAACCAAGTGCCATGATAAAAAACACCGGAAATAATGTTGATAATGCACTCATATGAATCTCCTTTCAGATTACTTTTTATAAACCGCTAAATAGTTTTAATCATATGCTTAATATCTTAATTTTGATGTGAAACAAAAGAATACGCCTTTATCATTTGAAATCAGGCGTATTCTTCTCTTTCTGTTTATCGACTTATTTACCGAAAATACTTCATTTTGTCATTTTTATTTTTCGTAGAATTTTGGATTCCAATAATCTTTATTTAATTCCAAAAAGTCATCCAGAATAGCTTTACCAACACGATAAGAAGGTACAGTCTTATTTAAAAGGATAGCCTGTAATGCTTTTTCATATGAACCTTCCAGACAAGCTTCCACTGCTAACTTCTCATAACCTTTTTGAGCTTCCATCAATGATTTATGGAACTGTGGAATATATCCTACTGAAGTAGGCTCTACACCTGATGCTCCTACATAACATGGTACTTCAACTACTGCATCATGATTAAAGTTTCCAATTGCTCCTCTATTCATCACATTTACCATGAATCTTTCTCGCTTATCATTGATAATAGAGCTTGCTAGATCAACAATATAATTTCCATGGACACCTGATACTAAATAAGAGTCCTTTGTTGTTTGTTTCTCAATAACTCTGCGACATTCTTCATAAACAGTTATTTCACGTCCTGCTAAAACTGTATCTGCTCGTGTAACATCGTGATCAAACATTTCTAACATTTCATCATGGAAATAGTAATACTGTAAATAACATAGTGGTAAGAAGTCAGGATATGCTTTGAATCCTTTGATAACATTATTAAATGTTTTATACCAATATTCATCAAGTTTTCCTTCATCTTTATCTGCACTTAGCCCAGTAACTTTACCTGATAGTACTTCTTCTCTAAGTTTAGGAAGTAAATCTTCACCCTTTTTATTGTAGATGTTTGTATACCAACCAAAGTGATTTAATCCAAAATATTTGAATGTTAAATCTTTTTCATCATATCCAAGATATGCAGCTACTTGTTCCTGCTGAGAAATTGGCATGTCACAAATACATAGCATTTTTGCTTGTGGATATGTACGATAAACTGCTTCAGATACCATGGCTTCTGGATTAGAGTAATTTAACAACCATGCATCTGGACATACTTCAACTGCTGTTTTTACAATTTCCAGAATAGCTGGAATGGTACGAAGTGCGAATGAAAATCCTCCTAATCCACATGTTTCCTGACCAATTAATCCATGCTTGTAGCATGTATGTTCATCGATAGAACGTTGCTCGTTTCTGCCTGGACGAATTTGTATAAATACATAATTTGCGCCTATTAATGCTTCTTTCAAATCTGTTGTCCAGCTTGTCTTGATTTCTGGACGATGTTCTTTCATATAAATTTTATTAAATTCTCCCATATGATATACACGATCGTGTTCAATATCATGCAAACACAATTCTGTCATATTCAATTCTTCTGACTTGTTTGCAAGTGCTGCTAAAATACCTGGTGTGTGTGTTGATCCTGCTCCAATAATTACAAATTTATTACCCATGTTCGTAGTCCTCCTTTTATACTAGTTTTCTAACATTTCTTTAAATTCTCTTGCTACTTTATTTACTTCTGTTCCAATAATAATCTGAATTGATGTTTCTCCAAATCTTACAACTCCTTTGGCTCCTGTTTTCTTAATATTTTCTTCATTTACCAAAGAACCATCTTTTAATTCAAGACGTAATCTTGTAACACAGTTTTCTACTTCTTCTACATTATCTTTACCACCAATGTTTTGTAATATTTTCTTGGCCATGTACTGATAATTTGTATGCTCTAATTTAATATTAATTTCCTCAGTAGATACTTCATTCTCATCAAATTTTAATTCTTCTTCTCTTCCTGGAGTTTTTAAATCCCATTTTTCAATCATAATCTTAAATCCAAAGTAATAAATAAAGAAGAAGACGATACCAATTGGAACAATCATCCAACCATTTGTACTTAACTTAAAGTTCAAAATATAGTCAATGACACAGAAATTAACTGACATACCAAAGTGAACATTAAGTAAATATAATATTGCCCCAGCAGTACCAGTTAATAATGCATGAAATGCATAAAGTCTAGGTGCAACAAACATAAATGAGAATTCAATTGGTTCTGTGATACCTGCAACAAAGGTTGTCAATGATGCAGAACTCATTAATGACTTCGTTTTCTCTTTATTCTTTTCTTTTGCAGTTTTATACATTGCTAAACATGCACCAGGAAGTCCAAACATCATTGGAATAAAGAACATTGCTAAGAACAAACCTGCTGTAGGATCTCCTGCTAAGAATCTTGGGATTTCTCCTTTTACAATTTCTCCACTTGCGGTAGTAAAACTTCCTAATTCGTAATAGATATAGGTGTTAACTACATGATGTAATCCAATTGGTATTAACAGACGATTTGTCAATCCGAAGACAAATACCCCTAATGCACCAGCACCAGCAATCCAAATACCAAAATTATTTAAACCTGCTTGGCAAGGCACCCAAAGAAAACTGAACAAAATAGCCAAAGGAATAGCTACAAGTGGTGCTAATGTAACTACAAACTTCTCCCCAGTAAAGAACGAGAACATCGCCGGAGTTTTCCACTCTTTACTATAATTAAATACAATGGCTGTCATAACACCAACTAAAATACCAGCAAATACTCCCATATTGACTGCTTCGTTCATATAGACCAAAACAGCTTTAAATACTGATAATGAGATAATTGCACCAATAATCGGTATTGATCTGTCTTTAGCTTTTGCATATGCTATAACAGCACCGATTGCAAAAAGCACATCCATCATACCAAATACTACCCATCCAGCAGTCTCTAGTACTGGCATATTCAACATATCTGCAGCACTTAAACGAGCAAGCAAACCAGCAACTGGAGTAGCAGCAATTGGAATCAACATCGCTTTTCCAAGCTTCGATAATTGCTTTAAAACTTTGTTAAACATATTCTTTCTCTCCTTTTCTATATATCTTGATAAGTACATAATTGAAAGTTTTCATTTAAGTACTTCATCAATTCTTCATTAAGAATCGCATCAGATTCTATTAGCCTAGGGTAGGCAAAGTTTGACTGAGTAATAATTTTATAGTCCAAATAAGCTGTATGCCACATAACTTCAATAACATCACTTTCAGTCTTTGCCTGTTTAATCAACTGTATAATTTCCTTAACCAAAGCACTTGCTTTATCTTCGTATGCATCAATCTTTCCTTCGATATTAATCCAAGGATCGATCAATACATCATTACATTTAATTCCTTCACTACGTAATATGGAAACGTCATTGAAGGAATTACGAACTGGTAATCCATACTCTTTCGATAATCTAATGACAATCTCAGGATTATTCTTAAAGATGTGTGTATGATGATGAGCATCTAGATGAGTTGGTTCAATCCCCGCTGCATATACTTTCTCTATTTGTGCTTTCCATTCGGCATATACTTCATCCTCATCTACAAATGTATTTTCTTCTTTATAGAAACTAAGATTTTTAAAATCTCTTTTTTCATCAACAAGTGTCTTGTGTGTAGTAAGTAAAGGTCTCCCACATGTTAATGTTAAGTGAACACCGATTCCAAAACCAGGATTTTGTTTGGCAAGCATGACTGCGTGATCAAAGCCTGGCATTCCTGCCATTAATGTTGTAGAAGTTAATACTCCTTTTTGATAGCTATCCACGATGCCATAGTTTACCGCATTAGAATAACCAAAGTCATCTGCATTATTAATTAATTTTTTCATAGGCTTATCCTCCTCATATTAATTTTATATATAAAAGGCCCAAAATATAAATCACACTTTGATTTACATTTCAGGCCTGCCTAATCGAATAGTCACACTCCTATTTTCCTAATATTTGTGTTAAATGTATCATCAGATATACAAGTTCTGATTTTGTTACATCATAATTAAGTTCATTTTTTATATACTGACTGATATAATTGATGCATGTTTTTAAATTTGGGTTTCTTTCTAAAAGGTATTGGTATAACACTTCGTTATCGTCATCTCTACTAACTTCTGATCCTATAATACGTCCAATAAAGAATCGAAGATGAGTAACCAGTCTGATATAACTTGAAGATGTTTTATCTAGACGGATTCGGAAACATTTTTCAATAATATTTACGATATCAGTTACTATTTGAACGATTTCCATTGATTTATTTGCTCTAGGCTCTCCGGTATCATTCACAAAATAGACAGCGATATATCCAGCTTCATCAATTGACATATTGATATGCATTTTCTCTTCGATATAAGATATTATCCATAAACTAAATTCAAATTCTTTTTTCCAAATCGTTTTTATTTCCATAAGTGATAAATTAGGTAATGAAATTCCACTTTTTGCCCGATCAATAGCTGCGACTAAATGATCTGTAAACGGAATAATCAAACTTAAATTTAAGCTGATATTTAATCTCTTTTTAGCCTCTTGTAATATATACTCGCTTAATTCAAAGTATTGTGGTTCTATACGTTCTAACAATCGTTCTATCTTTGCCTTTGTTTTCGTTTCTGCGAAGAATCTTTGTTCTACTTTAGTATCATCAACATAATCGCCTGAATGTTTTTTAAATCCAACGCCAGGACCAGTAAGGATATATTCTTCTCCTTTATTGTTAATACAGCGAACTATATTATTGTTATACACCTTAAGAATTTTCATTTGAACTACCCCTTTATATCCATTCAATTTACCTTAATTAATTCAGTTTCACCAGATTGACAATTACCTGATTTCAAGAGGATGTCACAAGGCTGTTCTGCTTCATTTAATAAGATCATTGGCGTTTCTAATGTCACGTTCATTTCTTTAAAGAAATCTAAATCTACTTCAACGATAGGAGTTCTTTTCTTGACATGATCTCCGATATTTACCAGCGTTTTAAAGCCTTCTCCTTTAAAATTCACTGTATTTAATCCAATGTGAACAAGAATCTCAACACCATTGTCCAGTTTCATCCCAAACGCATGTTTACTTTCGTGAATTAGTGTGACAACCCCATCTGCTGGAGCTTTAAATACCTTTTCTGATGGTATGATTGCTATTCCATTTCCCATCATACCACTTGAGAAAACTTCATCTTTTACTTCGGTTAAGTCCAATATAGATCCTGATACAGGTGCATAAATGAAACTCTTGTTTTTTTTCAAAAAGCCGAACATGTTTTATCCCTCCTTATATAAAAAATAAGCAAAGTACATGGAACGATATATTAATATCACTCTTCAGTACTTTGCCTAATTTAATAGTCACAAATTTTTTACACTCATATCATAACAAAGCGTTTACATTCTGTCAATACTATTTTTTAATTTTTGTATCTAACCTGAAATGAAAACTTAAATTCCATTCTAAAGGGTGACAAATAGAATTTACTCTTTCATTATTGCATGATTATTTCGTGACTGATGTCTGTTTTTTATTCTTTATTCAAGGAGGTTTCCACTATGTCTCATATTTAAACTAAAAATCAATAAAAAGTTTAATTCAATTTAGCAAATTTAGTGATATAATTAAAAAAGAAAAGAAATATGGACTTATTTGGAATAATTTTGACAATCTATTTACTACACGTGTAGAGTCGTATATAATTAAATTATACATAAAATAAAAAAATAATTTAGTAATACGTTAGGAGAAAGTATTATGATAAAGTCAAGCTTATTTTGGAATATTTTCATTATGATATCCTTTATGATAGAATGGTTTTTTTGTAAGAAAATGCTAGATTATACAAGTGAGCAAAAGGTTTCTAATAGAAAAATAAATTTTTATATGGTAGGTATTATTATTTTTGCTAATATAATTTATTTTTTTGATGTATCTCCAAATATAAGAGTAATTATATCTGGGATAATTACTGTTGTATTTTACAAAACCTCCTATGATGTGAGGTTTGCGAAGTCTATATTGATATCTTTAATCTATTGGATGTTATTAATTGCTACAGATGCTTTAAGTATATCTTTCACAGTCTGGCTTAATTCTATAGATGACATGAGTAAGATGGCGACAGGAGATATATACAGAATTGAGTCTATTGTATCGGGAAAGATACTTTTGATTTTGGCTTTATTTTTATATAAAACATTAAAGATAAAATTAAATATAGAAATAAATAAAAAGACATTATCGTATATAGCTATTCCAATAGTTGCTAATATATCATCTTTTTTTATCATTTTCAAATACATGTTTAATCCAGAGTCTGGTAGCATAATACATAATTGTAAATTAGTTGCAATTTCTATTATACTGCTTATATCAAGCATCATTTTAATTTTGATTGCTAAGAAATTACAGCAATATAATACTTTAGTGGTAGAAAACAATATGATTAAAAATATTTTGAAATGTGAAAATGAGTATTATGAAGATATGGAAAGTAAATATTTAAAGACTAGATTATTAAGTCATGATATGAAAAATCACATATTGTGCATAAGTGCTATGGTTAAAAAAGGTATTGATGTTACCTCATATTTAAATAACTTACAAGTAGAAATTCAGAGTAATGACTTATTATTTAGTACTGGTAATTTCATACTAGATACTATATTAAGTGAAAAGAAAGAAATCTGTGATAAGAATAAAATAGAACTAAAAGTAAGAATAAACTTTAGTTGTTGTGAAGCTATTGAATTAATAGATGTATGTCATATATTTTCAAATATTTTAGATAATGCAATTGAAGCTTGCAATAAAATAGATGATGGGAATAGAGTGATTTGTGTTAAAGGTGATGTTATTCAAAACTTTTATTTAATAAGAGTGGAAAATACTAAGGTAAATCAGATTATTACCAAAAACGGAGATATTCTAACAGATAAAAAAGGTTCTGTTCATGGATTTGGAATCAAAAGTATAAAAAACTCTGTAAATAAGTATGGTGGTAATGTCGTAATTGAATATGATGATAAAAAATTTGTAGTTAAAATTGCTATACCACTTAGAAATGTGAAGAAAGTAGTCAATCATGTAATCTAATGTATATAATTAATCTTGTAATGACGTGTATATATTGAAATTATTTATTACATATAAGAAATTTTTACTGTCAAAGAGTTTATGCCTGTTATGAGTTATACAGAGAATTTATGTCTGTTATAAGTTATACAGAGGACTTATGTTTGTTATGAGTTATACAGAGAATTTATGTCTGTTATAAGTTATACATATTATTTGTTGTATATGTTATAAATTGTATATAATAAATTTAGAATATTAGGATTTTTAGGCAATGTAAAATATAAAAAGAAGTTGCATCAAAAGGAGAAATGCTCTTAAAGATGTAACTTCTATGGTATATGTTTCTATGGTATATGTATGAGGGGCTATATCGCCATTTCTGGGATTAAGCTTCTCATAGCTTCTATAGTTGTTTGGATAAGTTTATCAAGTTCCCATCCAAGCATTTCTGCACCACTTCTTATAACGTCTCGAGAACAGCCAGCAGCAAATGATTTATCTTTAAATTTCTTCTTAACAGATTTTAATTCTAAATCAGAAACACTCTTTGAAGGACGCATTATTGCAGCTGCACCAATTAAACCAGTAAGTTCATCTACAGCAAACAATACTTTCTCCATAAATTGCTCTGGCTTAACATCTGAACCAGTTAATCCATATCCATGACTTATTGTAGAATCAATTATTGATTTATCTAAATCAAGTTCTGTCATTAATTCTCTTTGTTTAACACAATGTTCATCAGGATACATTTCAAAATCTAAATCATGTAGAAGTCCAACGATTTCCCAAAATTCTACTCTTTCAGGGTCGTACTCCTTTGCATAGTATCTCATAACTCCAGATACAATTTGAGCATGTTTTATATGAAATTCTTCCTTATTGTATTTTCTTAATATTTCCCATGCTTGTTCTAAAGTTGGCATGTAACTCATTTTTATCACTCCTATAGCTGAATATTTTGAATTTTTATAAAGCTTATTTTCCATTGATTATACCAATCAATTTTCAATACGTCAACATATTAATACACAATTTTGTATCCAAATTCAGAAATTAATGAAAATTAAGTTTTTATGTCTGCATTTTTTATATCTAAAGTTTTTCGTTCTTCAATGTTATCTTTGATGCAAATGATATAAGTAACGCAATAAATCCAACTCCTATTATAATAATGTACACTCTATCCGATAATAAATCGAAAAGTTTACCATATATACACCTACCTATCTAAGATTATCAAAATATTTATAATAATTGCTGTATATATGAAATTGTCCATTTATAAATTTGCCAAGTGATTTACATTATGAGACTTGTATTGAAGTTTGATTTATATATAAGTTTCAAGTGAGTATGTTATTAAATAGAAGAATGTAGAAAAAACGTTAACTTAAAAAAATTTTTCTAGGTAAACGTTTATGGAAAAAAGAAATGTTTACATAACGAATAAATGGCTATAATTTAAATACACAAAGTTATATCATAGAGAGGAATAAAAATATGTTTAATGAACTTAGAACAAAAGAAAATGTATATAAAAATTTAATAAATGGAAAATGGGTAGAATCTAATTCAAGAAAACCAATAGAAATTTACTCACCAATAGATAATTCTCTTGTTGGGAAAGTACAATCTATGACAAAACATGAAGTAGATGAGGCTATAAAAAATACAAAAGAGAGTATAAGGGTATGGGCTGAAATGCCTGTATATAAGAGAGCTAATATATTTCATAAGGCTGCTGATTTGCTGTTAGAAAATATGGATGAAATAGCTAATATACTAGTACTTGAAATAGCCAAAGACATAAAATCTGCAAGGGCAGAAGTTGAAAGAACGGCAGATTTTTTAAGATACACAGCTGATGTAGGAAAAAATATGGAAGGTGAAGCTATTAGTGGCGATAATTTCCCTGGAGGAACAAGAAATAAGATGTCTTATGTTTCAAGGGTTCCATTAGGTACTGTTTTAGCTATATCTCCTTTTAATTATCCTGTAAATTTATCAATGTCAAAGATTGCACCAGCACTTATTGGTGGAAATGCAGTCGTATTAAAACCCGCCACACAAGGGGCTATTAGTGCACTTCATGTAGTAGAAATTATGAGAAAAGCTGGGATACCAGATGGAGTACTTAATACTATTACAGGTAGGGGTAGTGAGATAGGGGATTATGTTGTAACACATAAAGGAATTAATTTTATCAACTTTACTGGTAGTACTGAAGTTGGTCAGCATATATCTAAAATATCTAGAATGGTACCATTATTATTGGAGCTTGGTGGAAAAGATGCGGCTATAGTATTAGAAGATGCAGACTTAGATTTTGCAGCTAAAAATATAGTGTCTGGAGCTTATTCGTATTCTGGGCAAAGATGTACAGCAGTAAAGAGAATTCTAGTACAAGAGAGTGTAGCTGATAAATTAGTAGAAAAAATAAAGCCATTAGTAGAGAAGTTAACAATTGGAAATCCAATGGAGGAAGTAGTTATCACGCCTCTTATAGATAATAAAGCAACTGATTTTGTTCAAGGTCTAGTTGATGATGCACTACATAAGGGAGCAAAATTAATAACAGGTAATGTTAGAAAAAATAATTTATTCTATCCAACATTATTGGATAATGTAAATGTTGATATGAAGATTGCTTGGGAGGAACCATTTGGTCCAGTACTTCCAATTATAAGAGTTAAAGATATAAATCAAGCAATTGAAATTGCTAATCAGTCAGAGTATGGTCTTCAATCGTCAGTATTTACAAGTGATATTGATAGGGCGTTTTATATTGCTGATAAGCTTGAGGTTGGTACTGTTCAAATAAATAATAAGACTGAAAGAGGACCAGACCACTTCCCATTTTTAGGTGTAAAGGCATCTGGTATGGGAACTCAAGGTGTTAAGTATTCAATTGAGGCTATGACTAGACCTAAGGCAGTAGTGGTAAATGTTAGAGAGATATAAGAATAACTAAAGTATAGAAAAATAGATGAAAATAAATATATGAAAATAGCTAGAAATATAACTAGAAAAATAGATAAAAATGACCCATTTATTTTAAAAAATAATTTCTTTTATCTAAATTTGGTATCTGATTGGTAAGAGAGTGGATTATTATATTTTGCCTTATAGAGTAAGTTGATACATGCTTACGCTATAAGGTATTTTATTGACTACTTGTATATAATATATTGAATATTAAGAAAATAAATACTACTTTATGAATAAATATAGATGAATACTACTTTATAAATAAATATATATGAATGAAGTTTTTTATATAAGTCTTCTTGTTGATAGCAAGAGACTTACCTGTAAGTGATGCTTAATTAACCATAGCTTCTCCTGATATTATAACTCCATCTAATGGAATCATATTTCCTATAGTAGAATTTTATAATGAATTAGATGGATATTAGTATGTGATGGAGTTATTATAGTATTTATCATTTTTAGTTTGGAAAGAAGCTAATATAATTTAAATATGTATTAGTTATTAATTACTTAAATTAGAATCACGATATTCCTTAGGAGTAGAATTAAAATGTTCCTTAAATTTTTTATAGAAAAAGGTCTCATTTTTGTATCCTATACACTCACAAATTTCATTTATGGTCAAATCGCTATTTTTTAATAAAGAACAAGCTTTATTTAATCTCTGCTTTTGAATTATTTCTTTAAACGTAAGCCCAGTACCTTGTTTAATGTATCTACTAAGGTAATTAGGATGGAATAAAAATTCCTTTGATACAGATTCTAAAGTACAATTACTATAATTTTTTTCTATGAATTGAAGAATTTCACCGATATATATTTTATTAGAAGATTTATATGAAGAAGTTTCATTTTCTTGGTGGCTTTTAAGTAATTCTATAAAAATTAAAATCATATAAGAATCTATAGTATCTTTTATACAAAATGAAGGATTATAGTATTCACAAAGTAAGTTTTCCACTAAATTTAAAAGTAGATTACTATTTTGACAATCGAAAATGATGTACTTATCATGTTTTTGTGTATTAGAGATTGCATCTAATAAAAAATTAGAGATAATACCGTTATTTGATAAACGACTAAGCATAGTTGTATCAAAATATTTTTTTTGTATTATTAAGTTTATTAGTATATCTTGTTCACCTAAAGGTTTTATAGTGTGAGGAACATTTGTATCTAAAATACATACGTTTCCTTTTTTAAATTTAATTTCTTTTCCTAAAATTAATGCTGTAGCTTCTCCTGAGTACATAATATTCATTTCTACAAAATCGTGAACATGCAAAGGTACATTTGAAAATCGTGTTTGACGACTAATTTGAAATTGAACACTTTGAGAAAGATTAGTTATATCTTTATTGTTATCTTGTTTTTCCTTTTCTGCATCAAAGGAAAATGAATAAACTTCTCCAAATGTTTTTATATTTCTTTTTTCTAATTTATCGTAAAAAGAAGAAATATGGTTTGGATTTTTTTTATAGTAAGTTTCTTTTTCAGATAAAGATGTTAGAAAATTAATTAATTGATTTTTATTCATAAGAAACCCCTTTCATAAAGGTTAAGTTTGGATAGTAAATAAGTTAAGTATTGAGATTTTATTTTATCATAGTATGAAATAAAATACAATTATAAGAATGAGTAAACGATTATTTCAAAGGTTATAACTAATGAATTAAATTGTAAAGGTAATAGAAGCTATTTTAAATTAAGTTAAATTAGGAGGGGTGGGTTAAATATGGATTATTCTATTTTAGCAGAAAACATTATAAGTCTTGTAGGTGGTAAAGAAAATATTAATACAGTTAACCATTGTATGACAAGGTTAAGAATTGTACTTGAAGATTTGGACAAGGTCAAAACTGAAGAAATAAAGTCACAAAAAGACGTGCTTGGAGTGGCTATATCTGGAGGACAATACCAAATAATAATAGGTCCAGAAGTTAAAAAAGTTTATGCAGAAATAACAAGTAAACTTAGTATACCAAATCAAGAAAAAATTCAGATAAAGAAAGAAAAAGAAAAAACAAGTATTTTTAATCAGTTTTTTAAGGCAATATCGGGAATTATACATCCAGTCCTTGGAGTTATGACTGCAGCGGGTATAACAAAAGGAATTCTGGCAGGATTAACATCTTTTGGTATTATAGGTACAGATAGCGGAACATATCAAGTATTATTTGCTTTTGCAGATGGTTTTTATTATTTCTTACCAATTATATTAGGATTTTCGGCTGCAAAAAAACTTGGCTCTAATCCGTATATAGGAGTAACAATAGGAGCAGCTTTAGTGTATCCAGCAATAGTAACAGCTTATAATGATGGATTTGCATTATCATTTTTAAATATACCAGTCGTATTAACTAGTTATGGTAACTCGGTTTTTCCAGTGTTAATAGCAACATATGTAGCATCTATAATTGAGCTTAAGATAAAAGATAAAATATATACTGCTATAACAGCATTTATCACACCACTTATTACATTAATTGTTGTAGTTCCTCTTACTTTCTTAGTTATAGGACCTATAGCTACTATGCTTAGTGATATATTAGCTTCATCAACTCAAAACATATATGCATTTAGCCCTATAGTAACAGGTGTAATTTTAGGAGCATTCTGGCAAGTAATAGTAATTTTTGGACTACATTATGCATTTATTCCAATTCTAATGAACAATGTAGCTACATTAGGAAAAGATCCAATAAATGCAATATTAAATGTAACTGTATTTGCTTTAGCTGGTGCGGCAATAGGATTTGGTTTAAGAACTAAAAATAAAGATGAAAGAGCACTAGGACTTTCTACAGGTGTAATAGGTTTATTAGGTGTTACAGAGCCTATAATATATGGAATTGCACTTCCAAATAAAAATGTATTTGTGTTAGCATTTATTGGAGGAGGTCTAGCTGGAGCAATCACTGCATCAATGAATGCTCATATGTTTAGCTTTGGAGGAAATGCACTTTTTGCAGCACCTATGTTTATAAATCCACAGGGTATAGATAGCAACTTTACAGCTTATATAATAGCATCTATAGTTGCATTTTTCGTACCTTTAGTATTAAGTTACCTATTTGGAGTTAAAAAATTAGTTAAGGAATTAGCATAAATTATATAAGAGGAGTAAGGTAAGTTTTAAAAACATATCTTACTCCATAATATCGTTATAAGAAAGGATGAAGGTATGAATAAAATAGAGATATTGTTAAACAATCAAGAGAAAAACTACATCTTTCCTTTTCTTTGGATGCATGGAGAAGATGAGAAAACAATAAGAAGTTATATAGATAAAATATATGAAAGTGGTATTAAAGAAGTTTGTGTAGAGCCAAGACCTCACCCAGATTTTGCCGGACCAAGGTGGTGGGGAGATTTAAGGGTTGTAATTGAGTCAGCTAAAGAAAAAAATATGAGAGTTTGGTTATTTGACGATTGCCATTTTCCCACTGGATATGCTAACGGTGCTATTAAGAATAAGTATCCAGAACTTAGAGAGAAGTATTTAAAAATAAATCAATTAGATTATCATGGTCCTCAAGAAGATGCAGGAATAATTGTTAAATGGCATGCAGGTGGAGAGCGTAACTCTATAATGAATGTTGGTACAGATAAGAATAAACTTAACATAAAAAAGGAAAATGAAGAAATTATAATAGGTGTCGTTGCTGCTAAATCTACAGGGTACAGCAGTATAGATTCATCTACATTAATTGATTTAACAGATAAGCTAGAAGATGGTGTAGTATATTGGGACATACCAGAGGGACAATGGCGTATATTCGTATTAGTACAAACTTATAATGGTGGAGAAGTTTCCACAGAGAATTACCTAAATCCAATAGATTCAAAAGCTACACAGGTACTTATAGATGAGGTTTATGAAACTCATTATGAACAGTTTGGTGAGTATTTTGGAAGTACAATAGCTGGATTCTTTTCAGATGAACCTAGGTTTGGAAATGTAAAGGGTTCAAATGCATCTATAGGTAGATTTGAAATGGTTTTACCTTGGAGAGCGGACTTAATGGAACTTTTATCTAAAGAAATTGATTCGGATATATGTAAATTACTACCATTGTTGATTTCAGATGGGCAAGGCAGTCAAAGAATACGATATGGATATATGAATATAATTTCTGATTTATACTCGAAAAACTTTACAGATAAATTAGCTAACTGGTGTGTAAAACATAATTTAGAATATGTAGGTCATGTAATTGAAGATAATAATGCTCATGCTAGATTGGGCTATGGAACAGGACACTTCTTTAGAGCAATAAGTGGGCAAACTATGTCAGGAATAGATGTTGTACTTCACCAGCTTCTTCCAGGAATGGATAAAGAATACTTCCGTACTTTTACATCTATTGGATGGGACGGAGAATTTTTTCACTATACACTAGCTAAATTAGGGAGTTCACTTGGACACTTGGATTCAAAGAAAAAGGGAAGAACATTATGTGAATTATATGGTGCTTATGGATGGTCTGAAGGATTAAATTTAATGAAATGGTTGACTGACCATATGTTAGTCCGTGGAGTTAATCACTTTATTCCTCATGCATTTTCAATGGCTCCATTCCCAGATTCTGACTGTGCACCACATTTTTATGCTCACGGGAACAATCCACAGTATAGGTATCTTTCACACTTAATGAATTACTCTAACCGTGTAAGTGAACTTATAAGTGACGGGATTCATATAGCATCAGCTTTAATACTTTATCATGCAGAAGCAGAGTGGTCAGGCAACTATATGTTAACGCAAAAGCCAGCAAAAGCTCTTACTCAAAATCAAATTGATTTTGATATAATTTCAGGAGATTTATTAAAAGATGCAAAACTTAATGATAATAAAATTATAGTTAATAAGGAAGAATTTAAAACGTTAATAATACCTTATTCGGAAGGGTTGCCAAAAGAGATTTTAGAAAGCATAAAGAGGTTAGTCGATAATAATATATCTGTGATATTTATAGATGAACTACCTTCTTATATTAGTAATTCTCTAGATACAGGGGTAGAGAAATATCTAAGTATAAATAATGAAAACTTATCGGTAGTTCAATTAGATAATCTAGTATCTTATCTAAAAGAAAAACAAATATATGATATTTTACCTGAAAGGTCAGAAGAATACTTAAGATATTATCACTATAAGCAAAAAGAAATGGATGTATATCTTTTCTTTAATGAATCACCTGATAGTACTATTATTAATAAGATAGCTACTAATAGTAATGGAATAATTTATCAGTATGATGCAATGGAAAATAAACTTATAAAGATTAAAAATAGACAAAAAGATATTGTAGTCGACTTAGTATTAGCTCCTCAAGAAGCGACCATATATATAATTAGTGACAAGGAATTTAAAGCAGATACTAAGGAACACTATTCATTATTAAAAGAAGAAATAATAAAAACAAAGTGGAATGTATCATTGACCGACAGTAATGGTTATCCCAATTTCAGCGATAAATTTGTAATGGAAAAGTTAACAAATATATCTTCACCTAAATTATATCCGGATTTCTCTGGAACTATAAAATATGAAACTGTATTTAGTATAGAAGATGAAAAACAAGAAATAGAAATTGACTTAGGTAATGTTTATGAAGTAGCAGAAGTGTTTTTAAATGGAGTTTCTCTAGGTGTTAAAATGAGTAAACCATATACATTTAAATTATATGATAAAGTAAAAAATGGAGAGAATAAGCTCACTGTAGAAGTAACTAATACACTAGGTACTTCGCAAAAGGATTTTTTGTCACAATACAGAAGTTTACAACCAAGTGGAATAATTGGGGATGTAAAAATAAAGTACTATAAGTAAAATATTAAATTGTATGTATAAGTATTAGATAAATATAGATTATCTAATACTTATTTATTTAGTAAAAAGGGAAAACAAATGAATAGATTTCTATCTGAAATCACTATTCTTTGATGTATATGATTTAATCTAATATCATTGAGTATATTGAGTATAATAAAGTAATCATGACAACAGTTTGTCATGTTTTTTATTTCTTATTTAAACAGTATGTATAAAATATAGAGTAGTCAATGTTAATTGATAGAAAAATATGTTATCTATATATGTTGGAAAAAAATGTAAAATGATATACATATATATTAGAAAAAAATGTAAAATAATGATAGAATATAGTTTATAATACAAAAGTATAATTTTATTATAATTATATGTGTTTAGTTGTATTTGTGTATTTAAGTAATGTATAATTTATGCTAATTACTGCTAAAAAGCATAATAATATTGCATTGTAAGGTTTCATAAACTTCTAGTTGAAAGGGGAGAATTCGAATGGATAAGAGATATTTAGAATCCGATGTATTTGAAGCTTTTCAAGAAAGACTTTCTTATCTTTTCAATGAATTTGATTATATCTATGTATCCTTTAGCGGAGGAAAAGATAGT
Organism: Clostridioides sp. ES-S-0108-01; assembly: GCF_020662285.1. Taxonomy (NCBI): domain Bacteria; kingdom Bacillati; phylum Bacillota; class Clostridia; order Peptostreptococcales; family Peptostreptococcaceae; genus Clostridioides; species Clostridioides sp. ES-S-0108-01. The sequence continues at coordinate 42,518 of NZ_JADGMN010000018.1, read as the reverse complement.
GGTTTACTTCTAAACTTAATTTTGGATTTTAAGAGAAAGAATAATATAAGTTCCAAAATAGGAGTATTTCATCAAGATTTTGAGGCTCAATATAGTATGACTACTGAATATGTTGAAAAAGTGTTTGATGAGAATATTGAAGATATTGAACCATATTGGGTGTGTTTGCCAATGGCTACAAGAACTGCTGTAGGAAATTATGAAATGTTTTGGTATCCATGGGATGATGAGAAAGAAGAGTTATGGGTAAGAGAAATGCCGGTTAAAGAATACATAATAAATCAAAAAAATAATCCTTTTACTTATTATAAATATAAAATGAGACAAGAAAATTTGGCAAAACAATTTGGGAGATGGATTAGAGATATACACGAAGGTGCAAAAGTTGTTTGCTTATTGGGAACAAGAGCAGCAGAATCTCTGCAACGTTATTGTTCTATTGTAAATAAGCAGCATGGATATAAAGGAAAGTGTTGGATAACTAAGGAATTTAAAAATGTCTGGACAGCATCCCCTATATATGATTGGGAGATAGAAGATGTCTGGCTAGCTCACTATAAATTTAACTATGATTATAATAAAATTTATGATTTATTCTATAAAGCTGGAGTAGCTCCAAGAAAAATGAGAGTAGCATCTCCTTTTAATGATTCAGCTAAAGAGAGTTTAAATTTATATAGAGTATTAGACCCAGAGGTATGGATGAAATTGGTTGCTAGAGTACAAGGAGTTAATTTCACTTCTATTTATGGAAAAACAAAAGCTATGGGATATCGTAGTGTTAAGTTGCCATATGGACATACTTGGAAGAGTTTCACCTATTTTTTGCTTGATACCTTACCTGAAAATATAAGGAATAACTATATTAAAAAATTTTCAACATCTATTGATTTTTGGCATAATACAGGTGGTGGTTTGTCAGAAATCGTTATACGTGAATTGATAAGAAAGGGTTATAAAATAGAATTGAATGGAGTTTCAAATCATACAAAAGACAAAAAGAGTAGAGTCATATTTTTGGATGATATACCTGATGATACAGATGATATTAAATTCACCAAAGATATACCAAGTTGGAAAAGAATGTGCTATTGTATTTTAAAAAATGACCATATGTGTAAGTTTATGGGATTTGGTCCTACAAAAGACCAAAAAATTAGAACAGAGTATATTAAAAAAAAATATGAAAAAATTCATTAGATAGGAGTTAAGGTGCTATGGAATATAAAAGTCCTGTATATGGAATCATCGCAGTGCCAATTGAAAAGATAGAATCTAACGACTATAATCCAAATTCAGTAGCTCCACCAGAAATGCAGTTGTTGTATAGAAGTATAAAAGAAGATGGTTATACAATGCCAATTGTTTGCTATTATAATCAGGAAAAAGATAAGTATATTATTGTAGATGGTTTTCATCGTTATAGGATAATGCTTGAAAATAAGGATATATATGATAGAGAAAGTGGACTTCTTCCTGTTTCAGTAATTGATAAATCTCTTGATGAGAGAATGGCAAGTACTATTCGACATAATCGTGCAAGGGGTTCACATAATGTTGATTTAATGAGCAATATTATAACTGAACTTTGTGAAATTGGAAAATCTGATAAATGGATATCAAAGCATCTGGGTATGGAGATTGATGAAATTCTTAGATTAAAGCAAATAACTGGATTAGCTTATTTATTTAAAGATAAAGAGTTTGGTAATGCATGGATTCCCTTTAATTCTGATATAAAAGAAGAAAATTAAAGATATATATTAAAAATGAAGAGTGTTAATATTATATATAAATAAGAGAAGAGAGTAGGAAAAATGTCCTATTCTTTTTTTTATGACTATACTCTTGAATTAAATAAAATTATATAATAAAAAATATTTTAATATAAATTTATTTAATATAAAAAAGTATTAAAATGTATAATTATGTTATTTTTAATAAAATACAATCACACTTTCTTTAAAAATGAATAATATATAGTAAATAGTAATTAAATTATAAAAAATTGTATAAACTCTATATCAACTATTTAAAATAGATACTTATAAAATATTAGTTAATTAGGAAGATTTTTAAGAACAAAATAAGAACAAAAAAGATATTTATTCCTATTATTAAGGTCTATTAAAACTGCTGTTTATAATATAGAACAAGTATACAATTATTAAAAATAATACTATTTTAAGATTCTAAAAATTAAGGAGGATAATTAATGGAGTATTTAAAAAATGATAGAGAAGATTATTGTTGTGAATTTGCTAGACCATACATTAATCATCAAATTTATGATGACACATACAATCCAAAAACAGCATTAGAAAGAGGTACTTTATTTCCTGAATTGGATTTAATAGAGTCAAATAATTATAATGATTGGCTATATGCAAATCCTAAAAATAGAGTTAGAGCTAAAAAAGGGGGTAACATGTACTAATGTCATTAAATAGAAGAGAGCTTTTAGAGCGAATTTCAGAATATCAATTTGCATGTATAGAATTAAATTTATATTTAGATAACAATCCAAGAGATGAGAGAGCTCTTGATTCATATAGAAGATACTGCGACAAATTTACACAAGCTGTATGTGATTATGAATCTAGATATGGAGCATTAACTAATTTTGGATATGAATCAGGTTCATATCCTTGGTCATGGATATCTGAACCTTGGCCATGGGATAAGTCATTTTATAAATAGAATTATGCAGTTTTAAAATTAGATTTATTATTAAATATATATTAAGGAGGAGTAATATAATATGTGGATTTATCAAAAAACACTGGAACATCCAGTTAACATAAGACAGGCAGACCCAAGAATGGCAAAATATATAATGACTCAGTTGGGAGGACCTAATGGTGAGCTGGCAGCTGCAACTAGATATCTTCAACAAAGATATACTATGCCAACTGGAAAATCTCGCGCACTTTTAACTGATATAGGTACAGAAGAAATGGCTCATGTTGAGATAATTTCTTCAATGTTATATCAGTTAATAAGTAATTGTAGTCCAGAAGAGCTTAAGGATGCTGGGCTTGGAAGTAATTATGCTAATTTTGGACATGGTCTTCAGCCAGTAGATTCTAATGGAGTAAACTTTACTACAAGCTATATTAATGTCTTTGGTGATTCGGTAACTGATTTACATGAAGATATGGCTGCTGAACAAAAAGCATTGGCTACGTACTATCAATTAATAAATTTAACTGATGACCCTGATTTAAAAGATATATTGAGATTCTTAGGTCAAAGGGAAGTAGTACACTATCAAAGATTTGGTGAAGCACTAATGGATGTTTACGAATTTACAGAATGTAAACATCAGTTCTAATAAAATATTAAAAATAAGAGGTAAAGGCTTGGATTAATTTCCTTTATCTCTTATTTTTTATTGTTTAAATAGATTACCTTGCTATTTAAACATATTATTTTATCAAAGAAAATACTCTATTCTAAACGTAAGTATGCTGGAGATGTAAGAACTATGGTTATATAAAGCGATAGATACGGATTGTTGTATTATGTAAATAATTAATATATAATACCATTGTGGATAATAAGTATAAATCAAAATGAATTTTCACATCTAACAACTAAACTTACAATTTTATGGACAAATAGTTATCTTGTTTCTATTGTTGGCTAAGCACCTTTGTCAGTAATAAAGCAATACGTAGAAAGTCAAAAAACATCTCAAAGGAAGTGATAAATTTTTCTATATTTAGTAAATTAAAAGTTATCTTTGTTTATATTGTACAGAACTGTTGGGTTAAGGAGGAAAAGTATGAAAAAGGATACATCTTATATTATCAAACGGGCAGAGCATTTTCAAGTAATTTTAATTGGAGAAGGACTGATGGTAGGTGCTGTAGCTGGTTTGATTGTGCTTTTATATAGGATACTTTTGGGGCAGGCTGGTACTTGGCTTAGTCAAATTTTAAAGTTTGTAGAAGGCTCTACAATAAAAATAATAGCTTGGTTTGTAGTGCTTGCACTACTTGCTTGGATTGTATCAAAGTTGGTAGACTGGGAACCAATGATTTCTGGAAGTGGTATCCCTCAGCTTGAGGGGGAAATGACAGGAAAAATTAAGCAAGTATGGTGGCGTGTGTTGCCAGCAAAGTTTATAGGCGGATTTTTATCACTTATGGGTGGTCTTTCTTTAGGAAGAGAAGGTCCTTCTATTCAGCTTGGTGCTATGGCGGGGAAGGGTATTTCTAGAGCACTTGACCGAGGTAAGACAGAGGAAAAATTCCTGTTAACATGTGGGGCAAGTGCTGGATTATCAGCAGCCTTTCATGCACCACTAGCAGGTGTTATGTTTTCACTGGAAGAAGTACATAAAAACTTTTCAGTATCTGTTTTAATTTCTGTGATGACAGCATCTTTGACAGCAGACTATATTTCAGCTAATTTTCTAGGCTTGGAGTCTGTGTTCCAGTTTGATATTGGGAATGTATTGCCACAGGATTATTATGGGTTAATAGTGATTTTAGGTGTTATTCTTGGAGTTATGGGTGCATTTTATAATTGGTTTACTCTATATGTGCAGTCTTTATATAAGAAGATTTCTAAAATCGGTACATTTGGAAAACTGTTGATTCCATTTATAATGGCTGGTATTCTTGGGTTTGTAATGCCCGAAGTGTTGGGAAGTGGACACAATTTAGTTGAAGCACTTACAAGTCATGAATATATTTTTGGAATGGTCGTTTTGATTTTTGTTATACGTTTTATATTTTCGGCTGTTAGTTTTGGGTCAGGTGCACCAGGGGGAATCTTTTTTCCATTGCTTGTTTTAGGAGCATTTATAGGTGGAATATTTGGAATGATAGGTGTTAAAGTTTTTGGGATGAATCCAGATTATGTCAATAATTTTGTACTTTTGGCTATGGCAGGATATTTTACAGCTATTGTGCGTGCCCCTTTGACTGGAATTATATTGATTTTTGAAATGACAGGTTCTGTTAGTCAAATGCTTTCACTTTCTATAATTTCGATTGTGGCATACATTGTGGCTACTCTTATGAAGTCAAAACCTATTTATGAAAGTCTTTTGGAGCGATTACTTGAGAAAAATGGAGAACCTGTTCCTAAAGAGAGGGGAGAAAAGATATTAGACCAGTTTTCGGTTATGTTTGGCTCTCCTGTTGCAAACAAGAAAATTCAGGATATACAGTGGCCAGAGAATTGTCTTCTGGTAGCTATTCAAAGAGGTGGGGAAGAGATTATTCCTAGGGGTAAAACAGTTCTTAAACCAAGTGATATAATTGTGACCATGACAGATGAGAGAGACAGTGGTGTTGTGTATGATAAGATGGAAAGTTTGTGTAAAGAGTTTTAATACGCTAAAATATTACTATATTATGGTAAAGAAGCCAAAATAGTGAAAATCCTGTAATACTAAAAATCTACAATAATAAGAAGTTATAATAATAAAAACCACCATAACAAAGAGATTAATTTTTTACTAAAAAGGTTACTACAATTAACAGTGAAAAAGCGATTGAAAGTATTGAAAAAGTAAAGTGAGAATTCGAGTCATTATTGCGATTATTAAGTTTTATCCATAAACCACATATAATTGTACACAATAATAAAATTGCTGATATTGTTCCTATAAATGTAAAAAACATTAAAACTCCCCCTTATTTAATGTAAGTATATTTTAGTCAATGAGAATATTTTCAACCATTACCAGAGAATAACAAAGGTGTACGTGAAAAATGAATATATTATTATTTTGTAATATCTACTAAGAGTAAATCTAATTGAAAATCTATTAAACTATTTCTCTGTTCAACATTCAAAATATCAATACCACTATACTTAAAAAAAGCATCAGAACGGAGAAAAAGTAACTGAATTAATGAAGTTATTTGATATGCAATAGTTCTGTATTCAGCTTCAGTTTTTTGGTTGTTCTGATTTTCATTTTGAATTTGCTTTCATAGTTTTTCCTCTTAAAAATTTATCCATAAAAAAACTAAACGTGTTTAATACACGTTTAGATATTATCATGAAAATTTTGGGATGTCAATGGGTGTGGCTATCCCAAAATAGAGATGAGCGATTTCATGCAAAAAAGAGTATCTCATGAACTAAAAAGCTCACTTTGAGACAACCACCATTATACCTTTATAAGGGGGATTTGAATTTCTGTAAGATAATTTTCAGGATTTGTTTCATTATGTTTCCCCTTATGACTAATTTGTCTATTTATACTCGACATTTTATAATCATTATTTTTATCCAACCAATAACAGAAGGATTCATATGCACCAGCTATATTTTCGTAAGGACCATATACCATGGTACATGCCATTATATCAACTTCTTCTGTCTCACGATATATAAATCTAGATTTATTCTTTCCAATCTTCCTTACGACCATTCCAACCTCAATATCTACACCATTATCTCTAAGTTCTTCATCATAGTAAAAGGATATATTATTGTTGGATTGACGTGATACTTCTATATGTTCTTCTTTAACAAAGTTATATAATTTTTTCCAGAGTATACCTTCAGAGTAGTAATCCGGGATTACTTCTCTAAGTGATATGATTTTATAACTTGGAATTTTTTTAAATACAACATTATAATGAATTTCATCTTTATCATAGTTTATAGCTTCTATAAATTTATCAATTTTATTTATTCTCTGTTGTTCCTGCTTTATTTCATTTTGTATTTCATTCTTTTTTCGATTCAATTCCTTAATTACGAATTCATCATTCCAATTATGTACGATATTTGCTATTTCTGCGACACTAAATTTTGAATCTCTCAATAAGACAATTTTTTGTAGAGTTGAAATCTGTTCAACTGAGTATAGTCGATGACCTGTATATTTGTCTATTTCTGCGGGCTTTATAATACCAAGCTCATCATAATAACGTAACATACGAATAGAAATTTGTGTCAGTTTTGAAACCTCTCCAATTTTAAACATGAAAATATGACCTCCTTTTCACTTATAATCAGTATATATTTTGTTTTTATATACTTCAAGCGTTTAGGGAAATACCAATATTTTTCAGATGTTATTATAAACTATTAGTTACTGTATTTGAGTCATAATCGTATCAAATTACAGATTATCTTAAATTTTATAATTCATATTAAAATTGCCAGTCTAACTCAAATTCAAAATCATCCAACTTTATCTGTTCAATTTCAGAATTTACCTTCTGTTTAAATTTATTAGAAGAAATCATATATGTAAGAAATATTAGACCAAATATTATTTGTACATATTGAGCTATTATACATAATTTAATAGGGTAGTGTAAAAGTAATTGAACATTGAAGAAATTGTGTATCATATGAGTAAATCCAGCTGCTAAAATACTTCTATTCGTATTGATATATACAAAATTAATGATAAAGTTTAAAAGTATGATGCTTGGTATGAATAAAAAGGCATCAAATAGAGAGTATTGTGCTAGATTATACGGCATTTGATTAGGTGTAAAATACGACCCTAGATACCAAATTCCACAAATAAGCCCTAAAATCATTGAAGAACCTATAAATCCAAATCTGACTAACAGTTTGTCAATAGCGTACCCTCTCCATCCAGCTTCTTGACTAAGTATACTCAATATAAAACTTGCGAATAACATATAAGTTATTTGAGAAGGTCTAAATATTGCCATATATCCCCAATCTATACCAGAAGTCTTTACATTAAAGTAATTTCCGATTATTAAAGAAATAATAAAAGTTAAAGAAAAAAATAATATTGTTAATAATGACCATTTTATTCCCATTTTTTTAAAGCTGAGATACCTATAAATGAAATCTTGTTTTGCACTTTGTGGATAGATTGTAGAGATAAAAAATAGACCTACAATAGCTGGTGATGTATATGCAAGGTAAAAAATGATTTCTCCAAGTATCGTATTTGTAATTCCAAGTAATACGGGTATAAGACTAAATATCCAGTTCAATAATATAGTAAATGTAAAGAAATAGATTAAGTGTTTATTTGTGTTAAAAGGGGTGTTATATAGTTGCATTTTTTACTATCCTTTCGCTTTATAATAAACTTTAAATTTATATTAATTATTTATTTCTTTCTTATGTATTAAGTTGTCGTTTAATATTAGTTGCTGGATATAATAATATCTTATTTTTTATATTTTGGCTAATTATTTCTACACTAAATATAATCGGTTAGTACTTAATATCAAGTATATTATATTATTTTGACTATTAAATAGGTCAATAAATGTACAATTAGTGATATTAATAAAGTAATTTAGATTTTTATTAAATATTCAGTTTTTCTCTAATATTTTTTATGTAACGACGATTTATAATAACTTTTTCATTGTTTCTTAAAGTGGCTTGCATACGACTATGTGATATTATTTTTATACTTTTTATGTAGTCCATATTTAAAATCATGGACTTGGATATTCGTGAGAAGGATGTATTAGCTAATAATTTTGATAATTTATATATTTTTAAATCAATTTCAAACACATCATCTTCACAATAAGCAAAAGTTTTATTTCCAACTGTCTCAAAATATAAAATATCGCAGACATTAAGCTTATAAATCTCCCCTGATTTTTTACCTTTTATATTAAGTAACGGTGTACTTAATAATGAAATTATTTTTTCGATGTTATTATCTAGAGTAGAACATTTTATAGTTATTTCAATATCGTCGCAATTAATAGCTTGTTCGACATGTATTTTCATTAATCATCACCTCATTTTATTACTGTCATTAGAATAGCATTATATCTTATGGAGTCCAACTATATGCGTTATAAATTTCAAATTAAGTATAGTAAAATTCAAAAATAAAACAGTAAAATTCAAATTTTAGGTGGTAAAATTAAAAAAATACTATAGATATTTGGATAAATTATCCAAATATCCTAGTATTTTTTATAGAACATATCTAATTATTTTACAAATAAACCTATTTTATGATTTACATATATTGTCAAATTATTTCTTAAATAGCAAAATATTTTTGGATAGTGTATCAATACTGTTTGATAAAGTGTTTAGTTTGCTCTCGATTCTAACCAATAAATACATGGATAGAGCTATGGGAAAACCAACATTGGTTATTAACAGCTGTAAACTATCATCCATAAAATTAGCCCCCTATTCTATAACTAAGTCATAAGGAGTGGTATTTGTTTCCACAACCTTGGCTTCAACAACAGAAGCGAGGTCAAATCCTCCAACTGAAAAAATATTTTTAGATACTATCAAATCCATGACAGATTTTATATTTTCTTCAGTCAAGTCATCCTTTGGATTTTCTATAGAAAAAGAAACTTGTTTATCCTTTACATTTTTAAAACTCATGACTAATTTTTTCTTAATCTCCATACAATTACCTCCGATATAATAATTTATATTTTTAATTGTTAATATTAATTGTTTAATTGCTAATATTAATTGTTTAATTGTTGATACTAATTGTTGTTGGTATAGAAAATGCCTTGCTTTATTTCAATTAGTTTAGACTGAATGAAGTACGACAGCATTTAAAATAGCTAACATGTTTAAGTTGAAATATATCTAATATATTAATTTTTAAAGTATCAATATATCAAATTTATAATCCACATTGAAGTTATAACCTGCTAAATCTATAGCACATTAAGTGCATTATATAACTTAGTCTTTTACATAAAGAGTTAATTTATTTGTAAAGCAGATTATGTTTAAAAGACACTATTTAGATAGTGATGTACTGTCTAATTTTAAAATATCAACAATAGGTTTTTCTTGAAGACTTGCTATTGCTTCTGCAACAGCATAAACATCTTCATTTAATGCCTCTGCCTTTACATTTGCAAATGACTTGCTTTTAATAACTGCCTTACCCTTATCATCAAAACCAGCATCCAATTTTAGTTTTATACTAGATAAGTTTTTTGTTGAAACAACTTCCATAAAATTACCTCCTAAAAATTTAATTTCAAAGATTTGTCGACTTTCTTTGTTAACTATAATACTATCATCTAAAATAGTATCGGAGTTAAACAGTAATTTCTTAAGATTTTTTGTGTAAATTTCTACAGGAAAGATTTACCTGTATATAGTAAGTTTATAAGTTATTTAGGAAGATATATTTTTAGTATTTTGAAATAGTATTTATATATTTTCCTACTAGTTGAGTTATTTTATATGGAGTTTTATATATGTAGAGTTGAATATTATATGTTAAAGTTTATGTTAAAAATTTTATTAAATTTAATCTGTAAATAAAAAAGTTAAAAGTCCAATATTAACATTTTACTTTTAAACCATTAAAATCTTTATTAAAGCTAACAAAGTTACTAGGTTATGAAAAGTTTTATTAAAGTTAATACAGTTATCAGATTAAGAAAAATTATATTAGAGTTAATAAATGAATTGATTTAAAGGCTGATATATTTTTATTAGGGTCAAGAAAGGAATTGATTTAGAGTCTAATATATTTTTATTAGGGTCAAGAGAGAAATTGATTTAGAGTCTAATATATTTTTATTAGGGTCAAGAGAGAAATTGATTTTAAGATTAATATATTTTTATTAAGGTCAAGAAATGAATTGATTTAAAGGCTGATATATTTTTATTAAGGTCAAGAAATGAATTGATTTAAAGGCTAATATATTTTTATTAAGGTCAAGATAGTAATTAACTTTAAAGCTAATATATTTTTTATTAGGTCTAATAAAGCTAATAAATATAGTTTAGTTAATAATGTATTAAACAAAAACTCTGTTAAGGCTAGAAAAATATTTTAAAAGGAAGTGAAGCTTATGAAAATAAAAGTAGAAGATATACCAGTTCAGTTTCATGCAATGGTAGAAATAGTGGGAATTGATAAGTTTGTAGAGGTTACTAAGTTGTATGGAGGAACAAATACTTATATACCTACATATAAGGGGATTTTTAGATATGCTAGAAATAGGGAAATAGTAAAACAATTTAACGGAGTCAACTACAATGAATTGGCTATTAGATATAATATGTGTGTAGGCAATATTAAGCGAATACTCAATGAAAATAGTATATAAACATAATGTAAATAGTCTTATTAAATGTAAGTGTAAAGATAAAAAAGGCATTTTATAAAGTTTTTTCAGACAAATTAACTAAATTTATTACTTATTAATTTAAATACATTGTATATTCTATAAAAAAATTTGTTAGATACTGGAGATATATTTAGAATACAAAGAAAATAGTCGAAAATATTTGTTGGCTAAAAAATAGATAAAATGATACAATTGCTTGTATAAAGGGGAAAAATAAATAAATGAACTATATAAATAAAGAAATTTAAACTAATATGACATAATATATTTATAAATTTAAGAATATAAATAGATATTTTCAGAAATTAGTTATGAAATTAAAAAATATTAAAGAAAATATATATTTATATTTAAATTATTTTGTTGTTTATATAAAAATAATAATTATCTAGTTGATAGCAATTATTAGTAGAAATGGGGGAAATAGAGATGAATAATGGATTTTACAAGTTGAATTCAGTGGTATTGGGCTTTGATATAAGGAATGATATTAACAAAATAAGATTTAATCATTACATAATGAGAAAGGAAAATGTGCAAAGACTTCAAGGGACTCTGCCAAGAGGACAATTTTATATGACAGTTAGGAGAACTTCTACAGATTTACAACTTTCTATTTCTACTATAAGCAGGCTTGTAAAAGAGTTTTTGGATTTAGGGATAATAAGATTGGTATCTAAGGGTGTAAAAGGTAATCGTTCTGTATACAGTTATGTAAGTATAGAACTTAATGGAAGTCTATTTGATGATGATAGGTGTATGGAACTTGATTGTGTAGATAATGGTGATTGTGTTGACGGTAATGATATAGAAAGTGATTGTGTAGGTAACGGCGATTGTCTTGACAGTAGTGATATAGAAAGTGATTGTATAGGTAATGTCGATTGTGTTGATAGTAGTGATATAGAATTTTCTAGTATTAACACTAACCAAAACTATATCAATGAATCTTTTGATGTAAGAAAATTAAAAGAAGAAAATTCTAATCCACAATCAGAGTCAATAAATCTTAATTTTAATGATACACATAATGATATATATAAAAGAACTAATAATAGTATAGAAAATAGTCAAAATAAAAAGGTTATGAAATTAAGCAATAGCAAGGTATACAGTGATATAAGCGTTAAAAGTCAAAAGAATACTTTTAATGATACTCATGACATGCAAAAAAAGACTAAATGTGTAACAAAGAAAAAAGAGTCTTTAAATAAAATTAATAAAAAAAATATACAGCAAAGCATTATAAATATGCTAAACAAAAAATCAGGCAAGAATTTTAAAATCAATTCTCCAATAAGCATAAAACTTATCAATGAAAGGCTAAGGGAAGGTTATGTATTAGAAGATTTCTACAAAGTTATTGAGGTAAAAGTAGCTAAGTGGAAAGATACCATAATGGAAATGTATATAAGACCAGAAACCTTATTTAGTTATAAGTTTGAATCCTATGTAAATGAAAACATATCTATAAAAAGTCAAAGTAATGTTTACCAGTATAGAGAAGGCAACAATCGTGACAGTAGTAACTATATACATTCTGATTGTGCAACATATGATGATAGTGTCTGTGAGAGAAAAAAACATGAAAATGTAAGATACTGGAATCCAATATGTGAACTTTAATCAGTCCAAAGATGTATTCAAAATAAATAAGACATTCATAGTAGACAATGTATTATAACTAACAATTATTCATAGCGAATATTGTGTCATAATGGATAGTGTATTTATAACTAGTAGCATATTAAGAAGAATGATATATACACAATAACTAGTGTATCATAATAAATAGCGTATTCATGACTAGTAGTGTATCATAACTAAATAATGTATTTATAACTGATAACGTATTTAAAAATCAAAATATAAAAACTTATTGAGGAAAGAGAGATTAATTTATATGGTTAAATCAAAAGATGTTGAAATAGAACAATCTATTTTAGGTACAATTCTTTTAGACGATAAATTAAGCTATAAGCTAGATGAGTTAAATGAAAACATGTTTATGACTCCTATGTGTATTGAGATATTTAAAATTATGAAAGAACTTAAAAAAGAGAACATAGTGATTGATGTAGCCACTGTGAAATCAAAGATAGATAAAAAATCTCTAGCAATAAAAACTAGTGACTTAACTAGCATAATCACTTGGGGTAGAACTTTTGGGATTGATAGTTACATTAAAATCTTAAAAGAAAACCTAGCTAGAAGAAGTATAAATCAAAGCTGTCAAAGACTTTTACAAAGTCTAAATCTTGGAGAAAATATAGATACTTGTATTTACAAATTTGAAAGTAATATAAAAGAAATTTTGGATAAGGATACCTATGAAAATGATGATGTACATAGTATAGCAGAAAAGGTCCTCGATTTTTTAGAAAACAAAAAAGAGGTTGGATTTAAATTTGGTATAAAATTACTTGATACGACTATAGGGGGGCTTTTTAAAGGGGAGCTAACTACAATAGCAGCTAAATCAGGGGTTGGAAAAACTGCTTTGGCACTTCAAATAATGTTAAATTCATTTAAGCAAGGTAAAAAGACTTTATTTATAAGTAGAGAGATGACCAGCGAGCAAGTATTTATGAGAAATATATGTAGAGTAACTGGTGTAAGTACAAGGGATATGAAATCTAAAGAGATAAATGAAAATGATTGGAAACTTATTGTAAATGCAATAGGTGATTTAAGTGAGAATAACTTAATTTATATTAACGATAAGATAGATACAATTAGTGCAATTAGAAAGAGGATAAGACAGGTAAAGCCAGATTTATTAATAGTGGATTATGTGCAACTCCTTACATCACAGAAAAGCATGGATAAAAGAGAAAGGGAGGTAGCTACTTTTTCAAGAGAACTTAAAAATATGACTTTAGATTTTAATATACCCGTAATTCAATTAAGTCAGTTAAATGATGAAATGAAAGATTCAAGACCTTATGGAGATAGACCTATGAGGGATAGCAAAGCCATCTACCACGATAGCAACAATGTGGTTTATATACATCAATTAAAGGGGAGTGATTATGAAGAAGCAGTAAAAGATATAGGAGAAAGTGAGGAAGCAGTTAGAGAAGCAGAGTACAGGGGGATTAAGATAGTTGATTTAATAGTTGCGAAGTGTAGAGATGGACAGACTAGGCATAAGCATTTTTGTTACTTTGGGGATAAGTTACATTTTCAAGAGCTAAATTATTAGGTCAATAGGATAGCGATAACAAGTTTATTGAAAGTCAAGTAATAGCAAATATAGTATAAAATATGAGGTGAAGATATGTTAGATTTAGAAAAAGTAATAGAATTACTTGAAGAACACAATATACAAGTGAGTATTCCAAAAGAGTTGCATAAGTATAGTTTGTTGGAGTATCTTGAGTTGTGCCAACAAAGTGGGGGAACATATTTTTATATTAAGACAGTGGAGGGTGCTTTAAAAGAGGCTAGAAATGAGCTTATAATTAAATTATTTAATGGAAAAAATTATACAGAATTGGCAAGAATGTTTGATATGAGTGTTATTAATGTCAGATACATTGTTAGAAAAAAATAGATATATTGTGATTAAGTCACAGATAAAAAATAAATGCCATGATATAATTCTTATAGATTAATAATATAGGGAGGTTATTATGTCTAATAAAAAAAAGAGATATGCAAATATTTTAGAAAATGAGTGCGTAGCTTGTGGAAGCTGTATAAAGGCATGTCCAAGAGGTGCTATTTCAGTTCCATGTGGTATTAGTGCAAAAGTTGATATAGACCTATGTGTTGGATGTGGTATTTGTGAAAAGATATGTCCGGCATCTGTGATTGAGATTAGAACAATATTAAATGAGGAAGAAGGTAAGTGTCATGAATAATAAAAAACATTGGTATGACTATTTATGGATTTTTTCTTCAATATATTTGATATTGGGATTTGTAAATATTATTTTCGCTTGGATTGGATTAATTTGTTTCTTTGTGCCGCTAATTATTTCCATTGTTAAGGGAAATAAAGCGTACTGCAATAAGTATTGTGGAAGAGGGCAACTGTTTAATTTGCTTGGAAATAAATTAAAGCTATCAAGAAATAAAGATATTCCTAAATTTATTAGAAGTAAGTGGTTTAGATATGGTTTTTTGACATTTTTTATGGTGATGTTTGCCAACATGCTTTTTTCAACTTATTTGGTGTTTGAAGGGAGTAGAGGCTTTAAAGAGGTAGTGACTTTGTTGTGGACTATAAAAATGCCTTGGCAATGGGCGTATCATGGGACTTTAGTTTCTCCGTGGGTGGTACAATTTGCATTTGGTTTTTATAGTGTTATGCTTACATCTACTGTTCTTGGATTGATTACTATGATATTATTTAAGCCTCGTTCATGGTGCATTTATTGTCCTATGGGTACTATGACTCAGATGGTATGTAAGGCAAAGTGTAAGTCTGTATAGATAGAGTTTATGTTAAGATTTAAGGGGGTTAATGTTTAAAGACAAATTGTTATAAAATAAAGTTACGTGGTATTGAAATAAGATATTTAGTTGTAAGTAAGTTTGTATGAACTCAGAATTACTTGCAACTAAGTGTATTTATATTTATGTGGCTAAATTTTTTATTACTTAATATTACTAAGAATTTATAATTCTAGTAATATTTTTTTTATGAAAGCTTCTCATTTATGTATGATGATGCGTGGTGTACAAAAGCAAGGTTCAAAGACAATTACAAAATCAATAATTGGAAACGTATCTCAAGATAATATAAAAGATTTTTATAATTTATCAAGATAGTAAGCATGAGTATTTTTATTAAGAGTAAATTACATACTAGGAACTAGATGAGTACCAAAAATATTTAGATTACTAAATTTATAAACTTGTTAATATAAAGAAAACAAATATACTATGAGGAGGAACATGGCATAAATTTAAGTGCCATATGATATGAGATGATTAAATATGCAACTGTTATTTGTAACTTTGAAAGTGGTCATTTTTTAGCAATGGAAAAAAAGACGAGAGAAGAAAATAGTGATATTTATGGAAAATGTGTAAATATGCATGGGCATAATTATAAATTACATGTTACTGTAAGAGGTGACATATCAGAAGATGGAATGATAATAAATTTTTCGAAAATTAAAGAGATAATAAATAAAAAAATAGTACAAATTTTTGATCATAAAGTAATAAATGATGTGATAAATGAAATACCAACTGCAGAAAATATGTGTTATATTATTTGGAATATTCTAAATAAAGAATTTAATCTTTTAGGAATTGTTTTATCTGAGGTAATATTATTTGAAACAGATAAATCATATGTTACGTTTAAGGAGCAAATATAATGAGAACGACTCTTAATACTTTAATTGAAGACGTAAAAAAAAATTATAATAATGTTTTACTTAATCATAATGGTAATACATTGACAAATGAAGAATTAGATAAAATGTCGAATAAATTTGGCAATTTTTTATTAATGCATAATATAAAAAAGGGAGACAGGATTGGATTACTATTAGATTTGACTATTGATTCAATTATAGCTATTTTTGGAATATTAAAAATAGGAGCTATTTATGTACCAATTAATCCAAATCAATCAGTAAATAATATAAAATTCATTATTGAAGATACTGAATGTAAAATATTAATATCTGAGGAAGAATATTTGAATTCTTTATCTAGTTATAGAAACCAAATTATAGTTCATAATATATCAGACCAAGTGACAACGGATAAAATAGATTTTATGGAGTATAAGATTTCATCAACAAATAAAATTAAGCTGAAAATAATAGATAAAGATATTGTATATATTATGTATACCTCTGGAACTACAGGAACACCAAAAGGGGTAATGATAAATCATCAATGTATAATGACTTTTATGAACTATGCAGTTAATACATTTAAACATTCTACAAATACAAGGTCGTTATGCAGAACACCAATATATTTTGACCCGTTTTTAACCGAAATTATACCCAGTATAATGAGTGGTGGACAAGTATATATACAAAGCAAAAATGTGTCTATAACAAAATTATTAATGTTTATAGAGAAAAATAAAATTACTAATTTTGGGTGTGGACCTTCTTTATTATATTTGTTAGTTGATAATAGGCATATATTGAAAAAATATGATATGTCAAGCTTAGAAGAAATTTATATAGGTTATGAAAAATGTAATATAAAATTAGTTAAAAGTTTGCAAAAAATATTACCTAAGGTGGATTTTATAAATGGATATGGAACAACAGAAACATTTGCTGCAAGCACTTTTTATGTAATTCCAAATTTATTAGAAAATTCTATGACAGATATACCTATTGGTGAACCTATTGATGACGTTGATTTATTTGTAATCAATGATAATTACGAAAAAGTGGAATGTAATGAAGTAGGAGAAATAATATTAAGAGGAAAAACTTTGTTTAACGGATATTGGAATAATATTGAAGAAACGACTAAACATTTAAAGAAAAACCCATTATTTAAAGAAAGTAACGAACTTGTATACTACACTAGTGATTTAGCAAAAATAGATTCAGATGGAAATATTTTTTTTGTAGGAAGAAAAGATGATCAAATAAAAATAAGAGGTTTTAGAGTTGAATTAGGTGAAATCAAACATGTATTAGAAAATAGTTACTTTATTAAAGAGTGCTGTATATTAAAAATTAACAATAATTTAGTTTGTTTCTATAGCTCTTATATAGATATTGAAAAAAATTCAATAATTAATTTTTGTAAAGAGAGATTGGAAGATTATAAAATACCAAATAAATGGTTTATTATAGATGAACTACCAAGGAATGCAAATGGAAAAATAGATAAAAAAGAGCTAGAATCATATTATAATAAAAACATTAGTAAAATATATCAATAATAGGAGAATATTATTATGAGCAATGCTATATTGTTAAGAAATAAAGAAAATATTGATAATATATTACGTTCCATACCAGACTATAATATAGATTATGTAATTTATCTTGGTGATATTGATAGAAAAAATCTTTCTTTAAGTAATGATATAAAGTTATTTACAGCAAATATTAAGTATATAGAGAAATTAACTTTTTTTTCTCATTTTTCATTTGGTATAGGAATAGCAGAAGCTTTACAAATATCTAATTTAATTATAGATATTGAAGAGTTAGAAGTTAGTAAAATAACTTATGATGCAAATAAATATATACATAAATTACAGCAATTGGTTGATATTGGTACTATTAATAACATACATCTTTCTTTCCCACTAATTAAAAACTTTGATAATTTAGAAACAAAAATACATTGTAAAGAATATGAAAATAATAATTGTTTGATTTTATTTTCTGGAGGCATAGATTGCAGTGTTGTGTCATATATGTTAGCTGATAAATATAAAAAATTAGTTTTATTATTTATGAATTATGGACAAACAAATTACAATATTGAACATGAATGCTCTAAAAAAATTGAGAAAGAATTATTCAAGATTACAGATATATCTTATAATGAAGTATGTTTAAAAAACTATTATGAAAAAATAAATTTTTCTTCTGATTTATTAAAGCCAAATGTTAAGCTAGAGGAAATTAATAAAATATATGAATATGTTCCTTTTAGAAATACAATATTTATTGGAATATCTCTAGAATTTTGTAATATCTTTAATATAAATACAATTGCTACTGGAAGTCAAAGGGATGATAATATTTCACCAGATAATTCAATTAAGTATTATGAAATTATAAATGAAGTAATAAGTTTACAATATAGCACTTCAGAAATTAAAGTTGTTCCATTTCTTTTAAATATTGGTGGGAAAAAAGAAATTATAAAGTTAGGAAATTCATTAGGTATTAATTTTGTAAATTGTTGGACATGTCATAATGAAGAGGTTTATATTAATGGTAAGATTCATCAATGTGGAAAATGTTCTGACTGTAAAACTAGATTTTTTGCTTTTAAAGAACTCGGCTTGGAAGATCCTATTGAGTATCTAAATACACCAAACAAATATTAAGGAGATATTATAATGAGTATTGAAGAAGATTTACATGAAGACATCTTGTTATTAATGAGGGATATTTTAAATAGTCACAATCTAATAATTGAAAGTACAATTAAAATTTCAGATTATGGAATGGATTCTTTAGATTATATTAATTTGATAACAAAAATAGAAGACTGCTATTGTATTGAACTTCCAGACGAAATATTGATTGATATATATAAAATAACTATTGATGATATATCTAAAAAAGTATTGGAGTGTATTAATAATAAACTTTGATATATATATTTTCTATCTTAATATATCTATGTAAATATAGTATAATTATTTTATATAGTACACTTTAAAGTTTAACTATAAATATTAGACTATAAAAAGGGGATTTATATGATAAAACGAGATATTTACTCAGTACAGTTAGATTATATGTTAGCATAATGTACTGAGTAAAATATTAACTTGCTAACAAATAGAACTGTACTGCTAAAAATTTTAGATTTTGTTAACTTAAGATGATTAATAATCACATTAAATTTTAAAAATAAAGAAACATTTTATATATAAAATTATTCTAAGTTAATAAAGTAAAATAAATAAGGATAGGTGTACAGTTATGAAATATTTACTAGAGATAGCAAAAAAAGAGAAGTTATTAGTTATTATATATTTAGCATTAGGCATAAGTATAGAACTTTTAAATAGTTTTAGTGCCAATTATTATCAGAATCTAATAGACAGGTTTAATAATGGGACTATAAATTTTTGTATAATTTTTATTTATGGTGCTGTATTAATTACCTTATCTCTTTTAAGGTATATTGATGAATATCCAGGTAGGAAATTAGAACATAGTTTTTTTTTAGATTTGAAATTAAAAGCTTTAGAAAAAATGAGTAAAATAGATTACTTAGAATATCAAAAGCTAGGTACAGGAAAATTGATTCAAAAAATTGAAAATGGAGCTAATGCTGGCAGAAATATATTTTTTAACTTTTTATTAGCCGTTGTTAGAAAAATAATTCCATCAATTTTATTCAGTATGGTTTTTATTTATAGGATTGATAAAAAAGTTATGTTTACCATATTAATTGGATATTTTATAGTTTTTATTATTACTAATTTACTAATAAAAGCTCTATATCAAATCAAAGAGCATATATTAATTAATGAAGAGAAGATGAATCATTTTTTAGTTCGTGGATTTGTAGAAATGGTTGTATTTAGGATAAACAAAAGATTTGAGTGTGAAATTTGTCAGTCAAAATTTGCGAAAAAAGAAATTATTGATTCTAAGGTTAAAATGACACTGATTCATGAAGCTTTCTTCACGATTTTTTCATTAATAGTGACTTTTATAAAAATATTAATAATAGTTTATAGTTGGAAAACTAAAACAATAAGTATAGGTTCTATAATTGCCTTGATAACATTATTAGATAATGCATATACTCCTATAGCTATTTTTAATGTATTGTATATTCAATTTAAACTAGATAAAGCAGCATATAAGCGTTACACAGATATTTTAGAACTTAATAATGATAGTCAATTGTTATCTGGTAAAATAGTTGATTTAAAGCATGGGAATATTGATTTTAATAATATTGGATTTTTGTACAATAATAAAAGAAAGATATTCAATGAACTTACTTTAAGTATTAAAAGTGGAGAGAAAGTAGCAATTGTTGGAGAAAGTGGTTCTGGTAAATCAACTTTAATTAAACTATTAATTGGGTTATTAAAGCCGAGTGAAGGAACTATATTTATAGATGATTACAATCTGCTTGAGATGAATTTAAATAACTACTATAAGTATATTACATATATATCGCAAGATTCACCAATATTTGATGGAACTTTACGCGAGAATATTGTATTTGGAAAATCTATAAAAAGTAATGATATTATTGATGTATTAGAAAAAGTAGGTTTAAAAAAATTATATTTAAAATTAGAATATGGCTTGGATACTAAATTGGGAGAAAAGGGAACTACATTGTCGGGTGGAGAAAAACAGAGACTAGCATTAGCAAGAATTTGGTTTTCAGATGCTAAGATAATTATATTAGATGAAGCTACATCAGCTTTAGATAATATTACAGAAGAACAGGTTATGTTAAATGTTATGGAGTTTTTAAAATATAAAACAACTATTATGGTTGCTCATAGATTGAATTCAATTAAGAGTTTTGAAAATATAATTGTTCTTAAAGAGGGTAGCATAATAGGAAGTGGAAGTTTTAAAGAACTGTTAGATGATAACTCATATTTTAGAGAATTATACTATACAATATCATAATTATTGTGTAGATAAGCTGTAAGTAGATTTACGTAAAAGCAAATTTACCTACAGCTTTTTTAGTATAGATATCTGTGAAAGAGATATAATTGATGCTATGTCCTATGTAATTAGCTGGCATTTTTATTATTACTACTGCTATCCCAGATTTTCAACATAGACCTAAAGAAACACTACATTCTGCTATTATATAGGGTGCTATTTCAGATAAATATATGTACCTTATTTTTTTATCTTGCTGACCTCAAATACTTTTGCTATATTATTTGCTTCTCTGGATATGCTATTTATCCCATTTAGAATATTCCTATAGTCCACTGGCAAAAGATATAAAAATGGACAGGTTCTTTGAAGATATTCATATTAGAAGAGAGTATTATGAAGGAAGTTACTGGTATGGATTGTCTGTCAGTATCAAGGGTTCAATAAGTATCTTAAAATTTTGCTTACTATATGAAGATAACAATATATATTCAAAATTTTAAAGCGAACTATATCCATTGTCAAATTATTTTAATATTAAGAATGATATTAAATAATCACCTATATATTTTGATGAGAGATTGTTTCCATTTTTAGTTATACTATTAGTATTTTCTTATAACAAGAACTATAAGGGTTCAGCAAATTCCATAAACAATATAATTGATACTAATATAAAAACTATCATTGGAGGGATGAACAATTCTGGTGCAAAATCTATTGCTAAGACAATATGGAGTAAGTATGGAAAAGAGTATGTTAAAAGATTTTTATCTAATTCAACTATATTAATGGTTGTGTAAATCTATGTGTATTTTCAATACTATTGAGATAAGTGACCTATATTAGTATTATTGATTTAAAGTAATGTTTGAACAAAACTAAAATGCTAAAAATGTAAAACTATAAAAATAAAGTTAAATATAAATACAAAGAAAATATAGTATAAAGTTAAATATAAATAGTAAATAAGCAGAAGATATTCTAAAATAGAATCTTTTGTGCTTATAATGTCAAAGAACGAAGTTTATTTTTATCCAGTACTTTTATCCCACCACGAGATAAAGATACAATACTTTCACTAGCAAAATATTTTAACATCCTAGATACAACTTCTCTGGCACTACCCATATACTTAGCAATTTGCTCATGAGTTAGATTTATAGTGTTATTATCGTTTCTAGTTATCTCATCAATTAAAAAAGATGCCAAACGCTTATCAAAACTCATAAAGAGAATTTGTTGCATAGCCCACATAACATCAGAAAAACGTTCAGTAGCTAATTTATATGAGAATAACTCTGCATGAATATTTTCTGTAGATAATTTTGAAAAAACAGAGGAACTAATCTGTATAATTTCGCAGTCTGTTTCAGCATCTACATATACATCAAAAGTTATTGTTTTTAGAATACATGAAGCTGATAAAATACATACATCACCATTATCAAGACGGAAGAGTGTAACCTCACGACCTTCATCTGAAAGTATGTATGTACGTATTGTTCCAGACTTTATAATTAAAACACCAATACAGTCACTGTCTCCACAATGTATGGGATTTCCTTTTTTATAGTGGGAGATGTTTGCTGAAGTAATTAACAACTCTTTTTGTAAGTCAGTGAGTTTATCCCAAAACGGCAAACTGTGTGTAAGTATATCAATATCATTTTGTGAAATCATGTAATGACTCCTTTCTTAAAATATTATAATCCCATGATACAAGTGAATAGATAAAATGACAAGTAGTTTATTAGTAGGATTATTTAAGTGGATATTAATAGTATGATTTGTGTAGAAAAAATATGATAATATCTCTATTCTTGCCTATTAATTAGTAAATTATATAAATGGGTGAGTAGCTTACCTATAATAATATAATTATGGAATACTGTTACTATATAGAGTAAGAAATATATAAATTTAGGTATATATAGTAAGCAAAAAGGACTATATGATAATTTAATGTTTGATACAGCTAGCCAATAAATATTCTTTTAGATTTTAATGCTGTTATGGTAAATTTAAATAGTCTTACACCAGAAAAACAGAAATTATGTCTAAAAAACATTGAAGAAAAATTAAGGTTTGGATAAAGTTAGGAGAAGAATTTATGATAGAAATAAAAACTATAGAAATAAATAAAAAAGGTCATATTGACCTTTTGATGTTAGCAGACCCATGTGAAGAAATGATTGATAAATATCTTGATAAAGGTACTATGTACGCTTTGTATGATAATGAAGAACTTACTTGTATAGCAGTAGTAAATGAGATTTCCAAAGAAATATGTGAGTTAAAAAACATTGCTACATATGAGCATTTTCAAAATATGGGTTATGCATCAAAGATGATTTATCATCTTTTAGATATTTATAGTAAAAAATATTCATCAATAGTTGTTGGTACAGCTGAAAGTGGAGTTCCATTTTATGAGAAGTTTGGATTTGTTTATTCGCATAAAATCAAAAACTTTTTTGTAGATAATTACCCAGAACCAATCTTTGAGGGAGAATTACAATGTGTTGATATGCTGTATTTATCGTATAGCTTTTAGGTAGGATAATATTTTTAGGCAGATATAATTAATTTATTCATATAATTATTTGGATTATAATTCATAACTTATGTATAATAAGAGTATAACTTATTTAGAAGATGTTATATTGTTTTATACAAAATAAGATATATAATAATTTGTTTAGTTTGAATTTTGGAGGGGTAATTATGGATTCAAATAATAATGCTATAAAGTCAACTGTTAAAAAGGGTATTTCTTTTGGCTCTTGTTTAGCAATGATTATTTCTTATACTGCATGGAAATCTATCCCATGGGCTATTTTTCACGGCTTAATGAGTTGGATATATGTACTTTATTATTGGGTTAAATATGTGTAGATTAAAATAATAAATAAGTATGTAATATTGCGAAGTTTAAGAAACCAAATGTAATGGGGTGTCTCAAAATGAACTTTTTAGTTTATGGGACACTCTTTTTTATATGAGATAAAATATATTTTTATCACTTAAACAATGAAAAAGAGGATTATTTGTACTGAGACCTAAAAGTTGGCTTTATACAGGAATGGAATTTTCATTCCTGTTTTTTTACTTTGTGTAACTTTAGATTCATATTCAAATCTATATTTAACAGGGCTACGCCAATTTAATTTTTCTTTAATTATTTTGTTATTATAATAGTAAATATATTCTGTTATAGCTTTCTCTAATTTGTTGAAACTTTTATATGTTTTTCTATAATACATTTCTTGCTTCATTATTCCAAAGAAATTTTCCATAGGAGAATTATCAAGGCATGTACCCTTATGAGGCATAATTATGAAGTCAGAAGAATTTTTACAACCTAGTGCGGACCTAAATTGTGCAATATATCTGATACTAAAGCTTCTGTAATAGGTTGTATATCACTATATGTATTTCTATATCTGAGACCGGTTTTTATATATATTAATTGATTATTAAGTGTTGCAGTCCATTTGTATAACATACCCTTTGATGATGGATTTGCACCAAATGTACCATAGATGTCAAACTTTTTATTATCAATACTCAATAGTGTATATTTTTCCATAAGATAACCCTTTCTAGTATTAAAAGTATTTATTTTATTTTAACATAGAATTAAGTATGATTGCTTTCTAAAATAAAAAAGAGAAAATCTTAATTTAAAATTGTAGAATGGCTCTCTTATCTGATTATTTAATCTTCTTCATAAGAAATTACTATACCAAATATTTTTATAGATGTATTTATGCCAATGGCTGATGGATTATATGTCAAAATTTATTTATTAGCTTATAGACAAGCATGTGATGGAAACTCTAACCCTAATTTTAATAATAGCCCTATAGCTAAGAACTTAAATATACCCTTATCTGATATGTTAAATGCTTGGAAATTTTGGGAAGAAAATTATAAAAATACATAATGATAATGACGAAGACAATTTGAATTATTCAATAGAGTTTTTAGATTTAAAAAGCTTTTATCTTAATAATATATTGAATAGCAATCCTACGTCAAAACAGGAGCATACTGAAAATTTTCTTGAAACTGAGAACCAAGACATTAGAAATATGTTTATAGAAATCAACAATATTTTTAAAAAAGAAAGATATTCAAAACTCTATTGTAATCTAATTGTTTCTCTTTAAAGTTTTAAATTTAGTAATGATATATGAGTTTATCAGACTCTTATTTCAATAATGCAAATTTTTATTTAGAAGTGAAGACTTTGGTATGAAGAAATTGGTATAATAAAAAAGAGGTGTTGATATGAGAGAAAAATTAGAAGAAAAATCTAAGATTATTAAAACGTCAAAAGAGTATAAACGAACTATAGTTGAAGAAAAGGACAGAGAATGGACCAAAAAATTAAATGATATACTTAGTAGAGGTGATTTTTCTAATGAGAAGTTAGATAAAATCAAGGGTTTAATCCCAAAAGAAATATTGACTAGTGAAAATGTTGGTGAAGTTGTAACTGAAGATGGATATGCTAA
Organism: Clostridioides sp. ES-S-0108-01; assembly: GCF_020662285.1. NCBI lineage: Bacteria > Bacillati > Bacillota > Clostridia > Peptostreptococcales > Peptostreptococcaceae > Clostridioides > Clostridioides sp. ES-S-0108-01. The sequence goes on along the minus strand of NZ_JADGMN010000018.1, from coordinate 16,649 downwards.
GCCTGAGTATGATGAGGTATTTAAATCATTATTTACTCTAAATAATGATTACGATTTACTTGCAAATTTTATAAATGATATTCTCAAAGATGCTCCATATGCTAATAAGAATATCAAACCGTTTACTCAAATAAAAAGAATAATTAGAGTTGAAACTGACCCAACAATTAATTACATTGGAGAGAAAAGACCTAGACTTGATATTTTGGCTGAAGATGAAGAAAATAATCATATAAATATTGAAATGCAAAGAGCACTTGAAGATGATTATTTGGAAAGAGCTGAATATTATCTTAGTCGTGTACATGGTAGAAAATTAAAAGAAGGAAAAGGATATAAAGAGATTGGAAAAACTATTGGAATACATATACTAAATCATGTAAAATATAATCACATAGAAGATTATGTAAACTGTCTAAGATTAACAATGGATGGACATCCAGATATTTTTTCTAGTAAAACTGCATTATATTTTATAGAACTTCCAAAAATCCGTAAATCCAGTTGTATAGCAAACAGAGTTCTAATATGGGGTAAACTTATTGACAACCCTTCTCATATAGATATTAGAATACTATCTAAAACGGATTATGTTATTAAAAGAGCACTTGATAGATTAAAAGAGTTAGGAAGCAATGAAGAATATTTATTAAATTTAAAGAGAGGTGCATATATTATGAATAAAAGTAGAAATTTTAAAGAAGAAATTTTTAAAGAAGGCATTAAAGAAGGCATTGAAAAAGGTATCGCAAAAGGTATCGCAAAAGGTATCGCAAAAGGGAAAAGAGAAGAGAAATTTAACATCATTATAAAGTTAAAAAATAAAGGATATAATTTGAGTGAAATATGTGATATTATAGATGATTTAAATAAATCAGAGGTTGAAAAAGTCTATAATCAAAACTAATACTATAATTGAAATAGTACTAGATAAATTAATGTAATTATGTAATAATAAGGTGTTTGTATCTTTATTATAATAATTTGCCTCAAAGCTCCTTCCTTTAAGTGTCAATCAATATAAAAATTTGTTATTTAAATATGGTAAATACAAAGAGATATATAAGTAAAGGAGATGATTCAAGACAAAAATTTGAATTATCTCCTTTTTATAGAAAAAGAAAGGGTTTGACTTAATACCATATAGGGAGATATTTAATAGAATTTTCATACTTACTAGACATCAACTTCTTGAGTGTAAAAGATTCTAGTAAGTGTTTTTGACTAAGTATGGAAAGAGACATATTTTAATAATTGATATTTACATAAAAACTAAAAGTTAATATTAATTTTACTATATTTTTTGAAAGTAATTTCAATTTTAAGCATATAGATTATTTTTTGTAATAAAATATCGAAAGTTCTTTCTAATATGTCTGATTTTATTGTTTGCACATATATCGGGTGATATAATTGGCTTATTACAAAGGAGGGATACAATGTTACCAAAAGGATTGATAGTTTCATGTCAGGCACTAGATAATGAACCGCTTTATTCTTCATTTATTATGGGGAGAATGGCACTTGCAGCAAAGCAGGGAGGAGCAGTTGGGATACGTGCTAATTCTGTATCTGATATTGCCGAAATTAAACATATAGTATCATTGCCTATTATCGGGATTATTAAACGCGAAATAGATGGCAGTGATGTGTATATAACGCCAACAATGAAAGAAGTAGATTCGCTTGTAGAAGCAAATGTAGATGTGATTGCTATGGATGCAACATGTAATACACGCTATGGAGGTATGTCCATTGATAAATTTTTTAGTCTTGTTAAGAAGAAATATCCTAATCAGCAGTTTATGGCAGATTGTGCAAGTGTAGAAGAAGCATTAGTTGCTGATAAGCTTGGATTTGACTAGATTGGGACAACACTAGTAGGTTACACAAAACAAACAAGAGGTTTTAAAGTTGAAGAAAACGATTTCGAAATAATTCGTGAGATTTTATCCAAGGTTAAACATCCTGTTATAGCAGAAGGAAACATAGATACTCCAGAAAAGGCAAAACGTGTTCTTGAATTAGGATGTCATAGTGTGGTGGTAGGTTCTATAATTACTAGACCACAAGTGATAACAAAAAGATTTAGTGATGAAATTACATTGTTAGGAGGAGAATAAATTTATGGAAAAATTAGAACGATTATTACTTCCACTTGCCAATAAACTATCAGCAAATAAATATCTAGCGGTAATTCGTGACGGATTTGTTGCAATAATGCCAATTATGATTGTTGGCTCATTTTTTATACTTATTAATAATGTAATTATTGGTGAAAATGGTTTTACTAATAAATTATTTGGTATGCCTTTTACAGAACTAACAAAGTTTGGGGAAGCAATATCTCCAGCTACAATGTCAATTATGGCTATATTATTAACATTTACAACAGCTAAGGCCTTATGTGAACATTATAAAGAAGAAACAACTATTGTACCTGCCATTGCAGTTGTGTGTTTATTTATATTGATGCCTGTAACTTTTGATGCAAATCTTGGTATAGAATATATTAATACACAATATACAGGTGCTGCTGGTATGTTCATGTCTTTCATTTGTGCTATTTTTACGGTTGAAATAATAAGAAAATTATCATCAATTCGTCAATTAGTTATTAAGATGCCAGAGAGCGTTCCACCTTCAATTGCTCGCTCATTTAATAAATTAATTCCAGTAATGCTTGCAGTTATTGTTTTTGGTCTGGTTCGCATGATTACAAATTTATCAGGAGAACCATTAAATGATTTTGTATTCAAAATAATACAACAACCATTTACTAATATAGTAAGTTCTCCAGTTGGTTTAGCAATTATCTACTTCTTATATATGTTATTATGGGGTATGGGAGTACACTCTGCGTTCATTTTTAATCCAATTTTAGAACCTATTTATTTAGCAAGTCTCACAGCAAATGCAAATGCAGTTGTATCTAATCAAGCAATGACTTCTATTATGACAAAACCATTTCTTGATTCAGTTGTATTTATGGGAGGGGCAGGAAATATGCTTGCTCTTGTAGTAGCTATATTCCTTGTTAGTAAGCGGTCTGACCAAAAAGAAATTGCTAAACTTGGTTTTATTCCTGCTTTATTTAATATTTCAGAACCGATTATGTTTGGGCTTCCAGTTGTTATGAATCCTATTTTGATTATTCCGATGATTCTGACAAGTATGCTTGGTATTGGTATAGGAACGATTTCAACTATAGTTGGTTTTATGGGGCATACGTATGTTCTTATACCGTGGACAACTCCACCGATTATCAGTGCATATCTTGCTTCTGGAGCAAATATTGGTGCGATAATTACAACTTTAATAATTTTTATTATTTCTGTGTTAATTTATATACCATTTGTAAAATTATCTAATAAGCAGGTGAGTGAATGATGAATACTATATTAATGTTTGATCTTGACGGAACACTGATTGATTCTAATAATGAGGTTATTGGTGGTAAACGTACAATTAATTTGTTAAAAAAGTTACAAACATATGGTATACGCCTTATGGCGAATACAGGACGTTTGGACCATGATGCGCACTATATTGACCATAAGTATGGCTTAAAAATTGATTGTAGAATTTCTCAAAATGGAGCAGTAATTCAAAATGAACAAGAAATTCAGGCGAAACTGCTAAATAAAGAAGAAGCAAAAAAACTTTATAACGAATTACGTAATCTTAATATTCGTGTTGAATTAAATACTGTAAGTAATCGCTATTGGCATAGTGATAGAGATAAAGATTTTCCAAAAGAATACTATGATTCAAGTAAGATTGTTGAGGACTTTAAAAATATTATTGAATATCAGCCGATAGTATTATTTCTTATTATTGGTGAACTTTCTGAAATTGAAAAGTTACAAAGTCATGTTAATGAGAATTATAAGTATCTAGAGGCTGTTAAAACAAGCAATACATCATTAGAAATTTTACAAAAATATGTTAGTAAAGGTAATAAAATAAAAGAGATGTATCCAAATAGCAAAATTATATCTATTGGTGATTCAGAAAATGATTACTCTATGTTTGAAAAAAGCGATTTGGCTTATTATGTAGGGAATGAGAGTTATAGTGGACCTGCTCAAAAAATGACTTCTATATTAGAAGCATTAGAAGACATAGAAAGGAGAATTTTAAAATGAGTGAAGAATTAGAAATGAATGAAGAACAACATACTGCATTTGCTATTATATCCCAAGTAGGTGCAGCAAAGTCTTTGTATATGGAAATTATACAATTATGTGAACAAAGAAAGTTTAATAATATTGATAAACTTATGGAAGAAGCTGAAAGTTATTTGATTGCAGGGCATAAAGAACATACTAAATTAGTTCAAAAAGAGGCGCAAGGAAATATTGGTCAATATTCTTTATTGCTTGTGCATGCAGAAGACCAACTTATGAATGCAGAAACATTAAAGTTCATAGCACAAAAATTCATACATTTATATAAGGAGGAATTAAAACAATGAAAAAAATATTATTAGTATGCAATGCAGGTATGTCTACGTCTATACTCGTAGAAAAAATGAAAAAAGTTGCTCAACAAAGGGAACTAGACGTTAAAATATGGGCTTTATCGAATAGTGAAGCTGCTACTTTGGATGAAGAAGTTGATTGCGTTCTTATTGGACCACAATTAAAGTTTGCTCTTAACCAAGTAAAGGAGAATTTTCCAGGAAAACCAGTGGCTGTAATTGATATGAGAGTTTATGGAACAATTAATGGAGAGAAAGCACTAAATCAAGCGCTTGAATTAATGTAATGAAGATTCTGTATGTACCACTAGATGAGCGTCCTTGTAATATAAAGTTTCCATCACTAATAACTGCTTCTAGAAAAGATGTAGAGCTTATTATTCCTCCTCAGTCATTATTGCCCAAAAAGAAAAAGCCTGCAGACATAGGAGGATTATGGGAGTTTGTATTAGAGCAGTCAAAAAACTGTCAATACGCAGTGATTTCTTTAGATATGTTACTATATGGAGGATTATTACCATCTCGTATCCATACCGAGACAAAAGAAGCAGTTTATCAGCGTATTGAAAAATTAAAACAACTTAGAAAACTATATCCACAACTTGTTATATATGCATTTCAGTGTATAATGAGATGTCCACACTATGATTCTAGTGAGGAAGAACCAGATTATTATGGACAATATGGAGAAAATTTATTTACACGAGCATGGCTTTTAAATAAAAAAGAACGTATTGGAATCAATGAAGAAGAGGAAAATAAACTTCAAGGTATAGAAATACCATCAGAATATATTCGAGACTATGAAAATAGATGTGAATTCAATCTTTCTTATAATTTACACGTAGCAGGACTCGTAAAAGACAAATTTATTGATACTTTAGTTATTCCACAAGATGATTCTAGTGAATTTGGTTATACATCAATTGCTCAAAAAAAAGTAGTTTCATTTATAAATAAAGAAAAACTAGAAAGGCATATTTATGTATATCCAGGAGCAGATGAAGTAGGTAGTTCATTGATTGCTAAAGCTTGGAATCATTATAATAATCATACATTAAAAGTATATCCATTTTTTTCTTCGACTATGGGTAAATATATTACCCCTCTATATGAAGATAGACCTATCATGGAGAGTTTAAAGCATCATGTACGTGTTATAAATGGAGAACTTGTTGAAGATGAAAAGGAAGCAGATATCATTCTTGCGTATAATACGTGTGGAAAAATCATGCAAGAGTCATTTAATCAATTGGAGAGTCAAGATTTAACTTACACAAGTCACCGTAATCTTATGGATTTTGTGCAACGCATTGAATCTTACGTAAATCGTGGTATGAAAGTAGCACTTTGTGATAGTGCATTTTCCAATGGAAGTGATTTGACATTACTTAGATATCTAGATGAGCATGGTCTTATGGATAAATTATATGGATATGCTGGATGGAATACTAACTGCAATTCTTTAGGAACTGTTTTATCTACGGCAACATTTAGTCTTGATAGTATATCTAAAGAAACTTTGTATCATTTAGCTTATAGATATATAGAGGATGGTATCTACCAAGCATATGTAAGACAAATTATAGTTAATGATATACTTCCAACTATGGGACTTTCTTATTATGATTTTAAAGATAAACAAAAGTATGTAGAACAAGAAATTCGTAAACGATGTCAACAATATTTTGAATCGTTTGAGTTTTTTAATAAATATAAGTTTAAAATAGAAAGTATTTATATGCCATGGAAAAGAATGTTTGAAATTGGCATAGAATTGAAATAAATATCGAAAAAAAAAGCTCTGTCTGTTATATTATAGACATGAGCTTTTTTAGGAGGTTATCTTTAGTTAATGGAGGTATTATGAATCAATATAATAAAAGTATTGTTCCAATATTAGAATCTGTTTATACAGATTTATCACCAACAGAAAAAAGAATTGCAGATTTTTTTATTAAGAATAAGAAAAAACAAGACTTTAAAGCAAAAACAATATCGACTAAATTATATGTTTCAGAAGCAGCTTTATCACGATTTTCAAAGAAATGTGGATTTTCAGGATATCGTCAATTTATATTTGCATATGAAAATAATATAGTTGAGTATAATGAAAATATCGCTAGTATTACAAAAGAGGTATTTACTACTTATCAGGAGTTACTAAATAAAAGTTATTCGCTAATCAAGGATGAGCAAATGAATAGGATTGCATATATGATGGTACAAGCTAAATATGTGTACATATACGGAATTGGTAGCTCTGGAATGTGTGCACGTGATTTTAAAATCAGATTTATGAGACTTGGTCTGCGTGTGGAATATGTTACAGATGAACATATAATGAAGATGAATTCCGTAATTATTAATGAGCAATCTTTACTTATATGTATTAGCGTTAGTGGTGCTAATTTACAACAATATTTGAAGATGGCAAAAGAAAAAGGTGCAAAGACGGTATTAATAACTTGTAATTATAAATATAGAATGAAGGAATATTGTGATGAAGTCTTAAAAGCTGCTGTAACAAAAAATCTTGATGTAGGAGATGTTATATCCCCTCAGTTTGTAATTTTAGTGATTATTGATGTTTTGCATTCTCATTTTCTTAACCTCGATTATTCAGTGAAATATGCACTATTGAAAGATACACTTTCATTTGTTCATGAGGATATAGAAAATAGATAAAAATGTATATTTTTAGACTTAGATATTAATGCTCGCTATTTTAATTAAAATCCTAATTTTCCAGAATTATCTAAATATAGTACAGATATATCTATAAATAGTTTTATAGATATATACGACTTATTCTAAATAGTTTATTAATTCTAGAAAGTAATACTTGTAGGGTAAATATCTAATCTTCAATAATTTTAAAAAATTTTGAAGATTAAAATGTTTTATATAAATTATTCATGTATATAGATTATTATATTATACTCTGCAAATGGTTACAATATAAAAAATGGAAAGGAGAGTATAATTATGGAGATAGACTATAACGCATTAGGAAAAAGAATTAAAATTGCAAGGATTAAAAAAAATGTGACTCAGGAAGTAATTGCAGAAAAAATAGACATAACACCATCTCATATGAGTAACATTGAAACTGGAAAAACTAAATTAAGTTTGCATGTATTAATTAATATTGCCAATGTTCTTTCTGTTACAATAGATGAATTATTATGTGATAATGTATTAAATTCTAAAGTTATATTTGAGGGAGAAGCTAAAGAAATTTTTAACGACTGTGATGAGTATGAAGTTAGAATGCTTGTTGATGTTTTAAAACATATGAAAGAGGTAATGCGTAAAGATAGAGAAATAAGAAATTTATAAACTAAAAGTTTATGTATTTTTTTTGATATGAATTCATAATACTTATCTTCTTTAATTGAGATTGTATAATATGTACATTTGCTTGTTTCTTGGATATACAGAAATCTTTTATTTGATAATTTAGATAAAGTTTTTAAGGTTGTTTTTTCTGACCAGCTATATTTATCTTTCATATAATTAATAACCTCATATGATTTTACTTTTGTATTTAAATTCCAAATAAATTTCATTACAGTTAATTCTGACTTTGATAGTTTTCTTAAACACACAATTATCGCCCCAATCATTTGTTTATTTAACTAAATATTACAACAATAATTTCATGCAATCAAATCCAATTATTTCCATATATTTTTAGAACAATAATAAGTATATACTTACAAAGTTTGTGTTAATATTTTCAATTTGTAACATAATAAAAGCAAAGAAACATACTTTACTTAACTTTGAGTGATGTTTCCTTCAACAAATTATTTCATTCATACAGGATTCCTAATTCCTATTTCTTTTAGATATTCAATTCCTACTTTTAATAAATGTTTAATACATTCTATACTATGTGGTTTTAAGGAAGATATTTTTACTTATAACTATATCTTTTTTATTATTCAATAATATTTAGATAAGTCTCAAATAAGATATCTATAATAACTAGTATAGTAGACCTTGGAGTAGTGTCGTATCCAGAAATATTAAGCTTTTGAGAACATGTATTTATAGGTATGTCTACTAGCATAGATAGCGTAGAATTAGGGCTATTTATTATAGCTGCTGTGTTTAAGTTTTTGTATCTAAACTTTTCACATGCTGTAATTAGTGTGCGTGTTTCTCCACTATTAGATACAAATATTACTAAGTCTTGTTTTTTTGTTGTTTTATCTAACAGGTCAATCATATGAGATTCATATACATAAAAACTATTTTTATTAGCCTGCATTAGTAGTTTTGAAAAGTATTCTCCAATAGGCTTTGATAGTCCTACTGCAACTATTATTATTCTATTGGCAGATTTAATATTTTTAGCTAGTTTATTTATATTTGTTAAATTAAGATTTGATAGATTTTGATTTAAGTTATCTATTATATTACTAACATGATAGTCACCAGATATAGATGTATATTCCTTATCTAAATCTTTAAGTATATGCTTTAATTCAGAGTAACCTGATAATCCTATCTTAGAACACATTCTTATTATTGTGGTAGTGCTTACGTTATTTATATCAGCTAAAGCTGTAAGTGATAAATCCTTCACTGTATGTATACTCGAGTCTATATAATAAAATATATGTTTCTCAGCATGACTAAGATTATTTAATTTATGTGAAAATTTCATTATGAAACTACTAATATTAATCACCACCTTTGTATATAGTTAAAAAGTACAAATGTACTTTTTGTGTATAAGAAAATGTTTTTTATATAATATATAATAATATTATAAGATAAATAAGCATTTAAGTAAATGTATTAATAGGAGGGTGAGATATGAATTTAGCTAAAATGACCAACAAAAATTTAATAGTATTAGATGTAAATGTAGCTACAAAGGAAGACGCTATAAAGTTATTAATAGACAAGCTTTATAAAGAGAATACTATTAGTTCAAAAGAACAATTCTTTAATACCGTAATGGAAAGAGAAAAACATTCTCCAACTGGGCTAGAAAGAGGGCTAGCTATACCACATGGTAAATGTGACTCTGTAAATAAGGCAGCTTTTGCTGTAGCTAGATTAAACAATAAAATAAATGACTGGGAAAGTATAGATGAAAGTAATGAAGTGGATTTAGTATTCTTATTGGCTATACCTAAGTCTGAACAAGAGACTACCCACTTGAAGTTATTATCTGAATTATCTGTAGCTTTAATGGATGAGAATTTCTATAATGATTTAAGAACTTCTAAAAATGCTAATGAATTTTTGAAGAATTTAAATCGTGGAGATAAAGAAGAAAAAGATACAAATAAATATAATAAAACTGTATTGGTAGTAACTGCTTGTGCAGCTGGGATAGCTCATACATATATGTCTGCTGAAGCTTTAGAAAAAGCAGGTAAAGAAATGGGCATAAAAGTAATATCAGAAAAACAAGGTGCTAGTGGTATAGAAGATAGACATACAAAAGAGCAAATACAAAAAGCAGATGGAGTAATATTTGCTTGTGATGTTGCTGTTAAAAATATAGAAAGATACCAAGGGAAGTCATTCGTCAAGGTTAGAGTAGCAGAGCCTTTAAAACATTCTAAAGATTTACTTAACAAAGTACTTCAAAATCCAGATGGGAAAGTCGAAGTTTTAGATAATGAAGTAGCTGTTACGTCTACATCTGAGTCAAAACAGGGTATATTAAAAGAAATGATGGAAGCTGTAATGACAGGTATATCATATATGATTCCTGTAATAGTTTCAGCAGGTCTTATGATGGGGATAGCTAAGCTTACTGCTATGGCTATCGGTCAAATCGACAATATGGGAACTTTTATAGAAAGTGGAAATACATTTTATGAATTGTTAGGATATTTAGATATGTTTGGAGGTATGATATTTAAGTTTATATACCCAGTATTTTCAGCTTATGTAGCATACTCTATTGCTGATAGACCAGCTTTAGTACCAGGATTTATAGGTGGTGCATTTGCTGGAGGACTTCATTTTACTTTCTGGGGTGTAGAAGGTGGAGTACCATCAGGGTTTATAGGAGCTTTAATATTAGGCTTAGTTGCAGGTTATGTTACTAGATTCTTAAATGAAAACATAAAGTTAAACAAGAATTTACAAGCTATGAAGCCCATGTTCTTATTACCAGGTATAACAATGTTAGTAATATTCTTATTAAACTTCTATGCTGTAGACCCTGCATTTGGTAGAGTAAATGCATTTATAGCAAATATAATAGAATCTTTTGGTACTGCTAGTACAATAGCATTAACTGTAGTTATAGCAGCGTGTACTGCGTTTGACTTAGGTGGACCAGTAAACAAGGCAGCAGGTGCTATAGCTATAGGTCTTTCAGCTGATGGTGTATTCCCATTAACAGCTAGAGTATTATCTATAGTAATACCACCAATAGGATTAGGCTTAGCTACTGTTTTAGATAAGATTATAGTTAAGAGAAGAGTATTTGATGATAACTTAAGAGTGGTGGGTAACTCTTCTATAATACTTGGACTAATAGCTGTGAGTGAGGGGGCGATACCTTTCATGCTGAAAAATCCTCTAATAACAATACCTATAAATATATTAGGTGCAATAATAGGTTCTCTAACAGCAGTGATGTTGGGTGCTATTCAATGGAATCCATTGCCAGCTATATGGGGGTGGCCTTTAGTAGAAAATTTATGGGCATACCTAGTAGGTTTAATAGTAGGTACGTTATTTATAGCATTAGCTAATATATTTATAAGATTCAATATTATAAAAAGACAAGAGAAAAATGATATAGATAAAACAGCATAATAATAATTGGGAATTATTCGGATAAATTTAACTAGAATAATTCCCATTTACACAAGTAGATATTTAATAAAATTATTTAAAATTATTTAAAAATAGTTAAAAAAGATGATTTTATATGGAGGAAGATATGAATAGTAGGAAAAAAGTATATGTAGTACCTCACTCTCATTGGGATAGAGAATGGTACTTTACTATAGAAGATTCAAATATATTATTAAGTGAAAATATGCCTTATTTAATGGATGTACTTGAAAAGGATATGGATTATACTTCTTACACTTTTGATGCACAGTTATCTGTTGTTGAAGAATTAGTAAAGATATATCCTGAAGAAAAAGAAAGACTTAAGAAGTTAGTAAGTGACAAAAGAATATTTATAGGTCCTTGGTACACCCAAACAGATTCCATACTTGTGAACAAGGAATCTATAATAAGAAATCTTTTATATGGCACAAGACTTGGGAACAAGTATGGGCATAGTATGAAGGTAGGATATCTTCCTGATATATTTGGACAAAATGCATATTTACCATCCATATTCAACGGATTTGATATGGAATATAGTATATTACAAAGGGGAATATACATAGATGATTTAAGGGGAAATTTAAACTTCAAGTGGGTTTCTCCTGATAATGAAAGTGTTGGAGCTAACAATATATTCTTAGGATATGGACCAGGTAAGTTCTTATCATCTGATAATCAGTATATACAAGATAAGTTAATACCTATGCTTGAAAAATTAGAAAGTTTAAATAGGGATTGTGACAACTTACTTTTGCCATGTGGTGGAGACCAAGTCTTAGTAAGAAAGCATTTCCCACAAACTATAAAAGAATTAAATGAAAAGCAAGATAAGTATGAGTTTGTATTATCAGATTACGAAACTTTTATGAAGGATACTTGGACTAACGATTTTGATAATAAGATACATGGAGAGCTAATAGCATGTGAAAAATCTAGAATACACAATACTATAAAATCTCAAAGATACGATATAAAATACTTAAACACTTTAGTAGAAAATAAGATTCTTTATGTATTAGAGCCATTATCTGTAATAGGTAAATTTTCTGGAATAAGCTATAAATCTAGATGGTTAGATATTATGTGGAAGTTACTATTTGATGCACATGTACATGATAGTATAGGTGGGTGCAACTCGGATGAGACGAATAGAGACATAGTTACAAGACTCGAAAAAGTTAATGTAATGTGTGATGATATTATAAATATTGTTAAGAAACAAATAACAATAGCTATAAGTAAATATTTAAATAGAGATAATATATTAGTTGTATTTAACACTAAAAATAAATGTATGAATGAAATAATAGAGGCTGTAGTATTTACTAAGGAAAAAGACTTTACAATAAATACTATAGACAAAGAAACTGTAGAATTCACTATAAATAACCAAGAAGTTATAAGTGGTGGAAAGCAGATATTAGTAACTGCTGAAGGTGAAAAAGAAGTAGAATTACTTGGATACTATAGAACTGAAATCAGATTAGCTAATGTAAATGTTAAACCCATGGGATTTACTACATTAGTAATTAATCAAGATAGCAAAGAAACAGCTGATATGTTAGTTGTATCTAATGATATGAGTATAGAAAATGATTTATATGAATTAATATTCGATAACAATAACTTACTATTAGTTAATAAATCTACTAATAAAAGAATAGATAATATAGTTCATTTTGAAAATTGTGGTGACTATGGAGATTCATATGATTTTTCCCCATTAGGTAACGATAAAGATATATTAGCAACTAAAGCAGAGTTATTAGAAGTATCAAAGAGCAATTTAGTACAAACTATGAAGTTAAAACATAGTATAGAATTGCCTTTTGACATAGAAGCAAGAAAATTAAATAAAAAATCAACTATATTAGAAATAATAACTAAGATAGAAGTAAGAAATGGTGAAAATTTTATAAGAGTTTCACATGATATAGAAAATACTGTAAAAGACCACAGATTAAGAGTTGTGTACAACACAAATATAAAATCAAAAGTATCATTAAGTGACCAAGGATTCTCTGCCATAACAAGACAAAACTACAATATGTACTTAGATAATTGGAAAGAAAGAAAGTTTGCTGAAAAGCCAGTATGTATATATGGTTTAGAGAACTTTGTAGCTTTAAAAGATAATAGCAATACTTTTGCTTTGGTCACAAAAGGTATAAAAGAATATGAAATATTAGAAGATAGCAAAATAGCACTTACTTTATATAGAAGTGTTGGTTTACTGGGAAGAGATAACTTGGCTTGGAGACCAGGTAGAGCCTCTGGTATAAATAACAAGGTCGTGTATACTAAAGATGCACAACTTCTTAATAATAAATTAAAGTTTGAGTATGCCATATACTATGATGAGTCAGATGAAGATGTAGCAGAGTTATTTGATGTTACTGATAAATTTATAAATAAATATACTACTTACCAAAATCAAGATTTGAATTTATTTGAAGAAAGATTAGAAAGATTTGAAATACCTAAAGATAATACTATAAACTTATCAAGCTATAGCTTATTTAATATAGATAATGATGATGTATTTATGAGTGTGTGTAAAGAATCTTACGAAGAGGATGGAGTAATAGTAAGATTATTTAATCCGACAAGTGAAGCTAAAGAAGTAAGTATAAATAGCAAATATATAAAGGATATAAAGATAACCAATTTATATGAGAGGGAGTTGGATACTTTGGATTCTAATGTACAAATAAAAGCTAAAGGATACATAACTCTTAAATTATTAGGAGGAGAATACAATGAATAAGACGATACTGTTACAAGGTATAGAACAAAAACTTAAAAAAATATATAAAGAAAAGTACAAACCAAAGTTCTTTGATATTATGAAAGATACTATTGAGAAGTTTGAAGGTAAGGATTTTGACAAGGTGGATGCTATATCTGAAAAGAATGTATATTTAATAACTTACGGAGATAGTATATATGAAGAAGGTGTACCCACTATAGATACTTTAAAGAAATTCTTAAACAATAAAGTAGGAGATACTATAACTGATGTTCATATACTTCCTATGTTTGAATACACTTCAGATGATGGATTCTCTGTTGTTGATTATATGAAAATAGATAACAATCTTGGAAATTGGGAGAATATAAACAATTTGTCTAAAGATTATAGATTAATGTATGATTTTGTTGCAAATCATATATCAAAGAGTAGTAGATGGTTTAAGGGATACTTAAGTGGAGAAGAGAAGTATCAAAATTATTTTATACCAGGAGATAAAAATTTTGATTACTCAAATGTAGTAAGACCTAGAACTTCTCCAATAATACATAAGTACCAAGGAAAAGACAGTGTGAAGACTGCTTGGACTACATTTAGTGAAGACCAAATAGATATAAATGTTAAGCATTTCCCAGTACTTATAGAGATTACTGAAGTTTTGCTTAACTATGCATTAAATGGTGCAAATTCTATAAGACTTGATGCTATAGGATTCTTATGGAAGGAGTCTGGTACTACCTGTATACATTTACCACAAACTCACATGATAATACAACTATGGAGAATAATACTTGATTACTTTAAGAAAAATACTCAAATAATAACTGAGACTAACGTACCTCATTTAGAAAATATAAGCTATTTTGGTGATACTACAAATGAAGCACATATGGTATATCAATTTACATTACCACCATTAACGCTTCATACGTTCACTACACATGATTCTACTAAGCTTACAAAATGGGCTTCGACTATAGATAAGGTATCTGATAATGCTACATTCTTTAACTTCTTAGCAAGTCATGATGGAATAGGAATGAGACCTACAGAGGGTATACTTACAGAAGAAGAATGTAAAATGTTAGTAGATAAGACTATAGTTAATGGTGGTAGAGTATCATACAAGGATAATCCAGATGGAACTAAGTCTGTATATGAGTTAAATATAAATTATTTAGATGCTTTATTAAATAAAGATGAAGATATAGAGGAAGATGTCCAAATACAAAAGATATTATCGGCACATGCATTATTATTATCATTTATAGGTGTACCAGCTATATACTATCATTCTCTATTAGGCTCTAGAAACTATTATGAAGGAGTAGAAAAATCAGGTATAAACAGAAGAATAAACAGAGAAAAGTTAGAGTATAGTAGGATTTGTTATGAATTAGAAAATAATTCTAGAAGAAATAAGATATTTACTCAACTTAAAAATATGATAGATATAAGAAAAGGAGAGAGTGCATTCTCTCCATATGCAAATCAAAATGTATTGGATTTTGGAAGAGAAATATTTGCACTAGAGCGTGAGAATAAAGAAACTAATGAGAAGGTAGTATTTGTAACTAATGTTACATCTAATGAGAAGACTATAGACTGTGGTTTTAGTGGTGTAAATATATTGGAAAATACTAATATCAAAGGTAAGCTAACTTTAGGTGCATATAAATTTGCTTGGATAAAAATTAAATAAGAGTCTCTGCCTTCAGATATTACCTAAGGTAGTTAAGATGGAGTAGTTCAAAATTAGCTAGTTCATGATAAACAATTAATTAATAAGTAGTTAGTTCGTAATGAACAATTAGTTAATAGGTAATAAATAAGCAGTTGGTTCGTGATAAACAATTAGTTAATAGGTAATAAATAAGCAGTTGGTTCATTATAACTAATTAGCTAGTCTAGGATAAATAAATACTTAGTTTGCGACAAGTAAGAAGGGGCTGTAAGTAGATTTGTGTAAAAACAAATTTACCTATAGTCTTTTTGGTATACAAAATTGGTAAATTTGGAATAATATTCATATAAAAAATTTTGGAGGTTTTGAAAATGAAAGATATAATTGTTCCAGATGTTGATTATCAAACAGAAGTTAAAAAATGCAAGACAATGGAAGATGTGGTTGGGAAAAATGGCCTTATGCAAAAACTATTCAAAGATGTTATTCAGCAACTATTAGATGCAGAAATGGAGGAGCATTTAGGTAGAAATAAATATGAAAGAAAAGATATGTGTGATAAAAATTATCGAAATGGATATAGTTCTAAAAATGTAAGTAGCAGTTTTGGAGAGGTAAATTTAGATATACCAAGAGATAGAAATGCTGAGTTTGAGCCGAAGGTTGTAAAAAAATATGAAACGGTTTGCAATGAACTAGATAAAAAAATAATTGGTCTTTATGCATGTGGCATGAGTGTAAGAGATATTCAATCAGAAATGGAAGAGCTGTATGGAATAGATGTATCACCATCAATGATATCTAAAATAACCGACAAGGTTGTGGAGGCTGCCGCCGAATGGCAAAGTAGAACTTTAGAATCAGTTTATCCAATTGTATATATGGATGCTATGCATTTTAAG
>NZ_JADGMN010000017.1:0-73038 GCF_020662285.1 Clostridioides sp. ES-S-0108-01 | reverse complement strand
AATAAGTTTTTTTAATATTTCGTTTTTGTTAAACATAAAAAGTGTGCACCTTCCTTTTATATAGTGATATTTAATATTTTAATTATCACCATTTTTTAGAAGAATACACACTTTATTTTAAAGACCCGATTAAAGCTTTTAATTTATTCTTTTTAGAAACAAAAAAGGAGCTACATTATATTTATTTTTATAACTTAGCTCCTTATAATAAATATTTATGTTTAATTTATTCCATCTACATCATTATCAAAAGGATTATTTTCTGATGGAACGAATATAATATTAACGTCATCAACATCTCTATTATAATACTTATCTGCTTCTGTATTTGGGTTTACATCATGATATGATACTAATTCTTCATTTTGATTTAAACGCTGTATATCATGAACAGTCCATGTATCAGTATCTATAAAAACCCAATATGAATCTATTCCAGAACTCTCATACAATACAACCACATAAAAATCAGTACTTATATTATGTTCTTCTCCATCTGTTATCAACTCATCTTTACTAATGCCATATTCACTAGAACATGCCTCAAGTGCCATATCAATTGCTTTTCTCTCTTTCAAATAACCTTCTGCATCAAACCTTTTTATTGTATCATTTGAATACCATTGTAGTATATCATTCAAATTATTCATATTTACTAAAAATCTAAAATCATCTTCATCAGAACCGATTACATAATAATCATTACCTTGATAAGTGAAGTTTCTCATATAATATAAAAAACATTCATCTGGGTATGTTTTTGATTTAATACCTGATTCATAATCTACAAATACTTCTTCATCTAAAATATAAGCTATTCTCTCAGTTGCTTCATTTACAGTATACTTTCCTCCAGTAGTTGGACTGGCAATATTTTTTGTTATGTTTAGAGATTGTTCTATAGCATTGTTATTTAGATTTCCTATTGCTGTTATTTTAGTTGCACCTTTTAACACAGTCTTATTACTATTGTCATCAACTAACACAATTGGATTATTCTTAGCTATTGTAGAACCAACAAGTACATACACTAAATCTGTTCCACTTGCTATGTAAAATTCTTTGGCTCCACTATAGAATTTGTTAACTATTTTCTTATTGGTATCATATCTATCTACTCCACCCAATCTAGTTGAATTAGTATCATTAACTAGTTTGTCACTCATTGATGAAGTTCCACCTATAGCATAACTTTCTATTCCAGTTGTATTAAATGGTACACTTTTCCCATCAGTTAATACTATAGGTGCTTTATCTTTAACAGCTACAGAAGCAATACTCATAGCATCTGGTTCACCTTTGAAAGCATTAGTTAATATTACCTTATTTACTTTATTAATAGAATTTATTTCTTTTGCTACATTATAGCTTGTCTTAATTCTGTCACTACCTTGAAGCCTTTTAGTCTCTATTCCTTTATCTTTTAGAAATGTTTCTGTTGCCTTATCAATAGAACTTTCTCCACCAATTATGTACACTTTGTTAGCTTTCTCTACTCTCTTAAGAGTTGTATTTGGTATATTATTTTTCTTAGTTAAAAGAATTGGTGCATTTGTAACTCCTGCAAGTCCACTTGCACTTAACCCATCAGCCATTGTATTATCTGCATTTATAAGTATTGCAGTAGTATAACTTTGTTTGTCAGCTATGATACCAGCAGTTTCGTATTTATCTGCTCCTTGAATCTTATCAATTTTATCAAGTGCATTAGCTGATATCGGAAAACCAGCAACAAACATTAACATAGCTAACCCTAGTGATAATAATTTCTTTGATTTCACGATATTTCCCCCTTTTTATATATAAAATACTATACATCTTAATAATTCTACATTTAATTTTCTTTTCCTTCTTTAAAATATTTATCGTTTTACCAATTGACACGTATATAAACACGTGTTATAATGTAATTGTAAGGAGGGAGTATGAAATCTTATTCTTCAAGAGAAATTTTAAAAATACTTAATGCGAATGGTTGGTATGAAGTAAATTGTGTTGGTGACCATCATCAATTTAAACATCCTACTAAAAAAGGTAAAGTTACTGTTCCTCACCCGAATAAAGATTTACCTCTTAGAACTGTAAAAAGTATTTTTAAACAAGCAGGGATTAATATTAGTTAATCCCTCTCTCCTTACAAAAACTTTAAGGAGTTGATATAATGAAAAAAGATATATATGTATATCCTGCTATACTAAGCTATGACGAAGATGGTATTTCTGTAGAATTTCCTGATTTGCCAGGTTGCCTTACATGTGCAGATACAACAGAAGAAGCCTTAAAAATGGCAAAAGAAGCTCTAGGACTACATCTGTATGGGATGGAAGAAGATAACGACATAATCCCTCCTGCAACTACTATAGATAAATTAAACTTAGATGAAAATCAAATACCTACTTTAATAGAAATATATATGCCTATTCATCGTAAAGCCATAGAAAATTACTCTGTTAAAAAGACACTTACTATACCACAGTGGCTTAACAGAGAAGCTGAAAAACATAAGATTAATTTTTCTCAGATACTTCAAGAAGCTTTAAAAAATCATCTTAATATTCATTAGATATTAGAGCAGTATAACTGCTCTTTTATATAAATTTTATACAAAACTTATAAAGGGAGTGTACATATGAACATTAAATCAGCTTTTATAAGAAAAAGAGGGGAAAAGTTTCACGTATATGTGGAATACGTGGAAGAAGAAACTGGCAAAAAGAAACAAAAAAGTTATGGAAGTTATGAAAAGAAAAAGGATGCTGAAAAACATTTAATTGAAATAAAGTCTACTATAAACAATAATAAGTTTGTTGCTCCAAGTGATGTAACGCTTGTAGAAAGATGTTACAGATATATAAAAGATAGAGAATGTAGTTTTTCTCCTAATACTGTTAGAAATAGAAAAAACATGATTAAAAATCAAATTGAAGTTTTCTTTAAAGATATGAAATTAATAGATATAACTCCTTCTATTTTACAGTCTTATATAAATAACATATACAATGAGCACATGTTAAATTCAGCAAAAAACCAAGTCGGTTTTATAAAATCAGTATTGAAAGAATCTTATAGATTAAAAGAAACATCAGAAAATATTTGTGATTTTGTTACAACCCCAATCAAAAAAAATAGTTCAACTTCCAAGTTTTATACAAAACAGGAAGCTCAATTATTATTAGAAAAATCAAAAAATACTCATATAGGTATACCAATTTTTTTGATGCTAACCCTTGGATTACGTTTTGGTGAAGCTGTATCACTTAGATGGTCAGATGTAGACCTTGATAAAAAAATCATACATGTAAATCAAACATTAGTTTATGTAGACAATAAAATAATCTTCAAAGACCCTAAAACCCCTAAATCCAAAAGAAAATTATTTGCTCCTGATGAACTTATAAGTTTACTTAAAGAGGAAAAATTAAAATAAAATAAGTTAAAATTACAGGGTATATTGAAAAATGAATTCGATTTGATATGCTTAAATAAAAGATTCAACCCGTGGGTTCAACCAACTTTTGTTGCTCCTTTTAAAAAACTATTAAGAGATAATAATCTTAGAGATATAAAAGTACATGAATTAAGACATACAAATGCAACCTTGATGTTACTTTCAGGTACTAACATAAAAGCTATTTCTGAAAGATTAGGACATGCAGATATAAAAATAACTATGAATAGATATTCTCACTTATTAGATGAAATGGACAAAGAAGCATCTGAAAATATAAGCAAAATACTATTCAAATAATGGTCAGTTTTATGTCAGTTAAAGTACTTTTTTTCCTATTTGTCAGTTAAATGTCAGTAATATATATAATAGGATGTACTTATAAAACGCTTGAAATCACTATTATTTAATAATATTTATAATTATTTACTATTTGATGTTGACATTGGCATTATACCATAGTTTATCATTTATATTAGAAATAAAATTATTAATTAATAGTTTCGTAATTTTATAATAGATTTACAAGGAGTGGTAATAAATGGATACAAAAATATCTATAAACGAAAACATGAGTCTAGGTAAAAGGTTTTTTAAATACCTAGCACCATCTGTAGTTGCAATGTGGGTTTTCTCACTGTACACAATGGTTGATGGAATATTTGTAAGTAAGGGAGTTGGAGAATTAGCTTTAGCTGCTGTCAATATATCAATGCCTTTTATTAATTTTATATTTGCAGTTTCTCTGTTATTTTCAACTGGTGCATCCACTATAATTGCAATTTATCTAGGTAAAAAAGACATTAAGTCTGCAAATGAAGTCTTTTCATTTAACTTAGTATCAATAATTATACTATCTATAATTATATTAGCTATAACTTTTTTTAATTTAGACAGATTAGCACTATTTTTAGGAGCTACAGAATCTACAATTGGCATGGTTAAAGATTATTTAGGAATAATAATATTTTTTAACGGATTCTTTATAGTATCTTACTCTTTAGAGGTTATAATAAAAACTGATGGATTTCCAATATTAGCTACTGTTGGTGTAATAATATCTGCTCTTACAAACATCATACTTGATTACCTATTTGTAATTAAATTTGGATGGGGTGTAAAAGGTGCTGGTATTGCAACAGGTTTGTCTCAAGTCTTTTCTACTATTTTTTTCTTAGTACACTTTTTAAGAAAAAACTCTACTTTGAATTTTTCAAAATTTAGAGTTGATTTTAAGACACTTAGAAAAATTGTATTTATAGGTTTTCCTGATTCAACTACTGAGTTAAGTTGTGGTATAGTTGTCTTACTTTTTAATTTGAGTCTTACTAAATATATTGGAGAAAATGCTCTTATTTATTATAGTGTTATAAATTATATAAATACACTAGTACTTATGACTATGATGGGTATAACTCAAGGTATGCAACCACTTACTAGTTTTTATTATGGTGCAGGAAACATAGATAATGTAAAAAAATTATTAAAAATGGGGATAAAATCCACAGTAATAGCATCAATTGCTGTATTTGCAATTTGTATGGCTTTTTCAGGAACAATAGTCTCTTTATTTATACACCCAGAAGAAACAATACTATTTAATGAAGGAATTCGTGTATTTAAAATATTCTCTATATCCTTCTTATTAGTGGGAATTAATGTAATAATTTCTGGATTCTTTGTTTCAGTAGAAAAACCATCAATTTCTACTGTTATATCCCTTGGTAGAGGGCTTGTAATAGTTGTTTTAAGTCTAATTTCAATGATACTAATATTTGGTGGTAAAGGAATATGGATGACTACTATTGTTTCCGAATTTATATGCCTTATTTTATCAATAGTTTTCCTAAAAAAGAATTTTTCTACATTAGACTCTAATCTAAATAAGGTTGCTTAAACAATACTATTTAAAAATATATAAAATAAAAAATACCTATTATACAATCTTGCAAATATTAAACCTTTGCAAAAACTAGGATTATATAATAGGTATTTTATTTATGTAATTATTTTATTTCTAAATATCCATAACCATCTTTTATTAAAGTTCCTTTTACTTCATATTCTACAGGTTTTTCAAATATTGGACCATCTACTACAAACGTATGATATTCTCCATGTTCTCCACATGGGTCTGCACCTGCATCTTTTATCTTTTTAACGAGTTCTCTAGTCAATTTTTCTCCTAAGAATTCCTCTCCTAGATACTTTAAATTTACTTTTGTTACAATACTACAAAACCCACTGTCTATAAATTCATATACTAAGCTTTCTCTACTCTCTTTCCATAACGGTAAATTTACTTTCATACCAACTGCATCACATCTATCAGAATCCCATTTTCTATGACTTTCTATGTCTATATCTCCATACGCACATATTGTTGCTCCCATATTTTTAGCTTTTATTAAAGCTCTCTCAAAACTCTCTTCGTATCCTTCTACTCCACACTCAGCAACTAATAAAGGTAATCCTATATTGCTACTTACTTGTTTAAGCATATTATATTCTAAATTATGTGTCCATGATTTTCCATGTTCTTCACTTACAGTTGTCAAGAGTGCCACAGGCTTATATCCTTTTTTCAACATTCGATTTAATGCCAATATACTATCCTTACCACCACTAAATGACATTACAAATTTTTCATCAGCCAATCTTAACACCTCTTTCATCTAACTTTGTTTAATTATTATAATTATACCAAATTTTTGAGTTGCTTAGCAAATTATATACTACTTTAAATTGTTAATTCACTATAAAAAATGTCCCTAATATTAAAAGTATAACCCCTATGTATTTGTATAAATGCATTGTTTCTTGTCCCAAAATCACGCCATCAATAAAAAATCCAACTAGAACTTGAGATACAAGTGTCAATATAAGTGTATTTGATACTCCTAAATTTGGAATTGCCTTCACTGTAAAATATATTATTAGACCTCCAAATACTCCTCCTAATAATAGTTTATAGTTAAAACCATTTATAGATATTAGATATTTTAAATCGCCTGTAACTATTATACTTGCCAAAAAAAATATTGCTCCTACAGTTAAGCTTATAAAGGTGGCTACTAGTGCCGTTGTACTTTTTCCTAGCTCTCCATTTATAAAAGCTTCAAGAGCAGTAGAACCACCTGCTAATAATGCAAATATTATTGCCCATAATTTTGTCATGGACAAACCCCCTTCTATATAATTCTATTAATAGAAGTTTATGATACAACCTGTTAATTAATTACTAAGTATGGTTTAATTTTTATACACTAGACTTTATTTGGCTATAAATTTCTGTTATAATTGTTCTATTAATTTTGGAGGTGATTTTATGTACACAAATTTTAATATTGATTTTAATAACTTCAATAAAAAAGAAAATTCTACTAAATTTATGTTAATGGGAGTATTACTCGTTATATTAGGATTATTGTGTCTTACATTTAAGGCACTAGGTATAAAATTAATTTCTTGGACTTTTGGTATTGCACTTTTATTCTTTGCATATTTAAATCTGAAAAATATTAACGAACTAAAAAGATATGCTACTAAAGAAGAAATTAAACCCTCTACTAATGTCCAATGGATTCTAATAATTGCATGTATATTACTTTTTGTATTTCCTCAAAAAATACAAAGTATATTTTCATTGTTTTTAGGATTTTATTTAATATTTAATCAACTAGTAGCACTTGTAAATAACAAGAACAATCCTTATTCTAAATTTACAACTTGGAATATAATTAAGATTCTATTT
Organism: Clostridioides sp. ES-S-0108-01; assembly: GCF_020662285.1. Classification (NCBI taxonomy): domain Bacteria; kingdom Bacillati; phylum Bacillota; class Clostridia; order Peptostreptococcales; family Peptostreptococcaceae; genus Clostridioides; species Clostridioides sp. ES-S-0108-01. The sequence continues at coordinate 65,836 of NZ_JADGMN010000017.1, read as the reverse complement.
GGTATATGCCTTATATTATCTCCACTTTTTCTATCTAGGTTTATAGTATCGATAATGTCCTTTTTCATAATATTATTTGGATTGGTTCTATTTTTCTCTGGAAATAATGCAAGAAAATATTAATTATTTTCTTGCATTATTTTTATATTACTTAAAATAGAATTTGTTTAAGTCATATATTTATGGTAATATGTTTTTTGTACAAATTGAGTGTACAATTTTATTAGAAATAGGTGATTACTTTGGATAAATTTAAATATGCTTTTGATAATAAAAGATATCATACTTGGAATTATTATCTTAGAAATACTTTTGGAGAAAAAGTTTTTAAGGTATCGATAAACGCAGGATTTACTTGCCCAAATATTGATGGAAGTATTGGCTATGGCGGATGTACCTATTGTAGCAAGGAAGGTTCTGGTGACTTTGCTGGTAACCCTAAAGATAATCTTATTAGTCAATTTTATAATATAAGAGAAATGATGTTAAAAAAATGGCCTCATGCAAAATATATTGGTTATTTTCAAGCTTATACAAATACGTATGCTCCTCTTGAGGTTTTAAAAGAAAAGTATGAGACTATATTAGAACTTGATGATGTCATAGGTCTTTCAATATCAACAAGACCTGACTGTTTACCAGATGATGTTGTAGAATACTTATCTGAACTAAACAAAAGAACTAACTTATGGGTTGAACTTGGACTTCAAACAATTCATGATTCTACATCTAAAATTATAAATAGAGGACATGATTATAAAACATTTGTTGAAGCTGTTGAAAAATTAAAGGCTAAAAATATAAAGGTTGTTGTACACATTATAAATGGTCTTCCTGGTGAAGATTATAATATGATGATGGAAACTGCAAAAGCAGTTGGTAAAATGGGGGTAGATGGCATAAAAATTCATTTATTACATGTCATAAAAGACACTCCTATGGAAAAGATGCTACAAAATGGCATGTTAACTCTTATGAAACAAGATGAATATATCAATCTCGTCTGTGACCAATTAGAAATACTTCCTGAAACTATGATAATCCATAGACTTACTGGTGATGGCAAGAGAGATGAACTAGTTGGTCCTTTGTGGAGTCTAAAAAAATGGGAGATTTTAAATCAAATTGATGATACTTTGAAGGTTCGAAATTCTTATCAAGGTTGTAAGTTTGTTTAATAATGCATATTTATTACAAATAAAATAATATTAAAAAATAATAACTATAGAAAGAATTATATAAATATAGTTCTCTCTATAGTTATTTAGTATTTATAAAACATTCTTATTCCATCATAAGAAAGATTAAATGCTACTACTGATGATATTAACATCACCCCAAATAGCTTCCGTAAAGAAAAACTTTCCAAATAATCCAAGTGTAGCCCTTAGTATTCCTGCTATCGTGATAAATACATACCCTTTACTTTTTCTCCTATTTTAAATTCCCCTCTAATTTTATTTAAGTCAATACACATCGTTTTTGTTAAGCAAAAATTACGCCACTTTAATACAATATATATCGACACAAAAAAAGTATTTTCAACAGTACTAATAAATTTCAATTTTTTCATACTTATCTCATACATACTTCAAGTTGATTTAGACTTGTTTTAATTGTAAAATGAGTTATATATAACTTATTCAAGTTTAAAATAGACTAAAACTTATGTATTATATATAAACATTAAATTTTAATTGTATTTAATAAATTAAACCTATATTAACATATCATTAAAAATTTAGGAGGAAAACAGAAAAATGGATTTGAATTTAAAATTAGATTTGGAGTTTTATCAAAAGATATTAGAAGCCTCTCATGACGAAATATGTGTATCTGATAATAAAGGAATACTAATATATTGTAATAAAGCATTTGAAGAAAATTATGGTCTAAAAAAAGAAGATATTTTAGGAAAAAATGTTTCTTTCTTAGAGGAATCTGGATATTCAACAAAAAGTCCCATACCATCCGTATTAAAAACAAAGTCTAAATTTTCACTAGAACAAGATACTCAAACAGGAAAAAAACTCATCATAACTGCTACTCCTGTATTTGATGAAAATGGAAATTTAGAATTCATTGTTGAAAATTGTAGAGATATAACTGAGCTTAATAATATAAAAAATAAACTTGAAGATACAAAAAAACAAGTAAAAAAATATAAATCTGAAGTAGAAACACTATACAGAACTTCCCTTAGAATTGAAGATACTGTAATTATGGACGGAATAGCAATGAGACCAATCATAAACACAGTAAATCATGTTTCTAAAACGGATGTAAGTGTACTTTTATTAGGAGAGTCTGGAACAGGAAAAAGTTCACTTGCTAGGTATATACACCATAACAGTAATAGAGCCAATGGTCCATTTACAACCATAAATTGTGCAACTATATCTCCACAACTCCTTGAATCTGAACTTTTTGGATATACTCCAGGTGCTTTTACAGGTGCAAATACCAAAGGTAAAGCTGGGCTTGTAGAATTAGCTGATGGAGGAACTCTTTTTCTAGATGAAATAGGAGATATACCACAAAATCTACAAGCAAAATTTTTGCAATTAATACAGGATAAAACTTTTACTCCAGTTGGAAGCTTAAAAAACAAAAAGGTCGATATAAGGATTATATCTGCTACAAATTCTGATTTAGTTTCAAAGGTAAAAGAAAAAAAATTTAGAGAAGATTTATATTATAGATTAAATGTTATAGAAATAAAATTGCCTCCTCTTAGAGAAAGAAGGGATAATCTAGTAGATATTATAAAATATTATTTTAATATGTACTCAAGTGACTTCAACCTAAATAAAACTATTTCCAAAGAAGCTGTGGATGTTATTGCAAATTATGAATTTCCAGGTAATATAAGAGAATTGCAGAATATAATTCAAAAAATCTTACTTACTTGCACAAATAATCATATAACAATAGATGATTTACCAAACATCCTTACAAAAAATATACATATCAATAATGGAAATAAAGTACATATATCCCAAATTAATAAAGTTACTATATCTGACTCAAAATCTATTGATTATAAAAATAAAAATTTTGATACCTTAATTATGGAGTACAAAAAAAATATAATTTTGGATGCTTATGAAAAATTTGGCAGTTCTTATAAAGTAGCCAAACACCTTGAAATTTCACAATCTAAGGCTAGTAGGTTAATTAGAAAGTATACTAATACTTAATTTTAAATTTGATAAATAAAAACTTAACACTATTTACATATTGTAAATTTGGCCATTTACTGGTATTATGAATATGGTTGAAATTATTTAAATAAATATGATTGACTTAATTTCATATATTTACCATTAAACTTTTATCATAAATATCATATCATAATAATATATTTAATAAGTCTAACAAACTATACGAGGTGTAAATATGTTAATGAATACCCATTTTATTATGGCAAAATCAATACTTAATAATATAGATGAAAATAAAACATTCTTTATAAGCGAAAAAAATTTTATATATGGTAATATAAAGCCAGATGCTTTTTCTAAATATAAATTAAAAAAACATTATTTAGATGAATCATTTAATATGATTGTTTCTAAGATAAACTACCTATGTAGTCTTAATATAGATAGTCTTTCTAAATACTTTTCAGTAAGTAGACTTAGTCAGGAACTAGGAGTCATATGCCATTTTTTATGTGATTTTTTCTGTGTAGCTCACAGTGAACGCTGGGAATTTAAGCATAGCCTAAATAAACATGTTACTTATGAAAGGGAACTTGGAGCATTTGCAAAGGATGTTGATTTATCTAAAATTAAACGTGGTACTATAAATAATAGCTTTGAAAAGTTTTTTACTAAACTTTATAGTGATTATAAAAAGAAAACTGATTATATGAATGATTTAAAATTTTCAGCTTACACTTGCAATAGTGTCATAAATTATATACTTGACTCTATTTTATCTAATACAATAAAATCATATCATATAGCAAATTGCGGTTAACTTAAGAATTTTCAAACTTATAATTGAGTATAATCAAAATGACTGACCTATAGAATATAAAATATAATTTTATAATTCTCTAAGACAGTCATTTTTTTATATTAAATAAAGAAAATATTATAAAATAAATAAAGAAAATATTATAAAATTGACTAATTAATAGATTTATACGAAAATATAATCTATTAAATTTTAATTAACCATACAAATCTTATATTTAATTATTTATCTCCATTATAACATCTATAGCATTTTTTACACTATCTACTATATAATTTGCACTTTGCTTTACATCTTCCCTTGCTTTAGACATGGCAAAACTGTATTTAAACCCTTCTAACATGCAAATATCATTTGGAGAATCCCCAATAGTAGCAACCTCATCTGGACTTACATTTAAAGTTTTTATTACATGTTCTATACTTCCCCTCTTTGACACACTTTTAGGAACTATATTTAAAGTATATGTTCCAGAAAAATATATCTCTAATACTTCACTAAACTCACTTTTCAGATAAAGTTCTATTCTAGATAACTCCTCTAAATTTTCAGAACATACCCCTATATTTCCTATAAGATTATCAAAACTACTTCTTTTCTCAAAATCAGGGTCAACTATAAAATCACTAGAATAGTGTCTAAAAGCAGTTGTATCACTGCCCACAATTACATCACCCTTATATTTAAAATACAATTGTGCATCACTTGACTCAAATCTATCAATTACTTTTTTCACTAAACTATCATCTATCGTTCTTTTAAAAATCACATTATAATCTTTATCATGTATAAATGAACCATTTTCACATATATAATATCCATTCATATCTAAATTGTCTTTGATAATATTACGAGCTTGTTTAAAGATTCTACCTGTAGCAACATTAAACTGCACTCCCTTTTTTTCTACTTCTTCAATTGCTGATATATCCTCTTTTGTTATAGTTCCATTTTCATATAGAGTTCCATCTAAATCACAAAATATATGTTTTATCATAAATTAAAAGCCCTCCAAAAATAATTTTATATTTACACTAGTGCTTTAAATATAACTAATATCATAATAACTTAAAGCTTTTCTAATTGTATTCTCAATTCATTAAGTAAATCTCTAGTAGCTCTTAATCTTATCTTTCTTCTATCTCCATTAAATATATTTTTCTTTACTATTGTTTTTCCATTTATATATATTGCAGTATAAACCAATCCCACAGGCTTTTCCTCAGTTCCTCCTCCAGGTCCAGCTACTCCAGTTGTAGATATACCTATATTGGTTTTAAGCCCTTTAGCAACGCCCTCAGCCATTTCTATTGCAGTTTGTTCACTTACTGCTCCAAACTCTTCTAAAGTTTCTTTTTTTACCCCTAATCTTTTCATTTTAGAATCATTAGAATATGTTACACAACCTTCAAGAAATACAGAAGATATTCCTGGGTAGTTTATAAGAGATGAAGAAACCAAACCACCAGTACAAGATTCAGCTACTGCTATTGTTAGATTTTTTTCTACGAGAAGCTTTGAAACAGCATCTTCTAATGCAGTCTCTCCTTCAGATACTGAAATGTCTCCTTCAGTATATATATATTTGCCAACTCTACCTTTTATTTTTTCTTCTACTGGTTTTATTAACTTAAAAGCCTCTTCTTCAGTTTCAGCCTTTGCAGTTATTCTTATTGTAACTTCTAATTCTTTTGCATACAAAGCAACTGTTGGATTGGTTTGTTCATTAATTATATCGAGAATTTCTAATTCTAGATTTGACTCCCCGATTCCATATAATCTTAAAGTTTTAGACACTAGAATTTCATTTGTGAATTGCTGTAAGTAAGGTTTGACACTCTCATTAAACATAGCCTTCATTTCTCTTGGAGGTCCAGGCAATACTATTATACTTTTATCATCCTTCTTTAAAATTGCTCCTGGAGCTGTACCATTATTGTTTTTTAGTACTATAGCATCTTTTGGAAAGTATACTTGTTTCATATTGTTTTCAGCCATTTTTTTTCCTGTTTTAAAGAAGAAAGATTCCAAAACTTCTAATGATGGTTTATGTAATTCTAATTCCTGACCAAAGTATTCTGCAGCAGTTTCTTTTGTTATATCATCACCAGTTGGCCCAAGACCACCTGTAGTAATGACTAAATCACTTTTCTTTAGACTCTCACCAAAACATTCTAAAAGCCTTTGCTTATTATCTCCAACTGTACTCTGATGGTATACTTCTATACCCAATGATGCAAGTTCCTTAGCTAAAAATTGAGAATTTGTATTTACTATATCTCCTAATAGTATTTCTGTTCCTACACTTATTATTTCTGCTTTCAAAATTTATCACTCCTTGATTTATAGCCATTAAGACTAGTCTTAAGTTCATAACAATAATTTTAGCAAAAATAATAACATAAATAAAGTTAAAAAATCATTTAAATATATCTTTAAACTAGATTATGATTTTAAAACCACACATAATATAAACTTCATATATAGTGGTACTTTCATCGTCAACCGTTAATTCATATAATTAAATATATAAATAAAAAATTTACTTTAAAATAATAAAAATCAAAATAGGAGTGTATAATATGAAAATAGCAGTTATAATGGGTGGTATATCATCAGAAAGAGAAGTTTCTTTAAATTCAGGAAAAGAGATATATAACAATCTTGATAAAAATAAATATGACGTTGTAAAAGTAATAATAGACGATAAAAAAGATATATTTACAAAGATACCAGAAGATGTAGATTTTGCAATACTTGCTTTACACGGAAAGTTTGGTGAAGATGGATGTATACAATCAATACTTGAAACTATGGATATACCATATTCTGGATGTGGACCTCTTTGCAGTGGAATGTGTATGGATAAAAATATAACTAAAAAAATGCTTAGAGATTCAAATTTACCTACTGCCCCATGGATTTTAGTAAAATCAGTTGATGAAATAGACTATGATGAAATAGATAATATAGGCTATCCAGTATTTATAAAACCAAACTCAGGAGGTTCAAGTGTAGCCACATTTTTTATTCATTCTAAAGATGAAGTTGAAAAAGCAGTTCGCAAAGGTCTGGAAGTTGATGAATTTGTAATGATTGAAAAATATATACCAGGTGGAGAATATACTTCATTCATACTAAATGGAGAAGTATTCCCTACAGTATCTATAAAATCTGATTCAGGTTTCTTTGATTATGAAGCTAAATACTCTGTTGAAAAAGGAGCAAAAGAAGAAGTTGTTTATTTAGATGAAGAACTTCAAAAAAGAGTAAATGAAATTTCTGAGACTTGTTGGAAAATTTTTAATTGCAAAGCATATGTAAGAGTTGATATGATTATAAGTGAAGGTATTCCATATGTTCTTGAACTAAATACTCTTCCGGGAATGACTCAAACTAGTTTAATTCCTAGAAGTGCTGCTGCTAGAGGTATTAAGTACAGTGAACTATTAGATAAACTTATAGAATACTCTTTAAATTAGATGAAATAATTTGAGGTGGTAATTTGATATTTTCAAATCTAAAATTAAATGATAATGAACCAATTTATATACAAATTAAAAATTATATAAGTGATATGATATCAAAAGGACTAGTTTCAGACAATAGTAAGCTCCCTTCTACAAGGGAGCTTAGTCAGCTTTTACAAGTTAGCCGAAATTCTGTAGTTTTGACTTATGAAGAATTAAAATCAGAAGGGTTAATCTACTCTATTTCAGGAAAGGGTACATTTGTCAAATCAAATAATAAACCTCCAAGTACTACATGGTCATTAAACTGGGATTATTTAGAGAATACATACTCTAAAAAAGCTAGTGAATTGGATATTATAAAAAGTGAAATTCCTTGGAGCTCTGACTTAATTTCCTTTAAAAGTATTTCTCCAGATGGAGATTTATTTGATATGGAAGAATTCAAAAAATCCTTTTTAAATAGAATCTCATTAGAAGGTCATAAACTACTTAACTATGGATACGCACAAGGTTATAAGCCCCTTATTGATTATTTATTAGAATATATGACAAACAAGGGTGTTGATATAAGTAATAAAGATATACTAATAACAAATGGATTTACAGAAGGCTTTGATATTATTATGTCGTCTTTTACCCAAGAAAAAGATTACATAATATGTGAAAATCCTACTCATAATACTGCTATAAAAATCATGAAATCACATAATCTCAATATTTTAGGTGTAGATATACATGAAGATGGTTTGGATTTCAATATGTTAGAAGACCGTTTAATTAAGTACAAAAATAAAATAAAGTTTGCATATATTACACCCTCTTATCACAATCCCACAGGTATCGTAATGACTCCTGAAAATAGATACAAATTCTATAATCTTATGAAAAAACATAACATAGCAATTATAGAAGATGGATTTAATGAAGAATTACTCTACAATAGTTCTCATATATTTCCTATCTGTTCTCTTGATAATATGAATAATGGTGTTGTATATATCGGTAGTTTTTCAAAGATTTTATTTCCTGGAATGAGAATTGGATGGATATTTGCAGATAAAAAAGTAATAGATAAATTGGAAAGTGTGAAAAGGTGTAGAAACATACATGTATCCTTTTTGGACCAGGGAATTCTATTTGATTACTTGAGTAATGGTGGTTTTGAAAAATACGTAAAAAAAATACGTAAGTTCTATGGAGACAAATTCAACTTTGCATATGAATGTGTAAAAAAATATATAAAAACAGAATACATCTTGGGTGATGGTGGTTTGCATATATTTATAAAACTAAAAAATATAGATACTAGAGCTCTATTAGAAAAATGTTATGAAAAAAATGTTATATTTATGCCTGGAGATTTATTTTTTACAGATAACTCTGGCTCTGACACTTTAAGACTTGGATTTTCTAGGTTATCTTTTGAAGAGATTGAAATTGGAATAAAAATAATTGGAGAAACTATAAATGAAATCTTCTAGGTTAGCTAAATATTGTTAGCCTAGTTTATTTTTATGAGGTATAATATATATAGTTTATATGAATCTAATACTGGGGGATAATATGAGTAAAAAGTCAAGACGAAAAAAAACTAATAAATTAAAATTAACAATTGTAATAACTGTATTATTTCTTGCCTTATTATCTATATATGAGATACTTTTCTCTAATTCCAACAAAAAAGATAATATAAAAAGTCAAGAGACTATGCAAAATAAAAATAATACAACAGATGATTCTAAAAATAATCAAAGCTCTATTAAAAAACAGGAAGATAACAATATTAAACCAACTTTTTCATATTCTTCAATACCAGATAATATAAAAAATAAAATGATTGGTAAATCTATGCCTTCTGATGAACCTATAAGCTTTGATAGTCTATCTTATTTGAAACTTACATACTATGGATTTGATGAAAAAACTCATCAAGGAGAAATGATAGTAGACAGTGAACTGGCTCCAGAAGTCGTGGATATTTTTAAAGAATTATACGAAAAAAAATATCCAATTGAAAAAATCAAGCTAATAGATGATTATGATGCTGTAGATGAAAAATCTATGTCTGATAATAATACCTCATCATTTTGTTATAGAACTATAGCTGGTACAAATGTAGTTTCAAATCATGGTAAAGGACGTGCTATAGATATAAATCCATTACAGAACCCTCAAGTTTCTGGAGATAATGTTAGCCCTAAAGTAAGTACAGTCTATGCTGATAGGTCTACTGTGAAATTTGGAATGATAAAAAAAGGTGATGATTGTTATAATGCTTTTGTAGGCAGAGGTTGGAGTTGGGGTGGATATTGGAAAAACCCAGATTATCAACATTTTGAAAAATAATAGATTAGAAATAAAGGTGAATTATATGAATTTAATGACATTGGAAAACATAAGTAAAAGTTATTCTGAAAAAAAATTGCTTGAAAATATATCTCTTGGAATAAATGAAGGTGAAAAAATAGGACTTATTGGTGTAAATGGTACTGGTAAATCTACTTTGCTTAAAATTATTGCAGGAGTTGAAGAAAGCGAAACTGGTAATATAATAAAAACTAATGGTATTAGAATAGAATATCTACCTCAAAACCCAACTTATAATGAAAATTCAACTGTACTTGAACAAGTATTTAATGGTACTTCAGAAGAATTAAAGCTACTTGGTGAATATCAAGAAATTCTAGAAAAACTTAATTCAAACTTTACAGATGAATTAAATAAAAAATTATTATCAATACACGAAAGAATAGATGCCTTAAACCTTTGGGATTTAGAAAGTGAAGCTAAATCAGTGCTTACAAAGCTTGGTATAAATGACTTCAATCAAAAAATAGAAGAACTTTCTGGTGGACAAAGAAAAAGAGTTTCTTTAGCATCAGCTCTTATTACACCTTGTGAGCTTTTAATACTAGATGAACCTACAAACCACTTGGATAATGATACTATAGATTGGCTTGAAGAATATCTTAATTCAAGAAAAGGTTCATTGCTTATGATAACTCATGATAGATATTTTTTAGACCGTGTTACAAATAGAATTATTGAACTGGATAAAGGCAGATTATTTAGTTATGATGGTAATTATTCAATATTTTTAGAAAAGAAAATGGAAAGACTTTCATTAGAAGCAAGTATTGAAGATAAACGACAAAACTTAATTAGAACAGAACTTGCTTGGGTTAGACGAGGAGCTCAAGCTCGTAGTACAAAACAAAAAGCTCGTTTACAAAGATTTGATGAACTAATAAATAGAGAAGCTTTCAAACCTAATGAAAATCTCGATATATCCGTTGCATCAAGTAGACTTGGAAATAAAATAATAGAAATACACAATGTATCCAAATCATTTGAAGGAAGTACTGTTATAGATAATTTAGAATATACCTTAGCTCGTACAGATAGAATTGGTATAATAGGTAAAAATGGTATGGGTAAATCAACCCTTATAAACATAATTGATGGGAAAATAGAACCTGATAGTGGGTATATTTCAATCGGAGAAACTGTTAAAATAGGTTGTTTTTCCCAAGATGACTCTCATATGGATATTAATATGAAAGCTATAGACTATATAAAAGAAGCTAGTGACTATATAGAAACATCAGATGGAACTAGAATTACAGCTTCTCAAATGTGTGAAAGATTTCTTTTTAATGGTACTATGCAGTATACTCTGATAGGAAAATTATCTGGTGGTGAAAGAAGAAGATTACATCTTCTTAGAATCCTTATGCTGGCTCCTAATGTACTTCTTCTTGATGAGCCTACAAATGATTTAGATATTGAAACGCTTAAAATATTAGAAGAATATCTCGACGAATTTAGAGGTGTTGTAGTTACAGTATCACATGATAGATATTTCTTAGATAGAATTTGTAATAAAATATTTGCATATGAAGGCAATGGAAAAATTCATATCTATACAGGTAATTACAGTGATTATCTTATTTATAGAGAGGTTCAAGGAATTGAGTTTGAAGAATCTAAAAAGGAATCAGTTAAAAAATATAACTCCACTATATCAAAAAAAGAAAAACCTAAAAATGATAAAAAACTTAAGTTTTCATATAATGAACAAAGAGAGTTTGAGAATATTGACTCCGACATAGAAAAACTTGAATCTAAAATTTCAACACTTGAGGAAAGTACTTCAAAATTTGCAACCGACTTTACTAAACTTCAAGAAATTTTGGATGAGAAATCGAAGCTAGAAAAAGAACTTGAATATAAATATGAAAGATGGGAATATCTAAATAACTTAGCTGATGAAATAGCTAATAATAAATAATATTAACGTAATCTTTAGTTTAATAATTTTTACTTTAAATCTACAAATTCTAAACATCTTAAAGAGATTGTCTCAAAATGAACTTTTTTAGTTCATGAGACACTCTTTTTTGTATTAAATCAAATATATGTTAATCATTTTAACAAAAAGAGGCTTTTCTCTATTTTGAGACAGCCTCTTTTATAATTCTCTTCTAACTTTTACGTACTGAGATATCTTACAATAATTTTTCTTATATCTATATATCCAGCCTTTCAATATAGTGACAATTAACTTCAATATGATTTAAAAAAACTAACAATCTTTCATAAAGCGGATGAGATTCTTCTCCGTATTTAGCTTCTAAGTTCTCACCTATTTTTCTAACAGTCTTTTGACCATCGATTTGTAAAAACACGAAACTAGAATATTCATCTAGTTCTATTTTTTTATATTTAGGTATTCTAGCTTTTAACTTTCTAAAAAACCTTTGAATCTTGTGGTCCTGTTTTTCAAGTATAGTAACAACACTATTTTCATCCACTTCATACTCAAGTCCATTAGTGATTTTAAATACAATATCTAAAACATCATTACTCTTGCTCATTATTTTTTACTTTAGATAAAATAATAGGTAATATTGTAAGTATAACTAAAACTAATAGTAAAGCAATTGCCATTGAATTTGTTGCAGCAAATCCACTTGGTACTTTTGGAGTTATAACTTTAGTTACTTGTAATATTATACCTATTAAACCAATGATAGAACCACCAGCAACAAGACCAGAAGATAAACTTACACCATTAGAAACTTTAACTTCTTTTTCTTTTTCAGTTTTAGATGCTAATTCAACAAATAAACGAATTAATGCTCCAACTAATATTATAGAAGTAGTTGCAATTGGTAAATAGAATCCTATAGCTATAGTCATTATTGGTAATTTTAACGCATATAAAACAATTGCCATAAATACACCAACAATAATCATAACCCAAGGTAAACTACCTGACATAATACCAGAAGTTAATGTCGACATCAAGTTTGCTTGTGGTAATGCAAATTGTACATTATCACCAGTTGCTCTAAGTTGGTCAGAAAGTAATAAAATTACTCCTACAACAACTATAACACCAACTATACTTGCAATTGTAAAGTAACGTTGCATTTCATTTTTGCTACCACCAATGATGTAAGTTACTTTTTGAGATTGAGTATAACCTCCAGCTATAGCAATAGCAACAACTATAAATGAACCAAATAAAAGTAATGATTTATTAGATTCTAAATCAGTCCAACCCATTATAACAAATACTAATGTTACAATAACTAGAGAAGCTATAGTCATACCAGAAACTGGAAGATTTGATGTTCCTATTGTTCCTGTTAAACGACCAGCTACTATGACAAATAATAAAGATAATAAAAGAGATATGATAGCTCCAATAATTGCCATAGCAATATTACCAGAAATTAAAAACGCTGCTAAAAATCCAACTACTACTCCACCTAATAAAAGTATCATTTGTATAGATGAACCTTCTTCTCCTTCTCCAGTACTTGATTTAGCCTTAAGTGTTTCTTTTATAGAAGCGATTATAGTTGGTATAAGTTTTATTGCACCAATGATACCTCCACAAAGCATCATACCAGCACCTATATATTTTACATAACTGCTAGATATAGCTCCAACATCCATTTGGTTAAGAGGCATTGCAGGGTTATTCCATACCATAGCTCCATCTTTAGCCATGTCTGTAAAATATCCTATTAAAGGAGCGATACCAAAGTTTGATAAAATACTTCCTGCAAACATTGTTAAAGAAACTTCAATCCCTACTATAAATCCAATTCCTAAAAGTAGAGGATTTACTTCAATATCAAATTTCCATTTGTAGAATTTGCTTCCTACAAGACTCATTACATTGTTTGCTACATTTAAGAATGAACCAGTTAATACAGTAATAAATCCACTTATTATAAATCCAATTCCCATGTACTTAATTGAATCTCCACCAGCCTCTGAAGCAACAAGTGTCTCAGATATAGCCATTGATTCTGGGTACATAAGTTTACCATGTTCTTCAACTATTAGATAGTTGTGAACTATAGAAGCAATTCCTATACCAAATAAAACTCCACCAACTCCAACAGCTAAACCTTCTAAGAATGTAATTTGACTTCCTATCAATATAACTGCTGGTAATACGAAAATAAATCCACTTGCAACAGATTCTCCACCACTTGACATACCTTGGATTAAGTTCTTCCCAAGAATACCCTTTTGACGAGCAAATGCTCCAACAAAAGCAGAACCTATTATAGCTCCTGGAATACCCGCGGCAACTGTAAGACCGGCTTTCATTCCAGAGTAAGTTGTAGATGCGGCAAAAATTGCAGCTAAAATAATACCTATAATCAGTACAGCTACATTTCCACCAGTTCTGGACTTATCTGTGATGTATGGAACGTAATCTTTTCCACTAACTTCACCATAAGCACCCTTAGGTAATTTTTTGTTCATAAAATTTTCACCCCTTTTCAATTTGTATATATTATAACATATATACATATAAAACTTAGCTTTTTATTCTTTTACAAATAGCGAGCCAAAACTACTAAAATTTAACCTTATATTATTAATTTCTACTTTTAGAGATTTTTATGCTAATTTTCTCTTTATTTTTCAATTCTACTTGAAATTATTAAGATATAAAATAAAAATTTTTTTTAATATAAAATTAATTTTGTTAAAAAAGCACTTTAAAACACGGAAAAGTATAAAAAATACAATAATCATTCTTATAAATAAATTTTCATCACAGTAAATATATGCAGAAAAGTCTTTTTTTTATGTTAATTGATTTTTTCAGAAAAATAAGTGTCATAAAGAAATATCTGAAATCACTTTACAACACCTGTCATAATAAAAAATCACTCTGGTAGTGCTTTTTTATTTACTTTTCCGATTGGTGTAACTGGTATTTTATCTATCCTCATTATTATTGTTGGAATCATATATGGAGGTAGATGTTCATTTAAATATTCTCTAACAGTTCCTTCATTTATCTTATCGTTATCCTCATCATCAATCACATAATATGCACATATATACATACCTCCATCATCGTTTGTTCTTGATATACAAACAACACTTTTAATTTCTGCAATATTGTTTATTATATTTTCAATCTCATATAGCTCTATCCTAAACTCATCAATTTTTACTTGATTATCCATCCTACCAATATAATCTAAATTTCCATCATCAAGCCATCTTACTAAATCACCAGTTCTATACATTAATTTATTATGTTCACAAGTTTGGTAAGGATTCTCTACAAATACTTGCTCTGTTAGCCCTTTTTTATTTAAATATCCTCTTGATATTTGAATTCCTGATAAGCATAACTCTCCTGGAACTCCAATTGGACATAGTTTATTCTTTTTATCTAATACATATGCATAAGTATTAAATATAGGTTTTCCTATTGGTATTTTTCCATATTCTCTGTCCACATAAAAAGAAGTCGATACAACAGTAAATTCTGTTGGTCCATACTCATTATATAGCTCATAATTACGCTTTTTATATCCTTTTAATCTTTCTCCTCCAGTCTGTACAATTCTAAGCGAACTATTGTTACAATTTTGTATAAATAGCCTTGCAAACGCTGTTGGTAATGCTAGTATAGTTATGTCATTTTCCTCACAATATTCATTTACTGTATACTCATCAAATTTAGCTTCTTCAGACATAATATCTATTGACGCACCTATAAGTAAATAAGGGAATAGTTGTTTCATCACAGCGTCAAAGCTGAAACTTAAGTATATACCGCATATATCCTCTTCTGTAGCATTTATAGATTTTACGCTATAGTAACACATATTTACTAAACTCTTATGCTCTATAGCTATAGTCTTTGGTCTACCAGTTGACCCTGATGTAGATATCGTATATGCACAATTTGATGATGTTATTTTTTCAGTTAATTCATATTCAAGCTTAAACATTTCTTCATTATTTATATCAAGTACTATTGTGTTCTCATTTACAACCTTACTTCTAAGTTCATCTGTAGTTATTACTACTTTTGCATTACTATCTTCAAGAAGATAATTCAGTCTTTCTTCCGGGTTGCTTGTGTCTATTGGAAAAAATGCTCCCCCTGATTTCATAATCCCTATAGCTGTAATGATTATATTAATATCTCTTGGTAACATTACAGCCACTATATCTTCACTTTCTACTCCTATATGATTTAAATAACCTGCAAGTTTATCAGTTAGCTCATCCAATTCTTTATATGTTAAATTTCTATTTTCATCTCTAGTAGCTACATTACTAGGTGTTACCTTAGCTTGTTTTCTAAATAAATCAACATAACTTTTGTCATATGGCACTTCATATTGATTATCATTAAAATCTTCTAATAATACTTTTTCTTCCTTCTTACATACAAGTTCTAAATCTTCTATTAAAATATCGTTATCTCTTATTATTTGCTCTATTAGATAGTCAAACTGATTTAGAATTCTTCTAATGGTCTCTCTTTTGTATATAGATGGCTTATACTTTATTTTTATTTTAAGTGCTCTTTTAGTGTATACTATTACAGATAAATCATATCCTTTTTTTTCTATATCATAGTCATATGATAAATCAAAACTTTTAGCTATAAATATTGTATTTATAAGTTTAGTATTCAGATGGTTTTTATTCTCTATATCTGATAACAAATAATATCCATATTCTAAAGACCTACTCCATTGTCTTTTTAACTTCCTTACAACATCTATAAATTTTTCACTTTGTCTAACCTTAACTCTTATTGGAATTATATTCATTGTCTTACCAAAAACCACATCATCTTCATATATATACTTTTGAAGTATAAGACCATATATAGTTTCTATAATAGAGCTTATGCTAATATTATTCATTTTAGAATACTGAATCAATCTTTCATGTTTCTCAATATTCATCTTAAAAACTTCATCTACTACTTCATCAGAACAGTCTTTATAAAAAAAATCATTTGGAATTTTTGCTATATTCGTATAATCATCTAACAAATCCATCCAATAATTCATAGCTCGTTCTAAATTAACTTCATACATATCAAAATTCCCCCTTACTATTAAGTCTATAGAAAAAAATTCTTTTGGAATTTTATTTTTTGCAATATATAAATATACTAATAATACATATGCAAGCTCTAAAAACATTAGCTTGCATAAAATTATATCTATTATTACTATTAAATTCGTAATATTTACAATGTTTAAAATATATTATAACACATATATGATTTTATTTTTCTACATTTATATAATATATAAGTTACAAATAGTTATTTAATTAATATATAGCAATACCTTTTGGAATATGATATATTATATTAATTAAAATTTTATAAGATAAGTTATATTTATAGAAAGGAGCCATATAAATGAATATTTATGCTCATAGGGGTTTTAGTGGAAAATATCCAGAAAACACTATTCTAGCTTTTAAAAAATGTTTAGATATGGACATATATGGGATAGAACTTGATGTTCACAGAACTAAGGATGGAAAAATTGTAGTTATTCATGATGAAAAAATCGATAGAACTTTTAATGGACATGGATTTGTAAAAGACTTGACTTTAAGAAAATTAAAGACTTTAAATTCATCTTTTGAGGGGTATCAAGATAATAAAGAATGTAAAATTCCAACTCTAGAAGAAGTATTAACTTTAATTTTACCTACAGACCTTGTTTTGAATATAGAACTAAAAACTGACAAAGTAAACTATCCTAATATAGAAAAAGATGTTTTAGAACTTATTTTAAAATACAATATAAAAAATAGAGTTCTTATATCTAGTTTCAATAGCAATAGTTTAAAAAACTTTCATAAATTAGACCCTAGTGTAAAAACAGGATTATTGTGTTATTTACCTATAAACAATGTAGTCAATTTTACTAAATTTCTAGGTAATAGTTATCTTCATCCACCTCTAATTTTAGTAAATGAATCTCTAATTGAACTTTGTCACAAAAACCTACTTGATGTTAATGTATATACTGTAAATGAAGAGGATGATATACTACACTGTCTAAAGCTCAATGTAGATGGTATTTTTACCAACTATCCAGATATAGCTTCAAATTTTTTACAATCCAAACAATATAGCTAACTACACAATAGTTTGTACTCCTTGACTTTTATATTATTAATATGTACAATTTTATTAAATTTAGCTTGGAGGTATAACTATGGATAACTTATTAAATGAACTTGAAGCTTTAAAAAGTAATTTAAATAATCTACCTACAGAAAAAATAGAAAATTATGATTTGGATAAAACTGCTTTGTTTATAATTGATGTTAATAATGGTTTTGCAAGACAAGGAGCTTTATACTCTCCTAGAGTAGAGTCTTTAATAAAGCCAATCGAAATGTTTACAAAAAAAATATCAAATAAATTAAATAGAGTAATAGCATTTACTGATTCTCATACTCCTAAGTCTATAGAACTTTTGAGTTATCCTGTTCACTGTTTGGAAAATGATGTAGAAAGTGAATTAGTTGATGAGCTTAAATCAATAGAGAATCTACAAATTCTTCCTAAAAATTCTACTAATGGATTTTTTGCATTAGAAAATTTGAATTTTGATGATATAGACAATATAATTATAGTTGGTGATTGCACAGACATATGTATATATCAATTTGCAATAACTCTAAAATCCTATTTTAATCAACATAATGTTGAAAAAAATATAGTTGTACCTATGAATTTAGTAGATACTTATGATATACCTAATGTTCATCCTGCTGATATTTTAAACTTAGTATTCTTTAACAGTATGATTCAAAATGGAATTAACGTATTAAAAGAGATTCATTAATAATCCAATACTTTATATCCTATATAATCTAATTATCAAATAATCTATTTTTAATAAAAACTCTAATAGAAAAATACAGTTTTAACTAAAATATTATAATTTACAACTACTATTTATTATAACTAATCTTTATAATATAAAAAATCGCAGTTTAGATATTCTTTACATGTTTTTGTAAGGAAAAATAAATTGCGATTTTTATTTTTAAGTAATACCACTAATCGATACTACTTCAGTAATTAAATATATTTTTTAATAGTCATACTTATTTGTAGTTTCACACATTACTACCTTTATTTTTTTATTAAACATATTCTTATATTCTAATAAAAACTCATTTAGTTCTGAGTCCATAAGATTTATTTTTTTATCACTACAAAGCATTATCTTTTCTTGGTCTATTATTACATTAATATCATTCAAATCATTTTTTATGAATGTTGTTATGCAACTCTTTGGCTGGATTTTTTCACCATATTTCTCATAAAATCCTGCACTCTTCTTAAATGACTCTAAATCTTCTGTAGATACTTTGCTGGAAGTATTATTACTCATAAAA
Organism: Clostridioides sp. ES-S-0108-01; assembly: GCF_020662285.1. Classification (NCBI taxonomy): domain Bacteria; kingdom Bacillati; phylum Bacillota; class Clostridia; order Peptostreptococcales; family Peptostreptococcaceae; genus Clostridioides; species Clostridioides sp. ES-S-0108-01. Next base: position 46,649 of record NZ_JADGMN010000017.1, on the reverse strand, counting down.
CCTGCTGTAGAAGGGTCGATTCCAAAGTTTCTAAGTTGTTTTTCTACTTCTTCAGTGTCCATACCATATCTCTCCATAAATTGCTTTTGTATTTTCATAAATTTTTCTTGAGATATGTTGTTATCTCTCATATAATCAAATATTTTTCTTGAAAACTCAGCCATAGACATCTTTCCATCCATAACAGAAAAATATAAGTTATATATGTATTGCTCAAATTTATCTACATCAGAATCTTTAACTTTGTTCTTTAGTTCGTTAAAGTCTATTATTCTATCATCAGACATTTTTCATCCTCCTAGCTAAATTTTTACTTGTATAAGATTATACCATATTTCTATTATATTTATATACACACTATTTGTTTAATTTAACGATTTTTTCTGTAGCATTTAATTCACACATTCTACCCAAAGGAATAGTTATCATTGGGATACAATGTCCCGATTGAAGATTATATATAGAAGGTTTATTGACCTTATTTGCAAATTCTATCAGTAATTCCATCAAATCATTTTCTTCTATGCAATCTTTAAAATCTCCAAAAATTATACCATTACATTCCTCAAGTTTTCCTGAAGAATATAATTGAGTTAACATCCTATCTAGTTTATATTGAGATTCTCCAATTTCCTCAATAAACAAAATTTTATCTTTTGCATCTATTTCATACTTTGTTCCCATTGTGGCAATTATTAAGGATAAATTTCCTCCCATTATTATTCCCTCTGCTTTACCTTCACATACAGTATAAATCTTTTCTTCTTTTGGATTTTCTAAATATAAGTAATCTTTAAATTCTAAGGCATTTACTAAGGATTTATAGGTGAATTCATCCCATTTAGCTACATTTGCTGCCATTATTCCATGATATGGTAAAATGCCACAATTTTTATAGAAAGCTAAGTTTAAACCTGTTATATCAGAAAAACCTATAAATGGTTTTGGATTTTGTTTTATTATCTCATAATTTATTTTATCTAATATTCTTGTTGTTCCATAACCTCCTCTTAAACACATAATCATATCTACATCTTTATCTAAAAATATATCTTCTATATCTCTTGCTCTAATATCATCATTACCAGCTAAATAACCTTTATAATTTAAACTACAACTTTCAGAAAATTTAACTTCATAACCATAATTCTCTAAATTAAACTTTATTTCTTCCAAACTTGTATTTCTTAATGGCCCAGATGGAGCAATTATTCCTAACATTTAAACACCTCTTCTTCTAAAATGATATATTCTTATCCATGCTAAATATCTCTACTATAATTATAAGATATTTTATTTGTACTTGATACAGAATAATGATTTATATAGAATAATATAATTAATGAAGAAAAATAAATTTTTAATATAGTTAGGATGTGTTTTATGCTTAATATAAAAACTCTTTGTCATGAGATAAATGATTGGGTTATAAATATAAGGAGGGATTTACATAAGACTCCAGAGCTTGGATTAGAAGAATTACAAACCAAGAAAAAAATTATTAAATACTTAAATGAAATAGGTATAAATTATATTGAATATAAGAATCATACAGGGATAACTGCATACATTAACGTGAATCCAAACTTTGAAACAGTTGCTATAAGAGCTGATATAGACGCCTTGCCTATAACAGAAGAACTTAATTCTTCTTACAAATCTATTAATCTTGGTAAAATGCATGCATGTGGTCATGATGCACACACTGCTATTTTACTTGGTGCTTGTAATATACTATTTAAATTAAAGGATTACTTAAATGTAAATGTAAAATTCTTTTTTCAACCTGCTGAAGAAACTATTGGTGGCGCTCAACTTATGATAGAGGATGGATGTCTGGAAAACCCAAATGTAAAATATATATTTGGACTTCATGTAAATCCCAATATCAACAAAAATCTAATTGAATTAAAATACAACACTCTAAATGCTTCCACTGATACACTCCGATTGACTGTACACGGTTCAAAATGTCATGGAGCTTACCCACATCAAGGTATTGATGCTATAGTTATATCTGCTCATATGATAACATCTCTACAGACAATCGTTAGTCGCAACACAAACCCTACTGATTCTGTGGTTATTTCTCTAGGAAAGATTGAAGGTGGAATCAAGGAAAATATAGTTTGTGACAAAGTGGTTATAAGGGGTACTTTGAGAACCTTGACTCCTGAAACTAGAGAGTTTTCAAAAAAACGAATTAGAGAAATTTGCGATTTTACTTGTAAAACATTTGGAGGAAGTATTTCTGTTGAAATTGAGGAAGGTTATCCAGCTCTTATCAATTCAAACCATCTAGTAAATTATGTTAAACAAAATGCTATAGAATTGTTTGGAGAAGAAAATATTATCCTTAAAGAAGCACCCACTCTTGGAGCTGAAGACTTTTCATATTTTCTAAGCTACTGCGAAGGAGCTTTTTACCATCTTGGTTGTGCAAATCGTGAAAAAAATATTGTTTCTCCTCTGCACACTTCTACTTTTGATGTTGACGAAGATTGTCTTATTACTGGTGTCATGCTTCATGTAAAAAATGTATTATCATTTTAACTATTAATATTTTTATTTATTATTTTTATATTGACCCTCACATGATATCATGTTGTACTCTAAAATTACAAATGACAAACCAAATAATTGGAGGTAATATTATGAAAGAAACATTAATAAACCCTATAGGTAAAATACGTATTCAAGGTTAAGAAGTCTTTATTGAACTAGACAAAAAATACATGCCTACATTAAATGAACTCAATGATTTTAGCCATTTAAATGTATTTTGGTGGGCTGATGGGTTCAATAATATTGAACTAAGGAATATTATTAGGATTTCCAATAAATCCTATTTTAACAATAAGTATCTTATTTTTTATTAAAAATAAAAAGTATAACTAAAATAATATATTTCGGTTTTGAGAATAGACTATTTCGTCTATTTTTGATAAATTAAATTTTTCTTTTACTCTACGATTTTATAATAATTAATTTAACTTAAAAATAATACCTAACTATTTTAACTATGTTAAACTAGTAAATGTAACCACTTATATGTTACAATTTTATATAAATATTAGATATAAAAAATTATATAAATAGATAATACATAGTGTTATATTTTTAATACCAGTTTAGTTATTTTTCAGTTGCAGATTTAATAATAGTTAATAGTAAGACATAATATTTTTATGCCTTTATTGATTATGTATTTTCTGTTATCTGTTATTATCATTAATAAAGAAAATAGATTCTCAAACAATACTATTTGAAACAGAATACTATTATGAATTTTTAAGAATGTTATTATTTATATAAATTTCATGTCATAAATTAAGGAGTTGATTAAGATAAGTAATAAAAGAAGAATTCCTTTAGGCGAATTTATTTCTGTGTTTTTATTTTTTGCTGTTTTTTTTGCTATAACTTTTTGTATTTTCACGTTTATAGGAATTGGCTTCTTATCATTCTTAGGATTTGAATATAAATCTCTTGGAGCTGTACTAATTTTCTTTTTAATATATTTTTGTATAACTACTCCAATTGATTTTCTATGTACTACTATTTTAGATATATTCAGATATGTAAATAAATTACCATACTCAATATATAAACTTTGCGAATTTATAATTGACTTTATACTAACTTTTCTAGCTATGAACATAATTGATACCTTTATGGATTCAGTAACGATTCCTTTAAGTACAGAAATCTTATTCGCTTTACTTTCTTATCTTTTATCAGAATGTATAGATTTTTTTGATAAGGATAAGAAAAAACCTTAATAAAAAAGATAGATTTCTTAATAGAATACATCTTTTCGTATTTCTATTATTTAATCTATCTTTATTTTATTTGACAATTTTTTATTAATTAAAATATAGTTTCTTCTATCTCTCTAGTCATTTGCTTAGCATTATCAAAAAATTCTTCTATATATACTACCTCATCACTAACTCTAGAATATTCAGCTGCAAACGCCATTATATGACTTTGTATAGCTTCTTTTACTGCTACTCTACTCTTTTCTAGTTCTTTATTTGAAACTAATTGAATAAATTCAGCTATAAGATTTCTATCATATTCCTCTACCATATTCTGTTGATTTGATGGATTCATAACTATTTCTTCGTTTTTTCCAAATTCTTTAATTCTTATCTCATTTTTATTTAAATCTCCACCAACTTCACCATGGCTAAACATTAACTTTATAGTTCTTCCATTTTCTTTAGTAAATGCACATAAATTAAAAGTAGCCGTCACTCCATTTTCAAACTGTAGTATATTTACCATATTGTCTACAACATTATTATCACATCTGTAAACACATCTTCCATATGGACTTGTCTTGAGTATATTTAATAGATTCTCTTCAGTTGGATTTATGTGAACAGCTCTATTTATACTTCTATCTTTTTCTAGATAAATTTTCTTTGCTGAATATGGACATTTTTTTTCGACCAAGCACTGAAGACAATTTTGTGCCATCTCTCCACTAGAATTTTGGTTATTAAGATGCTTTAAACTTCCAAATGCAGATATCTTTTTACATCTACTTCCTACCAAATATAACAAAATATCCATATCATGACAGCTCTTAGCTAAAATTAAAGGACTTGTTTCATTGCTGTTTCTCCAATTCCCTCTAGTAAAACTATGTGCAAAATGCCAATATCCTATATTTTCATTATATTGTATACTAACTAGCTCTCCTAATTTTTTGCTTTCTACAATTTCTTTTAATTTATTATAAAATGGAGAATATCTCAGTACATGACAAATCATAAAAATCTTATCTTTATACTTATCACACAAGTCATCTATATGTACCAAACCATCTAAACTATTAGACATTGGCTTTTCTAATAATACATGATAACCTTTTTCAAGAGCTAGTTTTGCTACATCATAATGTCTATCATCATTTGTAGCTATTATGACTGCATCTGCCATCTTGTCCTGTTTAAAAAAGTCTTCTAAAGTTTCAAATACCTTTTTACTATCTAGGTTATATTTTTGTGTAAATAATTCTCGTCTTCTTTTTTTAGGTTCTGCTACAGCAACTATTTCACATACATCAGAATTTTTATAAATATATGGAGCATATGCATATGTTCCTCTATTACCTGCCCCAATCACAGCAACTTTCACTTTTTCCATACTTTAATTTATCCCCTTTATATTATTTATACTATTATATTATAGTCTATTTTCATAGACATTTGGATATTTTTAATAAAAGAAACAGCAGTTATAATTTTTCAATTTTAACTGCTGTTATAAGTCAATACATCAAACATTTTCAACTCAATCTTCTTTAATTTTAATAAAAAACCTTAAATCTTCAATATAAATTATAAAAACACTTTTATTTAGCTTACTTCTTCTTTTCTTTATCTAGTTTATCTAATTTCTTATTGTATAAAAACATATAAAATGCCGCCGAAAATACTATTAAATATCCAACAACACTTAGCATATCTGGATAAACATTGAATAAGAATATACTTAAAATTGCCGAAAATATTATATTACTATAATCAAATATAGAAATTTCCTTAGCAGGTGCATACTTATATGCTAGAGTTATTCCAAATTGACCTAGACTTGCAAATACTCCACCTAGTAATAGATATATAAGTTGCATAAAAGTCATTGGTTCATATACTGCAAAAGCAATTGGTCCTACAGTAACTAATGAAAAAACCGAAAAGAAAAATACGATTGTATAGTAATCTTCTCTGTCTCCAAGAACTCTCAAACAAGTATATGCCATTGCTGCAAATATAGCTCCTGCAACTCCTCCAAGATACGGAATTACTTCTACACTAAATGTTGGTTTTATTATGAATAAAGCTCCTATAAAAGCAATTATAATAGCTCCTATCTGCTTTACATTTATTTTTTCTTTTAGAGCAATTGCACAAAATATTACTACAAGGAAGGGACTCATTTTATTTAGCATATTAGCATCTGAGAGCATCAACCTATCAATTGCATAATAATTAAATATTACTCCTAGAGTTCCAAAGATTGACCTATATAAAAGTACTTTTAAATTTTCTTTTTTACCAGTTAGACTACCTTTGTGTTTTACGATAAGCCAAAAAGCTATTACAGCTGATACCAGATTTCTAAAGAACACTTTTTGAAAACTTGGTAAATCTCCAGCTAGTTTTACAAATGCAGACATCATTGCAAAGCCAAGAGCTGATGCTATTATAAACATTATACCCTTTATTCGATTTGATTTGATTGTACTACTCATACTTACCTCTTTTCTATATAAACATATAAAGCCATATTAATTAAAGACTTCGACTCATACATTAAATAATAATTATCTAAATATTCCAATTTATACTATAATTAAAATTGTAATTTATGTCAAGTAACTAATAAATCTTTTCAATTAATAACAATAATAATTATAGTTAAAAAGTTATATGTTTTTATGGATTATTATCAAAATATATAATATAATTTTATATAGTATAGACTTTTTTTAATTTATTATTTAGATTTTTAATAGATTTTTTAATTATGGAGGTATTTAAAACATGGAAATAAAAAGATATGAAGGAACTGGAAGAATGAGCAGAGCTGTAGTTCATAACAATACAGTCTATTTATGTGGACAAACTCATGCTGAAGGCGGAATAATTGAACAAACTACTGAAGTTTTAGCTAAAGTAGAAGATTTATTAAACAAATATGGTTCAGATAAACAACATTTACTATCTGTCACTATTTATTTAAGAGACATGAAAGATTTTGAAGCTATGAACTCTGTTTGGGATGCTTGGGTTGAAAAAGGATTTGAGCCTGCTAGAGCTTGTGTTGAAGCTAGACTTGCTAGAGAGCATTTATTGGTTGAAATGAGCGTTGTTGCAGCTACAAAATAATTAATTTAACTTATATGGAGGGTGTCTCAAAATGAACTTTTTAGTTCATGAGGCACTCTTTTTTGTATGAAATTAAATATATTTTCATCATTTCACCAATGAAAAAGAGACTTATCTCTATTTTGAGATAGCCTCCTTACTATTTAATCTATACAAACTTGCTTTATTCTCTATTGGCAATATCAATTTAGATGGATATTTACCTCCATGGTAAATTGTATTCTTTGCTTCTATATACTCAATACTATTATACCCCTCTGTTGTGTTACTATTTTGGAAAATAAAATTTTTAGCACTAGATGTTATATCTAGTCTAATTTTATGACCAGCTTTAAATGTGTTTGATATTTTTGAGGTTATAATTGTAAACTTATAAATCTCTCCTTCTTCCATAAGCTCTGACTTATAAAAACCATTTCTAAATCTAGCACTAAGTATACCATCAGCTAATTTAATTGAATTTCCATCTAAATCTACATCCATAATTTTTATAACCCAGTCAGTATCTCTAGCAGAACTTGATGCAAAAAACTCTAACTTTATATCACCTGTTATAGTGAATTCTTCACTAAAAGCATCTGATGTATAACACAACATGTCACTTCTTTTTTCTAAATCCTTGTAGTTATTTGGAACTCCAACTTCATTTTCTGACATATCAATTAGCTGTATTGATGGGTCTTTTGGATTATATATATAACTATCACACTTTTCTTCTAAACCCTTATCAAATATTAATCTCCCATTTCCCAAAGATGTGTTAGCATTTCCATCACTTATTAAATACATACTCTTATCTATCTTGTTTGTTATCGGCCAATTTTCTTCTGTCTTCCACTTGTTAGAACCTACAGAGTAATACTCTATTGGAGCAGTCGTATCTATGTTATTTTCTATGCCTTTTAAGTATTTATCAAACCATAATAGATAATTATAATCTAAATCATATCTTAGCGAACTATTTCCCAAAGAAATACCATTTATATCTCTCAAAGTATTTGAATTATGCATCCACGGACCTAAAATAGCCTTTCTCTTTCCTTTTTTATAATCCTTTATAACATCTAAGGCCTCTGTAGTTCCCATACCATTATCATCATACCACCCAGATATAACCAATGCAGGTACATTTATTTTATCTTTTTGTAAGTGCCAATCCATCATATCCCAATACTCATCTTTTTCTACTCTCTTTAGCCATTCTTCCAGAAACTCAATTCTATATCCAAGAGCTTCAACAGGTATATTCTCTATTGGTCGTATGTTTAAAACATCATCCCAATCATCTCTTACCATTTTACTTCTATCAACTTTATTTCTTGATACCATAAATGCCCATGCAAGCATACCAGATACAAAAGCTCCTCCTTTTCTTGGTATATCAACAAAAGGGCTTCCTGATGTTACTATACTAACCAAAGCTTTAAGATGCTTATTACCTGAAGATGCAGCTGCCCATTGAACATAACCAAGATATGACGCTCCAAGCATTCCAACTACTCCATTTGACCATTTCTGTGATACTATCCAGTTTATAGTACTATCTCCATCTTCTCTTTCATGAATCATAGGTTCCCATTTACCTTCTGATTCATTTCTTCCTCTAACATCCTGTATTACAACAGCATATCCTCTTTGTACATATTTATAATATATTTCTTTATCATTTTCTTTTCCATATGGAGTCCTCATAAGAATTGTTGGTGCTTTTTTAGTAGAATCTATAAAATTAGGAAGATATACATCTGTAGAAAGTTTTATTCCATCTTTCATATCAATCATATAATTTCCATCAAATTTTATAGAATATATCTCTTCATTTCTATGAGTTTTCTTCCATTCTTTTAATACAGTATACTCTTCATATCCATCCATAATTAATATGGTACAAGTTTCTCTAGACAAACAGATAAAACCGACTATTTTATTATCTACAATAATTATATCTAGCGGAAACTTTTTATTTCTTTGAACCCATATGTATTTATTAAGCTTAGAATGCGTTTCTCCTAATTTATTTGTGACTGTGTCTTTATCTGAATTTACTAAACTTTTAGTATATACATTAAAGTTATCAAATAAAGACTTTAAATCTATTTTTGTAAGATTTAAATAGTATGTATTTTCTTCTCTGCTTATTGGTTTTAAGCTTTCTATTTTATTTGTAAAAGGATTCAACTTTTCAATTAATAAATCATCATCAAAGATTACATTTCCACTATATAACCCAGATATATATAATTTAAACTTTACCAATTAAACTCCCCCCTATAATCCCAAAGACATCTTTATTGCATATGCCACTGATATACCTGCATAATTTCCTAATACTCCACCAATTACTCCCATGACGACTGCTATACTTACAAGTGAATTCCACTTTGCAGAAGCAGCCACTAAAGCTGAAGTAGGACCATCAGCAATTGCTCCTACTATAGATAGTATTACATATTGATACTTTATCTTTAAAAGTCTAGTTATACATAAATGGAAAACAAATGAAGCAAAAATTATGCTAAAACAGTAAAGTGTTATTGTAAAAGTTGAGCCTAAAAACTCTTTTATATCTACCGAAAAACCTATAGTACATAAAAAGAATAATGCAACAAATAACCCTAAATCTAAATTTCCCTTTAATTTCTTTACTGGCTTTAATTGAGCAATTATAATTGAAATTGTTGTAACTAAAAGAATTCTTGCTGCACTGCTAAAACTTGAATTAAAATATCCAGCAAGTATTGTTGCAACCTCTGTAACAACAAAACCTATAGCCAACATCCAAGCGATATCTTTAATACTCCACTCTTTTGACTCCATAAATTCTTCATTTTGACAATCCTCTAATTCCGATTCTTCTACATGATATGGCCAAAGTTTTTTAAACTTCTTTGAGTTTTTTAGCATAGCCGGTAGAGCAAACATAAATATCAATGTCGGTACTCCAATTACATAATCTGCTGCATTTGCAGCAGCAAGAGTCTGCCTACTTACATTAAGACCTGTTCCAATGGCTGTAAGATTAGCACTACCTCCAGTGTATGTACCTACAAACATTCCAGCAACTTTCCATCCTTCTGATATTTTTTCTGCAAATACAAGTCCAAATAAAAACGCCATAATACTTACTGTTAATACCGCTACAAAAATTGCAATCAAAGGTTCTCTTGATAACTTCGTCATTTCTTTTAAATCAACACTCATCAACATTATAGTCATAGAAACCGGAATAGCATATGTAGAAATAGTTCCATATAACTCAGTACTTACTGGAACTACCTTCAAGTTTGAGAGTATTATTCCCATTATGATTATTGTAAGTGCTGGTCCTAAGCTTTTAATGGCTTTGTATCTTTGTAAGTAAAAACCCAATGCAATCATTGATGTCATTACAGCAAGTATACTACCTGGATTTGAAAAAAGTGTATTCATATTTAACCTCCAATTTTATCATATTTTATCATAAGTTTACTTCTATTCCTAAGCCTGGTTTATTGACAAGATTCATAATATCTCTATCCATTACAAATCCTCCAGATATACTTTTTGATTCTTCACAAAACATAAAACTATCAAGGTCAGCTTCTGTTATGTTCTTTTTAGATGCTATTAAATTTGCTGCTGCCGTTATACCAATTCTCGTTTCTAGCATACATCCTAACATACAATTTACTCCGCTTGCCTCAGCTATGTTGTTGATTTTTATAGCAGGATATATTCCCCCTGATTTCATCAGCTTAATATTAAATGTATCAACTGCATTCTTTTTTATAGCTTTAATTGCATCTACTGGTGAATGTAATGATTCATCTATCATAATCTTTGTGTTACTCTTATTTCTTATGTAAGCAGTTCCATCTAAGTCCCAATGTGGAAGTGCTTGTTCAATTGCATCAACATCAAATTCTTCTAATTTTTTGATAGTATTTATACTGCTATTTACGTTCCATCCTTGATTTGCATCAATTCTAATCCTTATACTCTCTCCAACAGCCTCTCTAATTAACTTTACAGCCTCAATATCGTCTTCAGGATTTATTCCTGCTTTAAGTTTCAATATCCTAAAGCCTTCTTTAACTCTCTCTAAAGCTTCTCTTGCCATTTTTTCTGGTTTATCTATACTTATAGTAATATCTGTTTGAACTTTATTATCAAAACCTCCAAGAACCTTATAAACAGGTACATTCATAATCTTGCCTTTAATATCGTATAAAGCTATATCAATAGCTGCTTTTGCAGAAGTATTACCTATGATAATTCCATCCATGATTGTATGTATCATTTCAATATCTAGCGGGTCTTTCCCTATTAGTTCTTTTTTAAACATAAGTAATACTGAAAGTACATTATCCAAAACTTCACCTGTGACTGCTGCCAGAGGAGCAGCTTCACCAAATCCATAGTATCCTTCATCAGTTTCAATTTTTAAAATTATACTTTCTCCATATTCAATTACTCCAAATGAAACTACTACTGGTTTTTTTAATTTAATTCTCAGTTTTTCAAATTTGATGTCTGTTATCTTCATATAATCCTCCCCATTTTTAAAGTTATAATTTAATTTTTTAAATTTTATACTTAAAATTATATTATTACTTCAATATTTATGTCAAGGTAATTTACTGAAAATTTATTCTTTTCTAAAATCTACTCTAATAATATTACTTCAATTAGTACTCCTCCATTAAATTCTTTTTTATTATCATTTTCTTTATATTAATTCAGCAATAATTCATTTTCATAGATTTGTATTTACTTTTAATTAATTTTTAATTATCCAAATCTACTATGTATTCTTATTGCTACTAGTTCTATGTTATGCTATAATTACTTTGTTTTAAGCGAATATTTTATATTAATTTTATTATTTGGAGGTTCTTATGCTAGGTGAAAAGATGAGAAATATAAGAAAAAGCAAGAAAAAAACATTAAGTGATGTTTCCAAATTAACTGATTTATCTATAAGTTATATCTCTCAAATAGAAAGAGATGCTATTGAACCATCCTTGTCTTCATTGAGAAAAATCGCTGAAGTTTTAGACACTCCTTTATATATGTTTATGGATGATAACAATACTGATGATTTAGTCATTAGAAAAGAAGACAGAGTTATGATGAAATTTCCAAAGAGTGAAATGTTTTACGAAATATTATCTCCAATGCCTACATCTGCGTTTACACCTTCTATCTTATTTGTAGAATTTGAACTTAAACCAGAAAGTGAGGATACTAAAAATTATATCTATCATGTATCAGAGGAAATCATGGTAGTAACAAGTGGTATGGTTGATATTTGTATGGGTGAAAAGGTAGTGAGATTAAATCCAGGTGACTCAACATTTATAAAAGCTAATGTAGCACATAAAATCATCAATCCAAGCAAAGATACAATAGCTCGTGGATATGGCGTTATATCGCCTCCAATTTGGCCAATAAAATCTAAATAAACTCGATATAAAATATCTACTTTTTATAGATACTACAAAATAGTTCCATATAACTTTTATTTCCAAATTGAGGTATTTATTTAGATTTAAGGTATTTATTTTGTAAAAACTTTATAAGGTATTAAGCGTACCACGAATTAACGACTTCCAGTTTGCGAGCAGTTAGTCTAACTAAAAAATAGCTATTTAACCAATCTAAACCATCTTAATCATGGTAAATAGTAAATAGCTATTTGTAAGTTATATTTTAAATTCTAATAAATATTATGTTTATTAAGATTAAATTAAACTGCTATATCGCTTAATACTTTTGCTTTGACAATCCTTATATTCTTCATACTCTTATAAATATCCTGAATCATTTCTTCTTGTTCTCTCAGCAATCTATGTGCTTCATATATATCTACAAATTCAAATTTTACTACATCATTTGGTTTTGCTTGTGCCAACTTATACAAATCTACACTTATAACATTTCCTATCTTAGTATAACCACCACTAGTCTGTCTATCTGATAACATTATAATAGGTTTTCCATGCCCGGGTACTTGTATAGCTCCGTAAGAAATACCATCAGATATAATGTCCGCTCCATTAAGGTGCTTTATACTCTCTCCATCTAGTCTACAACCCATTCTATCTATTTCATTTGTAACTTTGTATTCATTTGATAAAAATTTTTCTACTTCATCTTTAGAAAAGGCATCATATTGAGGTCCTTTTACAATTCTTAATACCATTTCTGAACTATAATTCGGAATATATTTTGAATTTAATTTTTTATTTATTGTAAAATCTTTTTCCTGAATGAAAGTATTTATATAATCACCTTTTTTAAGTGCTCTACCTTCAAATCCACCAATCTTAGCTCTTGTATAAGTTGACTTACTTCCCATTGCAAGTGGGACGTCTATTCCACCAGCTATTGACACATATGCTCTAGCACCTGATTTTACACCTCTAAATGATAATACATCACCTGGATTTATTTGATATGACCTCCAGTTTTGAATTTCTTTTCCATTTATTCTAGCTCCTAAGTCTCCCCCAGTTACTGCTATTTGTGTATATTCATCAAATGTAATTGTAGGACCTAACATTAAAACTTCTAATGAAGCTTCCTCTTCAGAATTCCCAACCAATATATTTCCTACTCTATGTGCATACTCATCCATTGCTCCACATCCAGATACACCATATTGCCCGTATCCAACTCTACCTCTATCTTGTATTAATGTTTGGAAACCTCCCAATTCAACTTTGAACCCCATATATACCACTCCTTGTACTATAACAATATTTAAATACTTAAGTAATTTTTTTCGATTTCTATAAATTCATCTAATGTTATTGGAACAAATTTTATAAAGTCTCCAGCTCTAAGTAAAATCTGTTCTTCTCTATTTTCATCATATAACTTTAAAGGTGTCCTACCAATTATTTGCCATCCACCAGGACTATCGATAGGATATACACCAGTCTGAGAACCTGCTATTCCAACACTCCCACCATAAATTTTAGTTCTTGGTACCTCTAATCTAGGTGTAGCTATTCTTTCATCCATACCCCCTAGATATGGAAATCCAGGAGTAAACCCTAACATATATATTAAGTACTCTCTACTTGTGTGTATTTTTATAACCTCATCTACAGTGAGATTATTGTGACTCGCAACATTTTTAATATCTATACCAAAAACCTCGTCATAACATACTGGAATCTCATGTATTTTAGGTTTTGGTAACACTATACTTTCCAAATTATCTTCTATTTTTTTCAGACTCTCAATCAAACTATCAAAATCTATTTTTAATGGATTATAACTTATCATAAGTGACCTATATGTTGGAACCATCTCTGTTACAATCCCTTTAAGACTTGATATTTCTATTGCTCTCATAAATGAAATTACTTTTTTATTTACATCTTCTGATATCTCATTTCCAAATTCAGCAACCACTGCCTTATCTCCTGATAGCAAGTATCTAGTTTCCATAAATGTCACCTCTTTTAGACTAAGCAAACAAAGTAGCTAAACTACTAAGGGAAGTTATTCCTGTATAGGCAGATATTAAAACTACTATCAATCCAAATATTAAAAGCCATGTAGGATGTTTGTAATCTCCAACAATATCTTTTCTTTTAGATGCTATAAGCATAATTCCTAATGTGATTGGAAGTATCAATCCATTTAAAGCTCCTGCTAAAATTAATAAAGTAGCTGGTTTTCCTACAAATGCCATTATAAGTGTTGATATTGCTATAAATGCTATTATGAAATATTTTTCATACTTATCTATAAAAGAATTTAGCGTCTTTAAGAAAGAAACTGATGTATAAGCAGCTCCTATAACTGATGTAATTGCAGCAGACCATAATACAAGACCAAAGAATTTATATCCTATTGCTCCTGCACTAAATTTAAATGCTGAAGCAGCTGGATTTTCTGGGTCAAGTTGAAGACCCTTTGAAACTACTGCTAATATTGCTAAAAATAAAAGAACTCTCATCATTGTTGCAACTAATATACCTAAAAGAGAAGATTTAGTTATTTCTTTTATATTTTCCTTCCCTGTTATTCCACCATCTATTAATCTATGTCCTCCAGCAAAAGTTATATAACCTCCAACACTTCCTCCAAGTAGAGTTATTATTGGGAATATCAATCCTTTTGGGTTTTCTGGTTTTACCATTTTAAAAACTGCTTCACTAACAGGAGGATGATTTGATATTGCCACATACCCAACTATAATTATCATTCCTAATGCTAAAAACTTAGTTATCTTATCTACTAGAGAATTTGAATTTTTTGACATAAATACAAATATTGCTATTAATCCACTTAATATAGTTCCCAATGTCATATTCATATTAAACATTACATTCATACCAAGTGCAGCTCCACCAACATTTCCTATGTTAAAAGCTAATCCTCCAAGAGCCACTAGAAAAGCTACTAAATAACCTAGTCCAGGCACTATCTTATTTGCTATATCTTGACCTCTAAGACCTGATACGCCAATTACTCTCCATACATTTACTTGAGCCCCAACAAAAAGAATTGTTGTAATTAAGATTACAAATGAAAAACTCGACCCAAAATCTTGAGTAAATTGTGCTGTCTGAGTTAAAAATCCTGGTCCAATTGCTGATGTTGCCATTATAAACGCAGCCCCTATAAGTGCTCCAACATCTTTTTTATTTTTAGCTTTATCTGTAATATCTTTTGTACTCATATTTTATTTCCCCCTCATGTTATCAGCCTTATACTATGTTCTCTGATGAATAAACTTCCATATTTTCTAATGGGCAAACTTCTATATTTTCTAATTTAAAACGCTTTCTTATTTCTTTAACAAACTCTATTGCTTTTGGATTATCTCCATGTACACATATAGAATCTGCTTTGATATATATAACTTCACCTGTTAAAGTCTCTACAGTTCCTTCTTTTACCATCTTAACAACTCTATCTATTGCACATTTTGTGTCATGTATAACTGCCCCTTCTACACTTCTTGGAACCAAAAAACCATTATTATCATAAGCTCTATCTGCAAACACTTCATTTGCAAATCTAAGCCCAATCTCTTTAGCCGAATTTATCATTTCACTATTATATAGACCTAACAATATGATATCTTTATTAACTTCATATATAGCTTCACAAATCCCCATAGCCAAATCTTTATCTCTGGCCGCCATATTGTATAAGGCTCCATGTGGTTTTACATGTTGTATGTTACATCCATTTGAATTTGCAAATGCCATTAAAGCGCCTAATTGGTATTTTGTATAATCTTTAGCTTCTTGCTTTGTTATTTTCATCTCACGTCTTCCAAATCCTATTAAATCTAGAAAACCTGGATGTGCTCCTATTTTCACTCCATTTTCTTTAGCGAGTTTTACTGTTTTATTCATATAACTAGGATCCCCTGCATGAAATCCACAAGCTATATTAGCTGATGAAATATATTTTAATACTTCTTCATCTAAACCAATCTTATACGTTCCAAAACTTTCTCCTAAATCACTATTTAAATCTACTTTATACAATTTATGACCCCCCTTGCTAACATTTTGATAGAATAAGTAGTTTTAATTTTTAAATTTTGTTTATTTTATATATTGCATGAAATATTTTATTACTTGTATTCAATTTTATTTTTACAACTATTCTATTGCATTTAATTAATATAATTTTACCATTTAAGGAATATTTTTGCAATTATTTTAATCAACCATTCATTTGTATTTCTTTTTCAAAAAATGTTTTACCATTTTTTAGTTAATAATTAATTATTTTTATTTAAAACAAGGGTCTTAGCCTTCATTTTTAAAATTTTTTTCATCTTTAATCACTTTATATGCAAGACAGAATCATTTTTCTTCATTCATTTGTTTGTTTCATCTATATAATTATCATTCTTTGTAAGTAAAATATTTTTATATTTTTATAAGTAATTCGTATATAGTTTTAATCATAATAAAATCATGTATACTAAATGCATGTTAAAATATTATTTTAAAACATGCACAATATTTGTACATATTATAGACATATAAACCTATAAATTATACAATAGTATTGTTAAGATTATATATTTTTTAACATAAATTTTGTATTGGGGGAAAAACAATGGATAAAAACTATACGATGCCAATATACCAAAAAATAGCGTTGGATATTGCAAATAAAATATACACGGGCGAAATACAAGAAGATTCAGTATTATTTGGACGCTCTGTTTTAGCTGGTAAATACAATGTATCTCCAGAAACGATAAGAAGAGCCGTAAAAATTTTAGAGGACATTGGCGTTGTTAAAAGCATAAAGGGTAAAGGTGTTATTGTACTATCTCCAGACAAAGCTTCTTCTTTTATAAAAAAATATAGGGATATTACAAATATATCATCATATAAATCAACACTTTATAATTTAATAGATACTAAATCTAATTTAGAAAATGAAATATTAGATACTATAAATAAAATTTTAGACTATTCTAACAGACTTGAAATAATCAATCCTTTAGTGCCCGTTCAGTTCACCATAAACTCTAATTGCAAATATATTGGTCAAACAGCTGCACAAACTAAATTTTGGCAAAATACAGGCGCTACAATAGTTGCAATTAAAAGAGGTGAAGAACTTATAATATCTCCTGGACCGTATATTGAATTTTTAGAAGGGGATATTCTCTTAGTTGTTGGTGACCAACACATTTACAACTCTATACCAATGTTTTTATATGAAAATGAAAAATAAGTATACGATTTAGTATGATTGTACAAAATTCAGAATTAATAATAAAAAAAGAGCTTCATATTTTACATAAAGCTCTTTTTAAAGTCAAATAAATTTGCCTTTGATTAATTTTTAAACATCCAATTCATCTTCTTTTTCCCAGTTTAAAGCTCTTGATACAGCTTTTTTCCAACCTTTATATAACTTACATCTCTTCTCTTCACTCATATTTGGATTAAACTCTTTTTCTACTGACCACTTTGACGTAATTTCATTTCTTCCAATATAGAATCCAACAGATAATCCTGCTAAATAAGCAGCTCCTAAAGCTGTAGTTTCTACTATCTTTGGTCTATCTATATCTACATTTAATATATCTGACTGAAATTGCATTAAGAAATTATTATTACTTGCTCCACCATCAACTTTTAATGACTTTAGTTTTAATTTTGAATCATTTTGCATTGCTTCTAAAACATCCTTTGTCTGATAAGCAATTGACTCCAATGTAGCTCTTACTATATGTTCTTTTTTTGCCCCTCTTGTAAGACCTAAGATTGACCCTCTAGCATACATATCCCAATATGGAGCTCCAAGACCTGTGAATGCTGGCACTACATATACACCATTAGTATCCTCTACCCTATTTGCATACATTTCACTATCTTTTGCAGATTCAATTATCTTTAATTCATCTCTAAGCCATTGAATAGACGCTCCTCCAATAAATATACTTCCTTCTAATGCATATGTTACTTTTCCATCGACACCCCAAGCAATTGTTGTAAGTAAACCATGCTTAGATTTAACTATGTTACTGCCTGTATTCATAAGTAAGAAACAACCTGTTCCATAAGTATTTTTTGCAGTTCCTTCTTCAACACAATTTTGACCAAACAATGCTGCTTGTTGGTCTCCAGCACATCCAGCAATAGGTATTTTAGCTCCTGATAACATGCGTTCATCTGTATGACCATAAACATAGCTAGAAGGTTTTACTAATGGCAACATGCTTATTGGTATATCCAATTCTCGTAGTATATCTTTATCCCATTCTAAATCATTTATATTGTACATCATTGTTCTAGATGCATTTGAGTAATCTGTTACATGTACTTTTCCACGTGTTAAATTCCATATTAACCATGTATCTATAGTTCCAAATAATAGTTCACCTTGTTCAGCTTTTTCTCTAGCCCCTTCTACATTGTCTAATATCCATTTTACTTTTGTTGCTGAAAAGTATGCATCTATTAAAAGACCTGTTTTTTCTTTTATTGATTCTTCCAATCCTTTATTTTTAAGTTCATCACATATTTCTGATGTTCTCCTACATTGCCATACTATTGCATTATAAATTGGTTTGCCAGTATACCTACTCCAAACAATCGTGGTCTCTCTTTGATTAGTTATTCCTATTGAAGCAATTTCTTCTGGCCTTATGCCTGCTGTTTCTATAACTTCTCTCATTACCCCACTTTGTGAACCCCATATTTCCATAGGGTCATGCTCTACCCATCCAGCTTTTGAATAAATTTGATTGAATTCTTTTTGTGCAATTTTTACTATTTCTCCTTTTTTATTAAATAGTATAGCTCTTGAACTAGTTGTTCCTTGGTCTAATGCCATTACATACTTCTTTTCCATCACTACATTCTCCTTATCATATAATAATATTTAATTTATTAAAAAGAAAAATCTAATATTACATATTTCAATAAATAATCATACTTAATATAAATTTAATAGATTAGATATTTATAATAAGACACTTATTTTCTATCATATCTAGATAATAATATTATACATTATAGCTTACATATTAATTAATAAATTTTAAAGGTATATAATAAACAACGTTCATAATATTCAATACAATAATTTTTTAAAATAGAAAAGTACAAAGATGATTTTTCATAAACAACTTTCAAGTAAAGTATAGGAAGCTTTAGAAAAAGAAAAATTTTTTAATGGCGATAAATTAGTATGCAATATTATAATAAAAATATTTTTTTCATACTCAACAAACCTTTATATAGAATTTGAAGGCTTAAAATCATATATTAAAAAATTAAGAGTAATGGAATCTCAAAAGAAAAAACTACAAAGTAAGTTAAATGATTCTATAAATAAAAAGAAAGATATGCAAAAAGACTTAATACAATGGAACAGCAAAAAAATTGCTTCAAGCAATTTTAGCAAAAACACAGGAAGTAAAAACTGAAATACCAAAAGCTTTTGATAAATCAAAATTAGATTATATAAATTCCATAGAAAATAATAGAAAATAATAGAACCAAAATAGATAATACACTACAATCTACTCTAAATTCAGGGTTTAAACAGATGTATATAACAGTACTCTGTATAAATTTACTGGTATTCTTAATATTATTGTTCTATAAAGAAAACAAAACTAGATAAAAGAGTGTTATAGTATTATATTGTAAATTTATCTTATATCTTAAATACTTAGTCTTAAATATTAAATGCATAATTTTTTATGATTGATTAACATATACTACAATATAATACTATTATTCTCTTACTATTTTTCATTTTTATAATCAATCAAAATGCAATCTTAGATTATAAAAATAAATTTATAAGTTAATTTATAAAATCTATTCATAAACTCTTTCATGTTTTATAACAAGTACACCTATCGAAATATATACAAATCAAAATAAACCACATATTTTCAACTATAATATGTTAAAATCATATTATGAGCATATTAATTTAAGTAAAATGTCATTTAGACTTTAATTTAATAGTTTCATGTTATAAATTTAGATATTTTTAATTTTTAAATGTCGTCTAGACATTATATATAAAAAGAAAGGAGTGTATTTTGTGGATACTTTAGGAAAAAGAATTGCTTATTTGAGAAACTCAAAAAAACTTACACAACGTAAACTTATGGATATCTTAAAGTTTGAAAACTTAGGTAAATATGAAACCGGAGATAGAAAACCTAATTGCGATATACTAATGTCAATAGCTGATTATTTTAATGTTACAACTGACTGGCTTCTGTATGGTAAAGAAAAAGTAAACTCCAATAATAGTGTAAAAGAAGAGAAAGAAGATTACCTACATGTGACTAATGATGAGATGACAATATTAAATCTCTATAGACAGCTAAATGAACGTGATAAAATAAAAATAGAAGGAATACTTGAACTTAAGATATCTGAATACAAAGACTTAAAAAAGCATTCCTCTAATAATAATGAAGATAAAATGGTTTAAATATACATAATTTGATACGATTTTACATCATCTATTAATTTTATTTTTTTGTAGTAGATTACTAAAATATGGATATTAGGTTATTTAAAAGCAAGTGTAGTACAATTTCAAGCATATTTATAATATTAGATTATCTTATCCATATTTTAGTTTACGTATTTTGAAAAACATTGTACATTTCTATGTATCATTTATATTCCTAAGAAATGCATTATTCATGTTTTTAATTCTTCCAGCATCTTTTTATATACAATTGTACATCCTTTGTAATTACCCTCTTTAAGAAGGCTTGAACATGTACTAGAGTACTTAGTTAAAATATTCAGTCTCTCCATATTTAAACTTTTTACACCATTAAGAGCTGTAATAAAATCATCAATTGCTCTACAGCACTCTATCAATCCATCTGAATCTAATTTACACACAAGAATATTCACCTACTTTATATACTATTTATTAATCATCTTCTGAATATTCTATATTAAGCAATTGATAAATTGATGATTTATATTTTTTACCTGTTCTTCTTCCATTTAAAATAGCTGATAAATAGTTTTCATTAACACCTATTTTCTTTGCTAATTCTCTTTGAGTCATATTTAATTCAATAAGCCTTTGCTTGACTTGTACTCCCAAAAAAGGTATCCATTTTTTTCGAGCATCCATTTCTGAACCTCCCATGACAAAGTCACAGGGTTCCTGCTTCATAGAATCTTGCATACTAAAATATGTATTCTCCACAGGCTATCCCCGTAGTTCCTACGGTTCTTACATAAGTTATTTATTTTGAACTTTTATTAGTCTTAATCCTTCTTTTAGTATATTTATACTTGCATTTATATCTCTATCGTGAGTTTCATTACAACAAGGACAAATCCATTCTCTTATATTTAAATTCTTAACTTCCTCGTTTTTGTACCCACATTTATTGCATATTTGTGAACTTGCAAAGAATTTACCTACCTTTACAATTTGTCTACCATGCCAATTAGCCTTGTATAATGCTTCAATATCTACATCAGTACAGCATAATGATACATAATATTTACCACTTGGTTCTCTAGATATAGTACATTAAGTATCCTCCCTTATTAAGTATTCTCCCTTTAGGGACTTGTTTATCCCTTACTTTAACCATACCAAGTTTAGGTAATTTTATATATTGACTAAAGTACATAATATTTCCATTTGTAAAGTTAGTTTTATATGAAAATCTATTAGTTTTCTTTGATTTAAATTTAGGAAATCCTGCCTTTTCTTTAAATAATTTTTTATATGCCTTTTCTAAATCTTTTAAGGCGTTTTGTAGTGAAAATTTGTCAGGTTCTTTAAGCCACTTTAATTCTTTTTTTAAATTGGTCAAATCAGAACTGCACTGTTTATAAGTAAAAGTTTCTTTATCATTTTTATAAACTTCTATTCTTTTAGCAAGATACTTATTATATACAAATCTACAACATCCAAAAGTTTTGTTAATTAACTCTTGCTGTTTTTTATTTGGATACATTCTAAACTTATAAGCTTTTTCCACTACTATCACCTCACTTTAATTGTTTTTTCTGATTATGTTAATAGATTATGTTAATACTGGTTAATAGATTATGTTAATACTGAATGTCTATATTTTACATACTATACTATATAGTATTGTACTAAATATACATATCTGATTCACTTCCATTTTCATCACCCATCCTAATATTAACAAACGTAATTATTTAAAACAATTATTTCGAAGGTTTTTATATTTATTTTTAAATAACATATGTAAGAACCGTAAGTCTTAACTTTTATCATTTTTGAGGTTGTCGTTCACATAAGTTCGCTACTACCTATGCAGTTCTCTTATGAACTTCTTACACTTTCATGCAAGCACAGACTATATCTTATCCTTCGGCATTATCCGTTAAGGTCTACCCACTTCCACTACCAATAGCTTGTAGTGTACTTCCCTCAAGAGGAATAGTCGTTGAAGTTTCTCCTATTCGGAGCTTACCTGCTGATTGCCCATTTTAAAGTACTTAGGATTTAACCTTATACCATCTAACCAATTTTTTCTACTTTCGTAACTTTCACACTTAGGTTTATTTCATCCTTATGTTTTAGTTTGGTTAGCTTTAGGGGTTTTTAGCAATTCAAGTAGTATTGGATAGGTTCTATCCTATCTCTACATATAAGTTTCCCTATATGCTGACTATTTTAGCTACTAACTCATGACCAAAGTCACGAGTGTGCATAGCTACTTTTTAATCAACTTTCCTTTCTAAGTGATTTATATTTATTTTTATATTTTAGTCTACACACCTGCTACTATAATTTAGTCCACTTCCATAATCCTAGGTAACTTCATCTACTATTATTCCTTTAGCATTTGCATATTGTCTAAGAAACTCTACTTGATTTTTCAAATTATCTTTTTGATTAGAAGTTGAAACTCTTGTATAAATAACAGTTTTTCTATTTACTTGTTCTTTATATATCCCTTTATATTCTAAATATTGTTCATAAGTGTAGTATCTTCTATCTGTTGGAGTTCTAAAAGCCTTTAATTTCCCTTCAATATCCCAATGTTGCATAGTTCTGACTGAAATATTAATTAACTCTGCAAACTCTTTTGGTTTATAGTTATTATTTTTCATATAATCACTTCTTGGCTATATCTTATTGTAAATAACTATATTTATCTATGTTTTCATTAACTAAAGATAACCTCCTTTTATTTAGTATATATTTTTAATATGTACAAATATTAAGTATATAAATTTATTTGATACTAAATAAGATTTTTTGATTACTTTGTGCTAAAATTAGGATGTAAATTCGTATCATTAAGTTAATTATAAAGTCATTTTGACCTTAAGTCAATATTTTTTATGTCATTTTGACCTTTATTTTTCAATTATTTACATCTCAAAAAGTCTTTGTGACATTAATTGAATGGAGAGTGTTTATGGATACTTTAGGAGAAAGAATTGTTTATTTGAGAAAAACAAAAAACCTCAAACAATATGAGCTAGAAGAAATGTTAGACTGTGATAACTTAAGTAAATTTGAGAGAAATATTAGAAAACCAAATTATGAAATATTAAAATCTATAGCTGAGATATTTAATGTTTCAGTGGATTGGCTATTAAATGGAGATAATCTATCACATAAATCAGATTTAATTTGCGATTCCTCCTCAAACTATCCACTTAATAGCATAAATTCTAATGAAATAAACCTTTTAAATAATTTTAGAAAGCTAAATGATTATGATAAGGCCAAAATAGAAGGTATGATTGAATTAAAACTTCATGAATACGAAAAAGAGAAAGATTTAGGAAAAACTGAGTATAATAAAAATAAAGATAAGAAAATAGATAAATAATTTTTATGTTGCTTTTGATACGATTTTACACCATTTCTTAGTTCTAATATTTTTATTTCATTTATTTTCTTTTTTATAGTTTTATGATAAAATAATTAGTATATTTTGCTTTACTTGAATGTAATTATTTATACAAAAGTCAAACATAATATAAATGTAGTAAATTTTTAGTTTCAAGTAATATCTCGTTATTATAACTAAATATTTATTAAAATTAGGAGGATAAAATGGGCTTAAGAGACAAATTCGCGCAATCATTTGCTAGGTCAAAAACTATGAGTGGCCCTGAGAAAAAGGCTAATGAAATAATGGGTAAATTGCTTCTTAAGAAAGCTATATTACCTATCGTTTTAATGTTCGTGATAATAATCGCTGGAGCTATGCTTAAAATCAATTCTTGGGTTACACTTGGCATAAATTTAGTTATTGCTGTTGGTGCTTTCTTCTACATAAGAAATTCTAGTAAAAAGTATCAGAACTTTAAACCTTATGTTGGCAATTTGATTAGTTTAGAGAAAAAAGGTAAAAAAGAGTATATTGCTATTATAAAACAAGGTAAGTTACCAGTTAAGTTACAAATTGCTTATGGTGGCGAAGACCTTGAACATATTAAGAAAAATCAAATGGTTCAGATAAGTTATAATCCAGATGCTAAAATAGCTATTTTGGTTAATAGACAGTAATTTAATAAAAAAAGGAGTTGTCTTAAAATTGATTTTTTCTAATCAAGTTTTAAGCTCAACTCCTTTTTGAATTTTTATATGTTATTTTTTATTGCTTTTTTTTTAATTAATGACTTAAACTATAAAATACTTCTCAATGAAATAGGACATTATATACAATACTACTGTATCTTTTCCTAGCAATATATAACCTGATGCTATTGCTACTTTCATGTTAAACATCTTCTTTTCGTAACATATCTTTAGTGTTCATTTTATTTTATATACATGGCTATTTGTCAACGTTTTTTAATGTTTATACTATTTATTTTCTTAACTTTTGTCAGTCAAGTGTCAGCATAATATCTTATCCTTAAAAGAGTACTTTGGTATATATTCAAGAGCCTATCTAATACAATTATTGCGTGTCTTATGTTTTAGTATGACAATTTTCGTTCATTTTATTGTTACAACCTTTGCCCTAGTTTTATGCGATTTGTTAATAGTTGTAATATTTTAGATACTTTTTATACTTGTTATACTGCTATACTTTGATTAAGAAATTTAATTTAATACAATATGAGTTAGCAATTATAAAAAAGAAAGTAATATTTTAATAAATTTGGCAAAAAATTAGGAGTTGTAATGTTAAGCATGTATTGGAGTTTGTGGCACTTACCACTAATATTTACATTATATACACCTGAAACGCCAATATTAGGATTGATATTACGTTCAGTACATATAATTGGAATTTCAATATTTTTAGGATATCTTTATATAAAAACTAAAAATATATGGTTTTGTGCTATAGTTCATATTTTAAGTAATAGTGCTTTTCTTATCTCAAATTCAAAAGAATCAATTATTACTTATTATGATATATTAATAGTGTCTATAGTTGTTATAATTTTTTATGTCCCATTTCTATTTACAAAAGAATATAAATAAAACACACAAAAATTATTATGTAAAGGAGATATAATATATGAACGTTTGGAATATCTATCTTATACTTACTGGAACAGGAATTATAATATTAACTACAATAATATCCTTAATTAAACACAAATTTGGTTTTTGTAGTAATGAATATTTAGATAAATTAGAATTAAAGTATGGAAATATAGATAGAAAAAAGACTGTTAAACTGGAAGTACTTTATCGCTATGTAATAGGACTTGAGTACATAGCAATAGGTTTATTCACAAGAAAATTAGATATTGCAATAATAGCAATGATATTAGCAGTTATTATAACAACAGTGTTGTATTATTTAGTTAGAAAGATGTATATTATTCTATAAACTTTAAATTTATTAAAAAAGAAGGTAGCAACTAATTCCAGTTTCTACCTTCTAATCATCAATGCTTAAATTTTGATACACTAAAATTTTTAACTTGAGACTTAAATAACTGTTCAATCTCATCAACTATACTTTGTATCTTATTTTCATATTCTAAATTATAATATATATTTATCTCACCTATGTTATTTATACTTATAGAATATTCTTTTCTTTCTATTATACATATATTTCCACAATCTGATAAATCATTCTTGTATATTGATTTTAGTTGTCTTTTTATCTTTAGAAAGTCTATTGCTGGATAAACATTATTTGGATAAAAACTCTTATCATGTATTAACATCTTATCCACCCCTTATCATTTAGTTACTATATTTTATACCTTAATTAAAATCATATTAAACATATTTTTCCATATTTTCATAATTATTTATAACAAAATATTAAGTCTATAGCTTAGCTCTTACAAACTCTCTAGCTATATCCATTGTTGACCACACGTCATCAGAATAAATTTCTGTAAATTTTTCTCCTGTAGTCTTACTTATTTCTTTCATCTTATTGCAAGTTACTCCACCAATTACATATAAATTTTGAGTTTGATGTGGCTTATAGTCTTTCACATCTACAACTAAATAACTTTCTTTTGCTCTCTTATAATATAGTCCTAAAATGTCTGCTGATACTTTATCATCACCACTGTACACTATTGTATGTTTAACCATCTTTTTCACCTCTGTATTATCGATATCCTTATTTAAAACTCCTCCTACAATTAGCTTAGCCATTCCTTCATACCCAAGCTTTCTAGCTCTCTCATAATCTTCTTTATTGTCACAGAAAAAACTTTCAATCAGTATTGCTGTAGGTTTGGAACTATTTAAGATATATAAACTTTTATCTAATTTAGCACCTCTATTGCCTACTTCTTTATCTCCTTTTTTTCTTATAAAAGGTTTAGATAATTTATCTACTATCCTTTGGGAATATTCTTTTCCCTTTTCACTATAGTAAAATACTTCAGTTCCAAAAGCATCTACTCCACTTGAATTTAAATGTAATTCTATAAGTAAGTCATATCCTCCACTATTAACTCTAGGTATTTTATAAGTTTTTTCCTCTAATTTAGTTTTAAACTGTCTTTCAGGGCATATTATTACATCTGCCTTATGACCTTCTTTTCTGAATATATCTGCTAATACTGGTGCAAGAGATTTATTGTATTGATACTCGTTAACCACTCCATCAGCAGAAGTACATGCACCACTTTTTAAAATACTGTGTCCTACTGTAATACATATCTTCATTGTTTATTTTCCTCCTTTAACTGTTTGTAAGTTTGATTTATACCTATTGATATACCCCAACAAATTACACCTTGTAAGACTGAAGTTGGATTTAATCCTAACATCCACACTGAAAAACCTATTCCAAGTACTAATAACACTACTGGAATATATTTATTGTTTAGTTGTTTATATTTTTTGCAACCTTTACCTATAATAGAGAGAGCAGCTACTAAAATTAGCAACTGCTCTGGTATAAAACTTATTAAATTATTCATTTATTTTCCTCATAATTAAAATATTCCTTTCTGTATTGTAAATATAAAGAATCCTAAAAGTGTTGTAATCATTGTTCCAATTAGCCACTTGAGCATATTTGTTAGGGAGTTTAAATTCTCGCACAAGGCTTTTAATTCTGCTTTAGACTCTATATTCGCTATTTTTAATTCGTCTATTTCTTCTCCATGTTTATTTATTCTTGTTTCGTGTCTTTTTAAGTTAGCTTCTAAAAGTTCTTCATTCATGTAAGCCTCCTAAATTTTTATATTAAAAAAGAACCTATTTTGTTGGTTCTGTTCCTTCTACTACTCCACTATGCTCTATAATGTAATCCTCTACAGCTTTTCTGTAATCTGTGTTAGTTACATCATCTAATTGAAATTCTCGATTTTTCAAAGGATTTAATCCTTTATTTAAAATCCTTTCTGCTAATATTCTTACAACAACATTATTTATATTCATTATAATAATCCTCCTACTTTCTCGTTTTCATTTAGCAAAATTTGATTTTCTAACTCTTGTATTCTCTTTTCTTCTTCGCTTAAATAGATTGGTACTTCTTCTAAAATTGGTTGTTTAGTTTTCATATTTATACCTATAATTCTATTTTTATTATAATCTATACTTCCATACGGAACATCAATATAAAACAATTCAGTTATTATATCATGCTCTAATACGTCTCCTGTCGCTTCTCCTGTCTGTAAAAGTATTTCACCTGTTTGGTTGTATATTATTCTATTTGCTCTATTCACTTTATCACCTCCTAAATAATAAATTTAATAGCGCGCCAAAAATAGCTCGCATCAGCATTAACAGCAGTAAAAGCAGGCATATGAATAAGATTATCAGTAAATTTAACATCAAGCTTATTGTTATAGTAAAGACCATGAGAAGTAGTAGTATAATCATTATCAACGCTTCTCAAATTTATATCACAAGTAAATACAAAATCTTTATTAGAGAAAGTAGGTACATCACAACATGCAAAAACAAAGAGTTTGTTTTTACTTTTAGTATAGCTATTAACATAATCACACTCAGCATAAAAAATATTAGGCTTAAAACCTAAATTATTAATAGTAATCCAATTATAAAATTGTTTTTCATATGTTGCATTATATACAAGAACTTTTTCAACACCACCTGTATAAACGGGGTCAGTCCGCCCACTGGCAATTTTATATCTAGCATTTAATTGTGATATAGTATTATTAGCACTTGTTAATTGACCTTGTAATTGACTTAAACTAGCGTCGCTACTATCAAAAAATGTTTTTATCTTCTCTGAAAATTCTACTAGTGTGTTATCTAATGAAACTGAAACATTTTTAAGTGCTAAAGTATTTATAATACTTGTTTTACCAGATTTAAATGCATCTTTAATTTCCATCCATTTGTTTGTAACATCTTCTAAACTAGAACTACTTGGCAAAGGTGCAATGCCTTTGCTGATAGTTAAAACTTTTTCTACTGTAGCATTATTACTGTCTGTAACAACTATTTTTAAAGTGTGTAGTGCATTATCTTCTAATGTGTAGTTAATTGTTTTTTCTTCTGTCAAATCTGTTGTTATTGTTTCTTTTAATACATCATCTATAAAATATTCTATCTTAGTTAACATCGCTGGGTCTGTGTGGTCAGCTTTGAATGTTGCTGTAGTTGAGTTATAAGATAATACTGTTAAAAAAGGTAATGCTTGTAGTAATGTTATTTTAGCATAACCATTTTTAGAAGTAGTATTTCCACCAGTTACTAAAATAGGATTTGTCATATAATATTCAGATGTAGGAAGTCTATCGCTAAAATTAATGCCTATAGGCTTATAACTATCTTTAGTCAAAACATAACCACTTCCTCCACCACCATTACATTCTAATCTATTAGCAGTACTCCTTGCACAACTAGCACCACCATACCAACCACCACCACCACCTACATCATTTTGTGGAAGAACACTAGTAGAATAACCAAATTCACCATCTTGACTTCCAGAATAACCTCTACCACCATTAAATTGTGTACCTCCAGGAGCATACGCATAAGCAGTATCAGCAAAACCATTACCACCTTTTTCACCACCACCATGTGCATTACCATTAACATACCCCTGGACAATACCACCTCCACCACCTGCAACAATTATACGAGAAGGAATTGACCAAGGAGCATCCCATTGAGTTGTAGTATATCCGTCGAGTCTTATATCTGTAGCACCTCCACCTTTGGCAACATTACCTCCGCCTCCTCCGTTAAAACCACCTATAATATCAGTATTACTAGGGTCACCTCCATCTTGCCCAACATAAACATATAACGTTGTTTCTTTTTTTAGTGTTAATTCACCACTAGTGTAACCACCACGACTCCCAGAATCTTTAGGAACACCACTAGCACAACCACCAGCAGCACCCCAACATTCAAGTTTATACTTACCAACTGGTAAAGTAACAGTTTCACCTTTCCCTGTATAATTAAAATTCCATTCCGTTTGCATTATATCACTCCCCTATCTTAAATAGGCAACATATCATTTTGTATAGATATATTAACCTCATTGAAATTTTCTATTTTTCTAACAACTTCATCTATTGCTCCTTGCACAGTAGTAGCAGTAAGTTTACTTGTTGCATTATTATAACTTGTTTTCTCTGCTGTTGTTTCTATACTATCTACACTAGTTTTTACCTCATTTATTGCACCAACAAGAGTTGTTTTATCTGTTGTTTCAAGTAGTGTTGTATCTCCTATTTTAGCATCTAAATCTGTCTTAGCAGTTTCTATGTTGGTTGTTAACTCTGTTTTAGTTGTATCAATTTTAGCATCTAGGTCTTGTATATCTTTTAAAGTTGCTAATATAACAGTAGGGTCTACTTTTAAATTTACACTCGAAGTGTTAGAAACTACTAAAATAATCTTTATAACTAAATCTTTTACGCTTCCACTATCAGCAGTTGGTTTGTATGTTTCTGGATATTTAGATACTGCTATTAGTTGATTTAATGAGTCAAATATCCCGACCTCTCTTATCATAAACCCGCCCACGCTACCTGGTATTACAGTTTCTATTACTACCCAGTTTGGATTTTCTTCGTCTATCTTTACATTATTTACAGAACCCTCCCAAACTACTCTTTTAAGCTCGGACTGTTCTTCCGTTGGATTGTATTCTGCTCCTGCTCCATCACCAAGTTGTAATTTAACTAAATCTACTTTATTGCCAAGTGCAGTAGCATTTGCAATAGATGCCTTGCCAACCTTTGTTAAAAGGGTATAATATTTTTGTTCTGCCAATTATATCGCCTCCTGTTTTGGGTATAAAGTTACTTTTTCCATACTCCTATCATTACCTGTAGCTATGGTTAATTCTCCAAAACTTTCAAAGTTTGTTGGAGTATATGGATATATTGTAACTGTTTCACCTGTATTCATTATAAAACCTGCAAACATAGGATTTTGATTAAATAAAATCATCTCAAATTTATGCTCTAAATGTGCAGGTTTTATTTCTTCTATTTTTTTATCTAATTCTAAGATAGTGTTATAACTGCAATTATTTGTTATAAAACTTAGTGTAAAACTAAATAGATTACTAAATACTTCTACATTAACATTAGTCTTTGTATAAGCTTCTCCTATAGCTTTTATAACTTCTATAGTAGTTGTACCCTTTCCACGCATTTTAGCTTTTATATTACTTCTTCTGTCTTCTATACTTAAATCGAATCTATTTTTAATAGATAAAATATTTTCCCAGTAATCAAGTCCCCATGTGGCTGTGTCAAGAAAAAACTGGTCAAAGGTATCGTCATATATTTCTCTAAGTGTTTCTAATTCTATGTCATAAGCATCTTGTATTTTACTAGTAATAGAATTGTTATAAAAACTTGGCAGTTTATCAATTAATTTCAATTAAACCACCTCGCTAAATTCTAGTGTTGTTACGCTTGGCACTTTGTCCTCTTCAAAACTTATATTTTCAGATTTAGAATTTAATAGTAAATTACTAAAGTCATGTAGACCTTCCACACTTGCAAGTATTGCACTTACTTTAGTATAAATTATTTCTTTATTTACATTTATTAAATAATTATTAATACTTTCTAAGAAACTTTCTTTTACAAAGTCTAGTGTGTATCCTGCTTCTAATTTTATGGATGCACTTATGTTTATATCTAAAATAGTTGGGGTCAAAACTGTTAAAGCAGGACCTATTGGCATTTCTTCTTCGATATGTTCTTTGCATCTTTCAATTACCTCTGTATCAACAGCTTGATTATTTTCTCCAAATATCAAAACTTTAATTGTTCCTGGACCATCCCATCTTGGATAAATTTTAGCATTATATACTCCTTCGACCTCTAAAGCCCATTCTTCATAGTGAGCCTTATTTCCACTTGTAGCTTGATTTTTCTGTATTTTATAGAATCTCTCTTTTAATTCCTCATCTGTTTCTATTTCAGTGCCACCTTGAAACGCTAAATTGTTATAAATTTTAGTTATACCGCTTATTTCGTTTTGTAGCTTAAATTCAGTATTTGCAGGTATATTATATCTAATTCCAACCTCTAGAGCTTGTACTTGACTTGTATTTTGTTCAATTTCAGAACCTATTTCTATATCTTTAATTACTACGAATAGTAAATCGTTGTAAGAAATAATAGTCCCGTTTTGAATAACTGTTCCGACTTTTCCTTCAAATATAACCTCTCCAGTTGCTTCTGTTCCTAACTTTCTATATACTCCAAACTCGTTTACCCGCTTATCCAAGAAATCGTCAAAATTATCCTCGATAAAAACTTTTTTATGGAGATATGAAAGTTCTATATAAAACTTAGCTAATTCGGTATTGATTGGAGATACCATATCATTTAAAAAAGAACCCTCACCCTTATAGACGTCTAAATCTATATTGGATAGAGTTCTATTTTTAATTACATCATATGTTTGTGTGCTATACATTAACTTCCACCTCCCCATAAATTGTTGAAATTTGTATATCTACACTTAATAAATTATCTGTAAACTTTGTATTCTCAACATTAACATCTAAAATATACGGGTTAACTAATAGAGATTCTTTTATATATCTACTAGCTTCACTTTCTGCAAGTTCTTTACTGTACTTTTGTCCTATTAATTCAGATAATTCAGTTCCATAATCCCATGAATAAATTTCATGCTCATATTTGTTAGTTTTAATACATTTATACACCCAAATTTTTATTGCTTCATTACATTCAACAATCTTAAAATCACCTTTTTCTAAAATAGGTTCATCTTTTTCAAAATTCCATGCGACTTCACGAAATATTTGCAATTCTTCTGTTTTAGGCAAGATATAATCTTCTGGCACACCTATAAAAGGAAATATTGTACTCATTATAAGCTCACCAACTTACTTACAACAGCAAATTTTTCGCCTATTTTAAACATTATTACCATATCTTCAGGTTCAAAATTATCTATAAATGGATTTTTTATTTCATGCTTATGCTCTTGACTTGTTTCTGTATCAAATGATTCTATCTGTCTATCGAATAACCAGCTGTCTATTAAAATATCTTCTTTTTCTAATATGATGTTATTTGTCTCTATTTTTAAATCTGGTAATTTACTTTTAATTCTTCCAATAAAAAAAGAAGGTTGATTATGATACTTTCCTTCTTCTCTTATTATTCCTATAAATTCATTTATTGGATTAGCCATTGTATCACCATCCTTTTTATAAAACTCTTCTAGCTGTTACATAGTTTTTAGTGTAATAATTTCCACTTAATTTACTTATTTTCACTACATCACCAGTGTGTGGTGCATGAATAAATTCTCCATTTCCAATGAACATACCAACATGGTCTATTGTTCCCTTCGACCCTTTGCTAGAAAAGAAAACTAAATCTCCTTCCTGCAAATTATTTTTTTCTACTTTCTTACCTTTAGTTGCCTGCTGTCTTGATGTTCTTGGTAGATTAACATTAACTTTCTTGAAGCAATAGACCATCAATCCAGAGCAATCAAAACTACTTGGTCCATTTCCACCCCATTTATAAGGTTTACCTAGATGTTTTTTTGCCTCTGATATCACTGTTTTAGCTTTATCAGATACACTACCAGCATAACCACCAACAATAATTTTTCCTTTTCTTCTTCCAAATTTACTAGCTTCTTCAACATTTCCAAATAAAATATCTATATGGTATGTTCCATCCTTTTCTATAGTTATTGCAGGTCCTACATCATTTACTTTATAGACTCCATCTCGCCCAGAAACTCCTGTAATTATTTGTATTTCATCTCCATAGTTCAACAGAGGATGTTTGTTTAAAAACTCTTTTGTATAATGAGTTTGCTCATATTTACCAACCATGGGAGCAGCACAAGTTTTTTTAGACGGGTCAAGTTTTTTATTTCTACAATCTGTATCTCCACCTTCCTCTTTTCTAGGACAGTAAGCTGTGAATTCTGCTGTAAATTCTCTCCCTCCTGTATAACCTTCTTCTCCTAAATTACTTTCTTCCTTTGGTTCATCTTGTCCTGCTGACTTTTCATCCATAAGATTTTGAAAGTTAAGTTCAAGTTCAATTTGATACTCTCCATTTTGCCAGATATGCTTATCTGTATCTATATAAAATAATCCTACAAGCTTTGTATAAGAATCTTTAACTTTTACCCCTCTACCGGTTATACAACTTACATCTCCATAACCTTTAAGAGAACAGCTTTTTTCTATTCCACTAAACTCGCTATCTACATCTATATCTTGATTTTCTTGTTGCTGAATTACTTTTTGCATTATTACATTTACTTCTTTAAAAATTTTACTATCTATTTTTTCGCTAATCTTACTTCCATACTGGTCTACTACTATTACCTTATTTTTTACATTTTCCATGCTCTCTGAAAAGGTAGTATTTATAATATTAAATCCCTCTTCAAACATAACACTTAATGTAACAGTTCCTTTTTCAATAACATTAAACTTATCTAAATTGGCCTCTATCATATACTTTTTCTTTGTCTTTTTACTTGCCTCTGTATATGCACTCATTATCGTGTCATAACCATTTACTCCTATAAACATCTTTGTATACTTGACATTGGTCTTTGCTACTGTTCCAACTGAAAGCCTATTTTCAGCAAATACTTGCTTTGCTATGTCTTCAACCAACTTATCTTTAAAGTTATATGACACTTCACTTTGTGTAAGTAAAAATCCCATATCTTTAGATACAAAACTAATTTCATTACTGCTTGAATCTTTAGACCTATTAATTATCATTCCTCTAAAGAGTTCTTTCTCATCTACGTAGAAACAAACTGTACTAGCTATTGGTATATCTATCTGTTGAAAATTTACATCAAATGCTGATTGTATTATTGAAAACTCTAGTGTTCTTGATGGAGATTTATAGTCGCCTGACCATGAGACTTTATCTACTATGTCAGTTATATCATATATACTTCCATTTTTTATGTGTACCCAAATCTTAATAATAAAAAATCACCTGCCTTTTCATTTAAGTCTATCAGCAGTTATTTACAACTTATTATCTATAATAGTTATTGTTTTGGAGTTACTTTTGGTATTTTTATTCTTTTATACTCTTTTAAGTCTAATGTAAAATACACATCTCGAGTCCCATCTCTTTCTTCATAGCTAAAACCCTCAATTATAACCTCCATATTTATATTTGTTTCTGTAATTGTAAATCTTAGTATAAAACCTTCCTTCATCCATTTTTCAATCTTATTTACACAATCATATGGTGATGGAAAGCCTGTATAGTCACAGAAAGTATAGTCTTTATTTGGAAAAAAACTTGATATTGAAATACTTTTAAGAGCTACACCTCCAAAAGTTGCTATTTCACCTATTTTGAGTACACTAGAGGAGTTTACAACAGCTTTTCCATTAATACTAAAGGATGATGGAAATACTGGAAATCTAAATCTATCTTCTGCTTGTCTAAGCCACATTTCCATTATAATACACCTCCTAATTGTGCTATTTTTATGCTTGAAACCAATTTTGATGTAACTTTTTCTATATCATCTTCTTCTCTAATTACTATTGTATCAGCTAACTTGGCTATACTTATATTTCCACCATTTTTTCCACTTCTATATTGATTTGCTTCTTGTTTAGTTAAAACCATTTCACCTTCATGAAGCCTTGTTGGGTAATCATTATAAGGAACATAGTTTAATCCAAATGCATTACTTCCAGACTTACTTGTACCTGCGTTCCAATCATCAATTATAGATCTAACTGTCTCAATAATTGGATTTTTATTAATTTTTTCAACTAAATTTTGCCACCATTTACAAACATCTTTTATAATATTACATATATCGTTAAATAGATTAAAAAGGCCTCCTAAAACTGGTTCTACAATAATCCAAGCATCCTCTAAAAGTGGTCCTATTGTTGCCCAAACTGTCTCCCAGATAACACCTAGTGTCTCTATAAAATTATTTATTTGAGGGGCATACTCACCTAAAAAAGTGAAAATTCTTGTGATAATAGGGCTAACAGCTTCAACTACAGGCCCAATTAATTGGAATGCTGTAGTTACTATTGTCCCAAATATACTTATTAATCCTTGTGCAATTGGTGATTTATTGTTTATACTATCTAGTAAATTATTTACTAAGTTTACTACTGGAAGTAAGGAATCTATTAATGCTGTAAAATCAATATTTTGTAATAGTGTACTTCCTGCATTAACAATTGCTTTTGGTGCATTCCCTATCATTGTTGCTGCATGATTTTCAAAACGTTCTTGCTTATTTTCAACCATCATTTTACGCTTTTCAACCTCATTAGAAATTCGATATTGAGTAGAATCAGAAAACTCTTTTCCATTTTTTACACTTCTAGATTGCATCTGGTCATATTTGTTGCCAATAATTATCTTACCATTCATTACATTGCCTATTTTACCAGCCATTTTTTCAGATAAACCAGCTAAATTCCCTAATCCACTTTCTATAAAAGTTTTTATTTTCTTTAGTCCTTGACCTAAAATATCATCGAAAGGTTTAACAATACTCTTCAAACCATTGTTAATGCTTGTTTGAGCACTTGCTATTATACCTGGTATTGTATCACTCATTCTTTCAGCTAATCCCCTCTGCTTTACACTTATACCTTCCAATGCTTCATCAAAAGTTTTATAATTTTCTCCTACCAGAGTATTAAGAGATTCCATATTTCCTTTTGCTGCACTTAAGAAAGCTGCTGATACATCTTGCTCACTACTTGTATTCATATTTAAAGCTCTAACATCCACCATAGCCTGAGTTATATCTTTTTCTTTTTTACCACCAGTAATATTACTAATCATTTTAGCTTTAGTTCCCATTGCAACAACATCTTCAGGATCAAAAGGTGTCTTATCTGCTATATCTAACAAATCTTCATAATAATTATCAACATCTCTTTGATTAACTTTTCCAGTATTTCTTTTCATTACACTTTCTAAAACAACTTTCTGATTTTGTTCCTGACCAAGTAAATCAACACCTTTTTTTACAGCGACACCTATAGTAGCACCATTTGTCAAATCAGATATCTTCCCCTTTATTGAACTAAGTATTCCACTTGCCATATCCTTTACAGCTATTGCACCTTTCCATACCTTACCTGCAAACAATCTCAACTTAGGAAATACTTTGCTTATAATGCCACTTGCCATATCTTTTATAGCTATTACACTACTCCAAAAAGAACTTTTAAATAGCATTAACTTAGGTAAAATTCTGCCTATAGCACTACTTGCCATATCTTTAAGATTAATAATCCCTTGCCAATGATTTTTAGTTATTTGTTTTAATTTTTCCAAGGTACTACTTACCACTCTCTTAGCCATATCTTTTGCTTTTATTACAATCTGCCATGCCTTGCCACTAATCTTTTTTAAACTTCCAAGTACTTTATTTTTAGTTTTTTCTATTTCATCACTTTTAGCTTTAAATATTAACATAATTATAAGATTTGAATTCAACTCATTTTTCTTTTGAATCAACTTACTAAAATAATCAATAATCATAGCTATAGTTACTGCTAGTCTCATAATACTTCCATTTAAACTTCCAATAGCTCCTGAAACAGCATTCATACTAGAACTTAATTTTGTCATAGTAGAACTTACACTACTAGCAGTAGTCTGAACTTTTCTTAGTGATGAATTTAAGCTGTTTACTCTACTACTTGCACTTCCAATAGAATTTTTTATACTATTAGCCATTACATTAGTTGAAAGTGAAACAGCCACAGTTGCTCTCCTAAAATTATCAGTTACTGATATAATTTGATTCATTTTCGGTGTGTAATTATCTGTAAGATACATATTTATACCTTCTTCTCTTACATTTCCCACTATATACCACCTCCTGTCAAAGGACACACTCCATACCCATGTTTCACTTTTTCAACTTCTTCCTCAATTTCCAAGGCGAAAAAAGCTTCAATAAGCTTTAATTCGCCTTTATCCATTGCATAAAAAAGGGACGGCCTAATACCTTTTTTCTTCCAATAATAATACATTATTGTAGTCTTAGTATCCGTCCCTATTAGTTTTTTATCTCTTCTATCACTGCATTTTTACCATAACCCATAACATCTTGAAGGATTCTATATAAGTTAGTAATTTCGCCTGGTAGTAATAATTTTCTTGCTAATTCTTTTGGAGTCGGAGCCTTAAATTTATCCATTAACTCCTTATTTTTAAATAAAAGCTTTCCATCTAAATCACAAACACCTTCTATAATTGTAAGCATCTGCATCTCTGGTAAGTCTATATCTGTTTTCATATTTTCATCAATTTTAAGACAAGTATTTTGTATCTCCTCATCTTTACTTATTGTTAAAGCTCTACACATTACTTTAAATTCCTGCCCAAATATACTTGATAATCTCTTAAGTTCAACTATAGTACTCGGTCTTTCTAAGTTTTCTGTATCTGCATTTAAAAGTAAATCTACTATGTTTATATTTTTTGATAATCCATTTTCACTCATTATTATTTGCTCCTTTATCAATCAATTTCAATCAACTAACTTTTTTACTTATTAACTATCTGAATTTATTAAGTATATATTTACTAAATATCAATATAAAACCAAATATAAAACTAAATTATATCAAGAAAATCATATTCGGTAAATGTGAAGGGAGCCTCTATCTCTCCTTTTACTCCAACTTCCCAATCAGCTAAAGTTAAATCCTGAACCTCCCATGACTAAAGTCACAAGGTTCCTGCTTCATAGAATTTTGCATACTAAAATATGTATTCTCCACAGGCTATCCCCGTAGTTCCTACGGTTCTTACATAAGTTATCTATTTTGAACTGTTATTAGTCTTAATCCTTCTTTTAATATATTTATACTTGCATTTATATCTCTATCGTGAGTTTCATTACAACAAGGACAAATCCATTCTCTTATATTTAAGTTCTTAACTTCCTCGTTTTTGTACCCACATTTATTGCATATTTGCGAACTTGCAAAGAACTTACCTACCTTTACAATTTGTCTACCATACCAATTAGCCTTGTATTCTAATTGACGAACAAATTCTGACCACGATACATCAGAAATAGAGAGAGATAGTTTACGATTTTTAATCATGTTCTTTACTTGTAAATCTTCTATGCAAATAATATCATTCTCTTTTATTAGTTTAGTAGATAATTTTTGTAGAAAATCCTTCCTTTGATTAGCTATATGTTCTTGAAGTCTAGAAACTTTTAATCTTGCTTTATTTCTATTTAAACTACCGATTGTTTTTCTCGATAATTCTCTTTGTAATTTAGAAAGTTTTCTTAATGACTTCTTAAGATACTTAGGATTTTCTATAAATTCTCCACAACTTGAGATACAAAATTCTTTAATTCCTAAATCTAAACCTATATGATTATTAGTATTTTCAAATGCTTCAATATCTACATCAGTACAGCATAATGATACATAGTACCTACCACTTGGTTCTTTAGATATAGTAGCATTAAGTATTCTACCTTGAGGTACTTGTTTATCCCTTATCTTAACCATACCAAGTTTAGGTAGTTTTATATGTTGACCACAATACATAATGTTTCCATTTGTAAAGTTAGTTTTATATGAAAATCTATTAGTTTTCTTTGATTTAAATTTAGGAAATCCTGCCTTTTCTTTAAAGAATTTTTCATATGCATTATCTAAATCTTTTAAGGCGTTTTGTAGTGAAAATTTGTCAGGTTCTTTAAGCCACTTTAATTCTTTTTTTAAATTGGTCAAATCAGAACTGCACTGTTTATAAGTAAAAGTTTCTTTATCGTTTTTATAAACTTCTATTCTTTTAGCAAGATACTTATTATATACAAATCTACAACATCCAAAGGTTTTGTTAATTAACTCTTGCTGTTTTTTATTTGGATACATTCTAAACTTATAAGCTTTTTCCACTACTATCACCTCACTTTAATTGTTTTTTCTGATTATGTTAATACTGAATGTCTATATTTTACATACCATACTATATAGTATTGTGCTATATATCTAATTCACTTCCATTTTTCATAACCTATTATAATATTAACAAACGTAATTATTTAAAACAATTATTTAGAAGGTTTTTATATTTATTTTTAAATAACATATTTAAGAACCGTAAGTCCTAACTTTTATCATTTTTGAGGTTGTCGTTCACATAAGTTCGCTACTACCTATGCAGTTCTCTTATGAACTTCTTACACTTTCATGCAAGCACAGACTATATCTTATCCTTCGGCATTATCCGTTAAGGTCTACCCACTTCCACTACCAATAGCTTGTAGTGTACTTCCCTCAAGAGGAATAGTCGTTGAAGTTTCTCCTATTCGGAGCTTACCTGCTGATTGCCCATTTTAAAGTACTTAGGGTTTAACCTTATACCATCTAACCAATTTTTTCTACTTTCGTAACTTTCACACTTAGGTTTATTTCATCCTTATGTTTTAGTTTGATTAGCTTTAGGGTTTTCCAGCAATTCAAGTAGTATTGGATAGGTTCTATCCTATCTCTACATATAAGTTTCCCTATATGCTGACTATTTTAGCTACTAACTCATGTCTAAAGTCACGAGTGTGCGTAGCTATTTCTTAATCAAATGCTATATTCTTTACTGCTATTCTTTCTGCTCCATAAGAATCTGGGTCATTTAATTTAGATATAGCAACAAATCTAGGTTCAGAACCTCTCTTTATCTTTTCTCCAATTAATTTGTGCATTCTTGAACTAACATGATATAAAGTTATTGAACCTTTTCCTTTATATCCCATATACTTTGTATCAGTACCCATTTGACCTGCTATTATAATATCCTCTTTTGTAAATTCCATCTTTGCTTGAAACTTCTTTACTTCTGCTACTTTGTTTCCATCAAGCCAAAGCTCTCCCCAAGTACCACTCATTACATTCCTAGCTTCCATATTTGCCATATTAATAATCCTCCTATATCTCTATTGATAAATCTATATCTTCCATAGCATCTAACATCTTTATCTTTGCTGTTAAGAATACTTTTGAACCTGTATTTGCTTCTCTTATTTCTTGTTCTTTCATATTAGATATATCTATATTTTTAGATTTCAAATACTGTTTTTGTGATTCTATGTCTATATCTACAATTGAGCCAGCTTCTATTAATTCTCCCTTTTCTAATTCTTCTAGGTATTCTTTTATTGCTACTATTAGTATGCATTTATTATCATAACTATTAGGAACTCTGCCTATATAATCATCTATTATTACTTTCTTAATATCATTATTTATAATATCTAAAGTATCAACTATTTTTATCTTCTGGAACATTTCTCCTTTTTCTTCTGTTAATTCAGTTAAAGAATTTACTCCTCTAGCAATTCTTATAGCACCAGCTTCCTTAATAAGTATAAGCTCTCCTTTATTAACCCTTGATTCTGCATCAACTTTTGTCATCTTAGGTATATCAACTACATCACTAAGCTTAGTATAAGTTACTGATTGACTTAAAGGTGTTCCTGCTATAAGTCCAGCCACCCTACTTGTAAACTCATCAACACTGTATTTCTTTTCTCCAACTAGCACATCTTCTGTAGTAAAATTAATTATACCTTCATGATTTCCTACAAAGTTTCCTAATACAGCCTTAACTTTCACTTTATCTATATCTCTAAGTTTAATTATCCAATTTTTTATAGCAATCTTATCAGCTTCTACTGCTTTAGGCATACATAGATAATTAAATTCCCTAGTCTCTAAAAAATCTAATGCAGTTTGAATATCTGTTTCTCCTTCTATTACATAAACTATTAACTTATTTGGAGTATTAACATTTC
Organism: Clostridioides sp. ES-S-0108-01; assembly: GCF_020662285.1. Classification (NCBI taxonomy): domain Bacteria; kingdom Bacillati; phylum Bacillota; class Clostridia; order Peptostreptococcales; family Peptostreptococcaceae; genus Clostridioides; species Clostridioides sp. ES-S-0108-01. The sequence continues at coordinate 4,554 of NZ_JADGMN010000017.1, read as the reverse complement.
CCATCAAAGCTAAGTTTATATATTCTTTATTTTCAGCAGATAAATCAGTTGGTATGTCCTCTTTTTCATGTATTTCATTAAGACCTAGTGCCTTAGTATCTTTAAGCACCATTGCAATTATCCCTCTAGCTGAACGTTCTTTAACAGTTGTAGCTAGCTCCTTAAATGATATGTTGATACTTGGTAATCCTATAGCCATACTATCACTCTCCTAAATTTAAATTAATTTCTTCCATATTTTCATATACTGCTTCTTCTTCATATACGCTATCAAGATAGTTTAATGTAATTGAAAAGTTTAATGCATAAATTGACTCCTCTTTTTTTATACTTTGTTCTAATTTTGTTATACTTAATTTTCTGTCTGTTACATTTATATTTCTATTGAATAACTTATTTAATTCGTCTGAGATTTCATACATTCTAATACTGTTTGATTGTGATTTTGGTAAGTATTTTATAGAGATAACAATATCTTTGTTATTCTTATTTAACATTATAGGTGTACAAACAATTGACAGTATACTTACAAAAAAACAAGACCCTTCAGAGCCTTGCGTACTTTCATCATCAATAAAAACACTTTCAGTAAAGTTTTTTTTGAGAATCCCAATAATTGTTTCTAATATTTCTTTGTGTTTAAGCAAACAATCACCACTCTATCACTAAATATTCTTGCTTAGTCTGATAATCTTACTATAAATGATATAAGTCATTTTTAAATAAACATCTCATTTATTCCCGTCAAGTATCTTCTATATTTATAGGTAATATTATTCTTTTCAATTTATCACCTCCTTCAATATGGATTTCTTTCACAATAACATTATCTCACATATTTTATGGTCTATTGTTGCAATGGTGTATATAAAGTGTTGTAAAATTGTCCTATTTTTTATAATATCTCACTCAATTTAAATATCATCTTTTTCTTTAAGTTGTAGCAAGATGTTCTATCTAAATGCAGTTTCATAGAAATATACGTCATATTATTTTTTGTCTTACTATTATAAAAAAGATTAAAAAACTCCATTTCCATATCATTTAGACATGTTAGAGCATTTTCTATCTTTTCTTTTTCTATTTCTATATCTTCTTTTTCCATTTTTAATTTTATTAGCCTTCCCTCTCTTTTTATCACCTCATTTTCCACAGAAGAACTTATATTATATGTGTTGCTAGTCTTTTCTGTATATACCATTGCTCCACATCCAGAATATTCATTTTCACATCTTTTTATGTCCAAGTTAATATTCTTTATCTTTATATCCAAATACTTATAGTTATGTAATCTTTCATCTGTTTCTTTAAATAATATATCTTTATTGTTTTTCATAATATTTCTCCTTTTTATATGCTTATTATTAGCTTCAAATTTACAATAATTTCTTTAGTGCATAGTTTGTTTACTAATCCCACAGCTCTTCAAGAATATATTGTTCTATAGTTATATAAAAAAAACTTCATCTATATTTTGTTCTAAAATAACAGAAATTTTCTTAGCCATAAGAAGTCCAGGATTTTTTATACCTCTTTCTATCTGAGATATATAGTCACTTGTAATTCCAGCCCTTTTAGCAAGTTGAATTTGTGTCATACCTTTGCACTTTCTATAATATTTCAAATTATTTTTAAACATCATCTTTATACCTCCAATACTATTAAGAATATTTTATTCTTATATATTTACATTATATAGAATCATTTGTTCCTTATCAATAGTTTTTAGAAAAAAACATTCTTTTTGGGATTTCTTCGTTTTATTTTTTAGAACAATTTGTTATAATCTATACATAAGGTGGTGATATAATGTTTGCCAAAAGATTAAGAGAACTTAGAAAGGAATTTGGATTAACCCAAAGAGAACTTGGGGAAAAAGTAGGGGTTTCTCAAAGAGTCTTAGGATACTATGAAACAGAAAACAGATTTCCTGATGAACACATTTTAAATAAGCTGGCTGATGTGTTTAATGTGTCAGTTGATTACCTTCTTGGGAGAACATTGGTTAAGGAAAATATTGATACTGTAGCTGCACATAGAAAAAATCCACATGAAGAATTACCTGAAGAAGCCCAAGAACAACTTAATGATTATATAGAATTTTTACTAAATAAATATAAAAAAAAATAAACCACATGATGAGCAGTCTATTCTTCTGCTCTTTTAATATAATTTTAAAACAAACATACATTCTATTTTAGGGGGATTTTTATGAATAATTTGGATAAGCTTTTTGAATTAGCTTCTCAAGAAGAGATAATAATTCATTATACTACTTATATTGCAGGAGATTTAGAGGGACTATATATAAATAAACATGGTATGAAAATCATATCTTTACTCAGTACTCTAAAACAAAATACTAAAAAACTCACATCCATCTTAGCTGAAGAGCTTGGACATCATTTCACCAGTCTTGGATACTATGTATCTTCTTATAACGATTATTATACAAAAATCGTTATAGACAAGTGCGAAAATAAGGCATTAAAATGGGCTTGTGAATTCTTAATTACTGAAGAGGATATAATAAACATAATTAATTCTGGTGTCACTTGCGTTTATGAAATGGCAGATATACTTAATGTAGATATTAATTTTTTTCAAAAAAGATTGGAATTTTTATCATTAAAAAAACAATCTTTATCACTTGGAAACAATAAATATCTAATATTAACCAACTTGCCATATTTCTACATATTTGATCCAATTTCATAATAAAAATGGTAGTAGTTTCAATTTACATAACAGTAAAAGGTATATATTTATTTTAACAAATTTTGGTTTCTATAAATTCAATATTAATATATAATAATGGTATTACGTTATTTAAAATTCTAAAAACAAATACATGCTTTTGTTAAGAAAGGTTGTTTGATGAATGTATAAAGAAAAGTTGTTTGATAATTATTTTAAGTTATTAGCACTATTATTTTGGCCAATCATGTGGTATAAGTGGATAGTAATTTCAAATGGTACTCTTGAAAATATGTTATTTACCACATACGCAATTGTCGCAATTGTTTTCATCATTTTATATTCAGCATTTATGATAAAATATAAAGACATTACACAAATAGATTTCTTTTACAGGATAAGTACTCTACTTGCTTTTATATTTACACTTTTTAGCTTTTTAATATACCCAAAGAGTTTATTTTTCTTGTATTTAAAGATTATTTTTACTGGAATATACCTTTATTATTCAATGGTAAAAACCCTCAAATTTAATCACGACGAAGGTGTAGTGGGTATTATGAGCTCACTTTTATTGATTGTAATAACTTTGTTCTACTAAATTTAATTCTATTTGACCTAATATGACTTTAAATGTTAGACATCTACATTGTTTTCTGATATTATTTAAGATGGTAGTTTTTATATTAATAATGAAATACACTATGAAGGAGTTAACTATTATGGAAAAAAAAGTTTTAGCAACAGTTGGAGAAAAAGAGATAACTAATATTGATATTGAAAATGCATTAAAATCGTTAGACCCTTATCAAGCTATGCAATTTAAAACTGAAGAAGGAAAAAAACATTTATTAAATGATTTAGTAAATCAAGAGTTATTCTTCTTAGATGCTAAAGAAGAAAAATTAGATGAAGAAGAAGTATTTAAATTAGAAATGAAAAAGATAGAAGAAAATGTATTAAAACAATTTGCTATAAATAAAGTTTTATCTAGTGTTGATGTAACAGAAGATGAAAAAGTAAAATTCTTTGAAGCTAATAAGAGTTCTTTCTCTAAACCAGAAAGTGCAACTGCTAAACATATATTAGTAGATAGTGATGAAAAAGCTAAAGAAATACTTGCTCAAATAAAATCAGAAGAAATATCTTTTGAAGACGCAGCTCTTAAACATTCTTCTTGTCCATCTAAAGACACGGGTGGTGATTTAGGAACATTCGGTAGAGGACAAATGGTTCCTGAATTTGAAGAAGCTGTATTCTCTATGGCTAAAGGTGAAATAAGCGAGCCAGTTAAAACTCAATTTGGATACCATATAATAAAATTAGAAGACCTTCAAGAAAGCACAGAGTCTACATTTGATGAAGTTAAGGCTGAAGTTGAAAAAAGTTTATTATATCAAAAACAAAATGAAGTTTATGGAAATAAAATAAATGCTCTTAATGCTAAGTACGGAAACCTTGTAAAATACAACGATTAATCGTAAAGTAATGTATAAAAAAGCTGTCTTTTCACAATATCTATTAGAAAAGACAGCTTCTTATATTAAAGTTTAAACATTCAATTTAATATTATTATTCTTTTATTATAAAGAACTCAGTTTAAAAATTGGGGCTGTAAGTAGATTTGTGTAAAAACAAATTTACCTATAGTCTTTTTGGTATACAAAATTGGTAAATTTGGAATAATATTCATATAAAAAATTTTGGAGGTTTTGAAAATGAAAGATATGATTGTTCCAGATGTTGATTATCAAACAGAAGTTAAAAAATGCAAGACAATGGAAGATGTGGTTGGGAAAAATGGCCTTATGCAAAAACTATTCAAAGATGTTATTCAGCAACTATTAGATGCAGAAA
>NZ_JADGMN010000016.1:0-85255 GCF_020662285.1 Clostridioides sp. ES-S-0108-01 | reverse complement strand
AGCAATAGCAATAGCAATAGCAATAGCAATAGCAATAGCAATAGCAATAGCAATAGCAATAGCAATAGCAATAGCAATAGCAATAGCAATAGCAATAGCAATAGCAATAGCAATAGCAATAGCAATAAAATTTCAAATAATAGTGTAGATTCTAAACTTATGAATAGCAGAGTTAAATCAATAGATATAATAAGAGGGCTATCAATAGCCCTCATGATAGTTTGTAATAATCCTGGTACTTGGATGAGAATGTATCCACAACTAAGACATGCTATATGGCATGGTGTAACACTTGCAGACTTTGCATTTCCTTTTTTTGTTATATCTTTAGGGGTTACAATTCCAATATCAATAAATAGTAAACTAAAAAACAATAAATCTACATTAAGTATAATGCTTAGTATATTTAAGAGAAGTATTTTACTTATACTATTTGGATTTTTCCTAAATTACCTAGGAAATCACGACTTAAGTACTGTAAGAATACTTGGAGTACTTCAACGTATGGGACTAGTTTATTTTGTAACTAGTTTAGTATACTTACTACTAAAGAAATTAAATGTAGGAAGTACTATGACTATAATTATATTCTTATGTATATCTGCATTTATAATAATAGGTTATTATGTAGTGGCAAAACCATATGGATTCGAGTTAGAAGGTTCTCTTGCACAATTAGTGGATTTCCGTTTTTTTAAAGGTCATTTATATAAACCAGAATTTGAACCAGATGGATTCCTAACTAGTATAGTAGCAATTTCTTCAGGCATGTTGGGATGCACTATGGGATGTGTTCTTTTAAAAGAAAGTATAGGAGAATATAAAAAATTTTTTAAAATATTATTTATGAGTATAATTTTACTAATATGTGCTTTTATATTTAATCAATACTTTCCATTTAACAAAAGGTTATGGTCTAGTTCATTTGTACTCTTAATGGCTGGAAGTTATGGTATATTACTGTCAATATTTTACTTTATATGTGACATTAAAAATAAAAGTAAAATATTTACCCCAATAATAGCACTTGGAAGTAGTCCCATTTTTACATATATGTGTCTCGAGATATTAAGCCATGTTTTTTGGAATGTTCCAAAACTTACAGATAAAGTCGATTATCCAACTACCTTGGTAGAGTGGACTACATATGAACTTATAACACCTTGGGCAGGTACAACTTGGGATTCTCTTGTATTTTCTTTACTATACGTCTTATTCTGGGTTATAGTAATGTCTATTATGTATAAGAAAAAAATATTTATCAAAATTTAGTGTAATATTTTCTAGACAAGAATTCCTTTGTTTTGTTCAAATATACAGAAACTATCAAATATAATCAAAATTTCTCCTCGATAAAATTTAAAAAGCATGCCATAAAAGATTACAAAAAGTTTACAATTTGTAATTTTTTGTGCTATAATGAAAAAAGATTTACATAATATTGAATTTATGTAATATAAAGCAAGCTTAAGATGTATTAAAAAAGATTTAGAGATTTAAAGGTCCAAAAAAATTAGGGGGGATATGATGAAAAAAACAACAAAATTATTGGCAACAGGAATGTTGTCTGTAGCAATGGTGGCACCAAACGTAGCTTTAGCAGCGGAAAATACTACTGCAAATACAGAATCTAATTCAGATATTAATATAAATTTACAAAGAAAAAGTGTAGTGTTAGGAAGTAAATCGAATGCAAGTGTAAAATTTAAAGAAAAATTAAATGCTGATTCAATAACATTAAATTTTATGTGTTATGATATGCCACTTGAAGCTACTCTAAATTATAATGAGAAGACAGATACATATGAAGGTGTAATAAACTATAACAAAGACCCAGAATATTTAAATGTATGGGAACTTCAAAGCATAAAAGTAAATGGTAAAGATGAACAGAAGGTTTTAAATAAAGAAGACTTAGAGTCTATGGGATTAAATCTTAAGGATTATGATGTAACACAAGAATTTATAATAAGTGATGTAAATTCAACAAAAGCAGTAAATGAATATATGAGAAAAACTTCTGCACCAGTAAAAAAACTTGCTGGAGCTACTAGATTTGAAACTGCTGTTGAGATAAGTAAACAAGGTTGGAAAGATGGAGCCAGTAAAGTTGTAATAGTTAATGGAGAACTAGCAGCAGATGGAATCACAGCTACTCCACTTGCATCTACTTATGATGCACCAATATTACTTGCAAATAAGGATGATATACCAGAAAGCACAAAAGCAGAATTAAAACGTCTAAATCCAAGTGATGTAATAATCATAGGTGATGATGGTTCAGTTTCACAAAAGGCAGTGTCTCAAATTAAATCTGCTGTGAATGTAAATGTAACTCGTATTGGTGGGGTTGATAGACATGAAACATCTTTACTTATAGCAAAAGAAATAGATAAGTATCATGATGTTAATAAAATATACATAGCAAATGGTTATGCTGGTGAATATGATGCTCTTAATATTTCACCAAAAGCAGGTGAAGACCAACAACCTATAATATTATCTAATAAAGACTCTGTACCACAAGGTACATATGATTGGTTATCTTCACAAGGTTTAGAAGAAGTTTATTACATAGGTGGTAGTCAAAGTTTATCATCAAAAATTATAGACCAAATATCTAAAATAGCAAAAAATGGCACTTCAAAAAATAGAGTTTCTGGAGCAGATAGACATGAAACAAATGCAAAGGTAATTAAGACTTTCTATCCAGATAAAGAGTTGAGTGCAATGTTAGTTGCAAAATCTGACATAATAGTTGACTCAATAACAGCAGGACCTTTAGCAGCTAAATTAAAAGCTCCAATACTTATAACTCCAAAAACTTATGTTTCTGCATACCATAATACAAACTTATCAGAAAAAACAGCAGGAACAATATATCAAATTGGTGATGGAATGAAAGATAGTGTTATAAGTTCTATAGCATCTAGTTTATCAAAACACAATGCACCAACAGATGGAAATTCAGGAACATCAACAGGAAAAACTGTAGTGATAGACCCAGGTCATGGGGGGTCTGATTCAGGAGCAACAAGTGGGCTGAACGGTGGAGCACAAGAAAAGAAATATACTCTTAATACAGCACTTGCAACTACTGAATATTTACGTTCAAAAGGTATAAATGTTGTTATGACTAGAGATACAGATAAAACAATGGCTTTAGGAGAAAGAACAACTTTATCAAATACTATAAAGCCAGATTTATTTACAAGTATACATTACAATGCATCTAATGGAGCTGGTAATGGTGTGGAAATTTATTACAAAGTAAAAGATAAGAATGGTGGAACAACTAAGACTGCAGCATCAAATATCTTAAAAAGAATACTAGAAAAATTTAACATGAAAAATAGAGGAATTAAAACAAGAACACTTGCAAATGGTAATGATTACCTGTATGTTTTAAGAAACAATAACTATCCAGCAATACTTGTTGAATGTGCATTTATAGACAATAAGAGTGATATGGATAAGTTAAATACTGCAGAAAAAGTAAAAACAATGGGAACTCAAATTGGAATAGGAATAGAAGATACAGTAAAATAAAAAATATTAAAGCAAAACATATCATCTCCTGTTATAATGTAAAATATAACAAGAGATGATATATTTTTGTAAAGAATCAAATTGTTTACAATGATGTTTCTTGTATTGATAATCTGCTCATTATTGAGTATAATATAGAAATAAGTCAAAAATAAGATAGAAATAAGTTGAAATTAAGAATTAAAAAATTTTTATTCCAATATGGAGGTAACTATGTCTGGATATACTAATGATGAGTGTGAAATACCTAAAATTAAAAGCTATCCAGGGGCAGATAAAGAAATTGCAAGTGAGATTGACTATAGCATAGTAAAAGGAACAATTTTATTTGATTTGTACCAGAGAATTATGGATTTAGTCTTATCTATAATAGGGCTTGTGATAGGTTTACCTTTAATAGCAATATTTGGAATTCTTATTAAAATAGAGGACAAAGGACCAATAACTTATAAGCAAGAAAGACTAGGAAAATGCGGGAGAAGATTCTATATATATAAATTAAGATCTATGAGAACAGACGCAGAAAAATTTGGCGCACAATGGGCTGAAAAAGATGATCCTAGAATAACTAAGGTTGGAAAGTTTATTAGGAAAACTAGAATTGATGAGATTCCACAGCTGTTTAATATATTAAAGGGGGATATGGGCTTAATAGGCCCTAGACCAGAGAGACCAAACTTTACTGTTCAATTTAATGAGGAAATACCTGGATTTATCAACAGGCTTGCTATAAAACCTGGGCTTACAGGTTGGGCACAAGTAAATGGTGGATACGAAATCACTCCTGAAGAAAAACTTAAAGAAGATATTTACTATATAAAAAATAGGAGTATATTACTTGACTTTAAGATACTCTTTAAAACTGTTAAAGTAGTATTGACAGGAGACGGAGCTAGATAATTTTAAAATATTAGATTACTAATCAATGAAAAAGCTCTTTAAAAAGAGCTTTTTTATTGTCAAAAAATACAAAAAAGAAAAGGAATGAGAACTTATGATTAAAAAAATTTCTACTATATTATCGTTAGTTTTGTTAATCTCTATTTCTAGTACTATAGGAGTATTTGCAGATTCAAATCCTAAAAGAGAGTTGATAGAAGGAAGTATACCAGAAATTTCAACAGAATTAAATAAAAGAGCATTTAAGAATTCTAAAGAAGTAATTCTTGTAAATGAAGATTCAATTGTAGATAGTATAAGTGCAACACCTTTAGCATATACAAAAAATGCTCCAATAGTTGTAACTAAGAGTAAAAATCTTGGTAGAGTGACTAGAAATTATCTAAAAGAACTAGGTCCAGAGAAGGTTACGATAGTAGGTGGTTTAAAGGCAGTATCTAAAGATGCTGAACGTAATATAGAAAAAATGGGAATGAAAGTAGAAAGAATAAGAGGAAAAGACAGATATGATACATCTCTAAAGATAGCTAGAGAAATGTATAGAACAGTAGGATTTGATAAAGCATTTTTACTTAGCTCAACTACGGGATTAGAGAATGCCATATCTGTATATTCTTATGCTGCTAAAAGTGGGATGCCAATAATATGGGCTAAAGATGAAGGCTTTGAAGAACAAATTGATTTTTTAAAAGGTAAAAATCTTGAAAAAATATATGCGTTAGGTGATTCAAAAGAATTTATTGCAGAGATTGATTCTAACTTAAAAAATATAGAAGGTATAAAGCAAATAAATAAGTCAAGTACAAATGTAGATTTAATAAAGAAGTTTTATGATGAAAAAGATATAAAGAAAATCTATACTGCTAGATTAGACTTTGGTAGTAGATCTGATGTAAACGAATATATTTCTTTGGGAGTAGTATCAGCAAAAGAAAATATGCCAATACTGATTTGTAGTGATAATTTAAGTCGTGCACAAGATAAATTCTTGAAAAATAGTAATATAAATGATGTAGTTGAAGTTGGATATACAGTAGGTGATTATAGTCTACTTAAGAGTATATTTAATCTAACATTCTTATCTTGTATAATATTAATACTACTATTACTATTGATTACATTTAGGGCACTTAGATATGAGTCGAAATAGTTTTTGATTTATAAGGAAGCTTTTCATAGGTTAAATTTACTTAGTCAAAATAATGTTTATAAGCAGTTTTAAAAGTTCTACTTTTAGAGTTTAAATTAGATAAGGAGAAAGAAAATGTCAAAAACAGCTAAAGCAGCATTGTGGATTATGGCAGCCACTATGTTTTCAAAAGTATTAGGTTTCCTTAGAGAGCTTGTACTTGCAAATTTCTATGGGACAGGTATGTATGCAGATGTGTTTGTATTAACATTAAATATACCTGGTTTAATCATAGCAGTCATAGGCTCTGCAATTGCTACAACTTATATACCTATGTACTTTGAGACAAAGAAAAGACTCGGAGATGAAGGTGCCTTAAAATTTACTAATAATGTTTTAAATATATGCTATATAATGGCTATAGTAATAGCTATTATTGGGCTTTTATTTACAGAGCAATTTGTTACAGTATTTGCAGCAGGATTTAGAAATGACCCTGCTAAGTTCCAAGCAGCAATATTATTTACTAAAATAATGATTTCAGGAGTTTTGTTCCTGAGTGGAAGTAAAATATTTAGTTCATTTTTACAGGTAAATGATAGTTTTGTAATTCCTGGGCTTATAGGAATTCCATATAATATTATAATAATAGCAGCAATAGCACTAAGTGCAGGTAAAAATATATGGATACTACCAGCAGGAGCACTATTTGCTATGGCGAGTCAACTATTATTTCAACTTCCATTTGCATTTAAGAAGTCCTACAAGTATAAGCCGTATATAAATTTAAAGGATGAGTCTATAAAAGAATTAGTTAACCTAGTATTGCCTATGTTAGTAGGAGTAGCTGTTGGACAGTTAAATATATTTGTTGACAGGCTATTGGCAACTACTTTGGGAGATGGTAAGTTGTCTGCTCTTAACTATGCAAATAGGTTAAATGAGTTTGTTATGGCATTATTTGTTACATCTATAATAACAGTTATATATCCTAAATTAGCAAAAATGTCAGGTAAAGATAACAAAGAAGGATTTATAAGCACTATTGTAAAATCGTCAAATTGCATTATATTGGTGGTGCTTCCTATATCTATAGGAGCTATTATATTAGCAGAACCTCTTGTTAGGATATTATTCCAAAGAGGTAAATTTGATGCGTTATCAACAGACCTTACATCTATAGCTCTTAGATTATATTCACTAGGCTTACTGGCTTGTGGAGTAAGAGATGTTTTATATAGGGCATTTTACTCTCTTTCAGACACAAAGACGCCGATGATAAATGGAAGTATAGCTTTAATAATAAATATAGTTCTTAATTTGATATTAATAAGACCACTGGGGCATGCAGGGATTGCTATATCAACTAGTACGTCTAACATAATTACAGTTATATTATTATTTATATCTCTTAAAAAGAAAAATGGATATTTTGGAGGAGATAAAATTATAAAGACTGGTTTAAAAAGTTTAGTAGCATCTGGTGTGATGGCAGTAGTCACTTTATTGATATATAGTAATCTATATGTATTTATAGGTGCAGGAACGATTAAAGAAATTATATCAGTTGGAGCTGGAGTATTAGGTGGAGCTTCTGTATATACGATATTGATAGTTTTATTTAAGGTAGAAGAGATGGATTTAGCTTTTGAATTTTTAAAAAAAGGAAAACAAAAACTACTTAAAAGATAGATATTTGCCTTGAAATTTTAAATTAGAGTCAGAAAGGATGAAAATATGGATTATAAGAATAATTATGAGATGTGGTTAAATTCTCCTTATTTTGATGAACAAACGAAAAATGAGCTATTGAGCATAAAAGACGATGAAAAAGAAATACAAGATAGATTCTACAAGAATTTAGAGTTTGGAACAGGTGGTTTAAGAGGTATAATAGGAGCGGGAACTAATAGAATCAATATTTATACTGTTAGACGTGCGACACTTGGAGTTTTAAATTATATCATGAAGACTCAAGGAGAAGAAGGAAAACAAAAGGGAATAGTTATAGCACATGATAGTAGATACATGTCGAGGGAGTTTTGTATAGAAGTAGCAAAGACTTTAAGTGCCTATGGTGTAAAGGCTTATATTTTTGAAGAATTAAAGCCTACACCAGAACTTTCTTTTGCTGTTAGATATTTAAAGTGTGCTATGGGAATAGTAATAACAGCAAGTCATAATCCTAAAGAATACAATGGATATAAAGTATATGATTCAGATGGGGGTCAAATCTGTATAGATATGGCAAATGCTATAATAGCAGAGGTTAATAAGATTGATGATTACAGTAGTATTAAAAGTGTAGATTTTGAAGAAGCTTTATCTAAAAATTTAATAACTATATTAGATAATGAAGTAGATGATGAGTTTATAAAGGCTGTTAAGAGACAAGTTTTAAGACAAAATATAATAGATGAATGTGGAGAAAAGTTAAAAATAATATATACACCTATTCATGGGACAGGAAATAAGCCAGTAAGAAGAGTCTTAAATGAATGTGGCTTTAAAAATGTAAGGGTAGTTACGGAGCAAGAATTGCCAGATTCTAATTTTTCAACAGTAAAGTATCCTAATCCTGAAGAAAAGTCAGTGTTTAATATAGCTATTGAAATGGCAAAGAGTAATGGCACTGATTTAATAATAGGAACAGACCCTGATTGTGACAGAGTAGGAGTTGTTGTAAAAGATTCAAGTGGCGAATATGTAGTCTTAAATGGAAACCAAGTTGGCTCACTTTTAGTTAGATATGTATTAGAGAGTTTAGCCAAAGAAAATAAACTTCCTAAAAACAATCCTACAATAATAAAAACTATAGTTACATCAGAACTAGGTGCCAAAATAGCAAAGGCTTATAATGTAGATTGTTTAAATACTTTAACAGGATTCAAGTTTATAGGAGAAAAAATAAAATCGTTTGAAGAAAATAATGATAGAAGCTTTATAATGGGGTATGAGGAAAGCTATGGTTACTTAATTGGAACTCATGCTAGAGATAAAGATGGTGTTGTATCTTCACTTATGATATGTGAAATGGCAGCATACTACTTTTCAAAAGGTATGAACTTGTATGAAGCTTTGATAGATACATATAATAAATTTGGATACTACAAAGAGGTCTTAAAGTCAGTGACTTTAAAAGGTATAGATGGAATAAAAAAAATAAAACAGATGATGCTTTACTTTAGAAGTGTTAAAATAGATAATGTGGCTGATATAAAAGTAGATAAGATTTTAGATTATAAAGATGGTGTTGATGATTTACCTAAATCAGATGTACTTAAATTTTTACTTGAAGATGGCTCTTGGATAGCTATAAGACCTTCAGGTACAGAACCTAAAATTAAATTTTACTTTGGAGCAAATTCAGACAACCAAGAAGATGTAGAATTTAAATTAAAAAATTTAATATCTTATATATTAAATGTAGTGGATTCTATATAAAAAGCTAAGGGGAGATAAACAATGAAAGTATACAATGTCATAATGGCTGGAGGAGGCGGAACTCGTTTCTGGCCACTTAGTAGACAAGAAGTACCTAAACAGCTTATAAATTTAAGTGGAGAAGATGCTTTAATAAATGAAACTATAAACAGAATAGATTCTCTAGCAAAAAAAGATGATTTATTTATAGTAACCAATGAGAAGCAATTGGAAGCTTTAAAGGATATAGTAAAAGATAAATGTTTGGATAGCAATATCTTACCAGAACCATGTGCCAGAAATACAGCAGCAGCCATAGGTTTTGCAGCTTTTAACATAATGAAAAAATATGGTGATGGTGTTATGTGTGTATATCCGGCTGACCATTATATAAAAGATGAAAAAGAGTTTAAATCTATTTTAGAAAAAGCTATCTATATAGCAGAAAATAATGATAAACTAGTAACTATTGGGATAACTCCTACATTTCCATCAACAGGATATGGATACATAAATTTTAATAGAGAAAATACGATAGAAGATGTTGCATATGAGGTAGTGGAGTTTGTAGAAAAGCCAAACTATGAGATTGCCAAAGAATATGTAAACTCTAAGAAATATGTATGGAATAGTGGAATGTTCGTATGGAAGGTATCTAAAATATTAGAAGATTTTAAGAGATACTTACCAAAAGTATATGAAAAATTAGAAGAGATAAGCAAATATTTAGGAACAAAACAAGAAATAGAAAAAATAAAAGAAATATACCCAACTATACAAGCAATATCTATAGATTATGGTATTATGGAAAGAAGTAATGATGTTATAGTAGTTCCCGGTAATTTTGGGTGGAATGATGTTGGTTCTTGGGACTCTCTAGGTGCAATATATCCAACTGATGATGAAGGTAACATCAAAAGAGGTGAAAATATTACCATAGATACTAAAAATTCAATTATATATTCAGATGACAAATTAATATCGACAATAGGTATTAGTGATTTGATAGTAGTATCTACAAATGATGCAGTTATGGTTTGTAGAAAAGATAAAGCTCAAGATGTTAAAAAGATAGTAGAGCAATTAAAAGAAGAAGATAGACAAGAATATATGTAGGAGGTGTTCATTTGATTCCTAAAAAAATACATTATGTATGGTTTGGTGGACCAAAAGGAAATATAGAAAATATATGTATAAATTCTTGGAAAGAAAAACTTCCAGAATATGAGATAGTAGAGTGGAATGAAAAAAACTTTGATATAGAGAAAGAAATAAAAGGAAATAAGTTTTTGGAAGAATGTTATAAAAGAAAGCTTTGGGCATTTATATCAGATTATACAAGAATAAAAGTACTCTATGAACAAGGTGGAGTTTATATGGATACAGATATGCAAATATTAAAGGATATAACTCCTCTTTTGGAAAAGAATAGACTAATTTGTGGGTATGAAGATGATAGAGAATATATAAATGGTGCTATAATAGGTGCAGAAAAAGGACATCCTTTTTTAAAAGACTTATTGGAGTATTATGAAAAAGAAGTGCTTACTTCATCATTGTTTACAATACCAAAGATTATGACTCATCTTATGGAAAAAAATTATAAGAAGATTGACCCTAATAATTATGAAGAAGGAATATGTGCTTATGATAAAGAATATTTTTATCCTTTTGGATTTAAAGAAGACTTCACACCAGAATGTATTACAGAAAACACTTATGGGATACATTGGTGGGGAAAAAGTTGGGCTAAAAAGAGAAATTATTTTTTAGAAAGCAAACACTTAACAGGTGTAAATAAGATATGGAAGTGTTGTAAAATATTTGCAAGTAATACTTTACGAAGCTAAAAGGGAGAAAGTAAAATGAAGACTTTAAACGATGATAGAAATATTATGATTAGAAAATATCTTTATATATTTGTTTTGTTTATCATATTACTTAGAAAGTATATGATATCATTTATTGACCCAAATATGAATCTAGGGATGATTAAATCAGCGTTATTTTATTCTTCAATAGGAATACTAATGCTACTTTTTTTATTTGATAAGAGAAAAAGTATAACAGAAATGGTGCTAGTTGGAGTTTGTGTCTTACTTTATTTATTAAATAGGGAAGGAGCTATATTATTAATCGTTTTATTGGCTGTATCAGCTAAACAAATAGATGATAAATTTATAGTTAAAAATTATTTAATAATATCTGCGTGTTTTTTAATGGTAGCTATATTATTATTTAATTTATTTCCTTCATTAGTATTTAATCAGGAAGTTCACTATAGATATATAGAAAATATAGATATGCTTGTTACAAGAATGGATTTTGGGCTTGGTAATCCAAATGGAGTATTTTATCATATGGTTACTATATATGCAGCATATATATTCTTAAGATATAAAAACTATAATAAATGGGATAGAATAATTTTATTTGGCTCTGCATTTTTTGTTTATCAAACTACATATAGTAGAACTGGCTTTTTTACTATACTAGCAGGATTAATTTTTGTAGAAATAATAAGATTGATAAACATAAAAAAAATAAAAGGTCTACCAACACTTGTAAAGATATTGCCAATACTGCTTACTTTATCTAGTGTGGCTATTGGTATAATGTTTTCTAAAAGCAGTATATTAAATAGATTATTAGCAAGTAGACCTAAGTATTGGCATGTATACTTAGCTGAAGCAGGAAATTTTATGAAACCTTTTGGAAATTCATATAGTGCAGCTATAAAAGCAACTAATCCATTAGATAGTTCTTATATATATATAATTAGTGTGCTGGGAGTAGTTGCTTGTATATTATTTATGTATTTGATGTATAAAGGTATAGGAAGTTTTATAGAAAAAGATAAAAATGAGTATTTAGTAGCCTTGTTTATATTTTTACTATACTCTTTTGCAGAAAATTTATTATTAGAAGCTTCATTTAGTTTTGCAGTAGTATTACTAATAAAAGAAGTGATATTAAATGATAAAAGGGAAATAGATTTGTGGAAGATGAAAAGTAGGAGGTAGTAATGTTAATATCATTAATAATGCCAACATTAAATAGATATGATGATATATACTTACTTATGGACAGCTTAGAAAGTCAAACTTACAAAAACTTTGAACTTATAGTAGTAGACCAAAATGATAATAACAAAGTTAAGGAGATAGTTGATAAATACGTTGATAAGTTAGATATAAAGTATATAAAAAGCTCTAAAAAAGGATTGAGTTATAACAGAAATGTAGGCATAGACAATGCTAGAGGGCAAATTATAGGTTTCCCCGATGATGATTGTGTCTACGAAAATGATACATTAGAAAAAGTTATAAATTTCTTTAATAAAAATAAAGATTATAAAATATACAGTTGCAAAACTATGGATGCAAATAAAATTGATGCATTTAAGAAAATGTATGATGGAACTTGTGATATCACAAGTTCCAACGTTTTAAATACTATAACATCCATAACTTTTTTTATTGATTTTGAAGGTGAAGACTATACAAGATTTGATGAAAAATTGGGTGTTGGTGGAGAGTTTGGTGCTGGTGAAGAGATAGATTATGTTTTAAACTTATTGAGTTTAGGTTTTAAAGGAAAATACTTTGGAAATGATATAATTTACCATCCTGCAAAAAAACATTCTAAATCTAAAGAAAAGTATCAAAAAGATTATAACTATGGAAGAGGTTTTGGAGCCATATGCAAAAAAGAAATAGTTTATAGAAAAAATTATAAGTTTATAAAGGTTATGGCGTCAAAACTTATAAGAAATATAGGTGGTCTTGTATTGAGTTCTAATAGAGATTATCATAGTGCTACAATAAGAGGAAGAATTAATGGATTTAGACAGTATAAGTTATAATGAGGATGGTGTTTATGGACAAGGTTAAATTTTTAATAAATATGCTTTTGGCTTTTTTTATATATCCATTTAGTAAGCATAAGTTTAATGGTAGAAATATTTGGCTTATAGGTGGACATTCAGGAGATATATACAATGATAATGCAAAGTTTTTTTATGAGTATATGTTGAAAGAACATAATGATGTAGAAACTTATTGGGTAGTAAATAAAGACAGTAAAGTATTTGATAAAATTCCAGGCAAAAAATTAATAAGAGGAAGCGTAGAAAACTATTTATATTATTACAATTCAAAAGCTATAGTATTTTCACATGCACCATCAGCAGATATAGCACCATATAATTTTGCTGTACCTGTTCTTAATTATTTTCATAAAAAGACGATAAAAGTGTTTTTAAATCATGGGACTATAAGTTTTAAAAAGAGAAAACCAATGAATAAAAAGTTCAAAAATATTATAGATAACCTATATAAAAGCTATAATATAGTTACAGCAAGTTCTGAGTTTGAAAGAAATGTTATGGTAAATGATTGGGGAATGTTAGATGACTCAGTTTATATAATTGGAAATGCAAGATATGACAATTTACCAACAAATGAAGTTGCACAAACTCGAGATATATTATATACTCCTACATGGAGAGATTGGATAAAATTTAGTTCAGGAAAATTTACAGATACAGATTATTTTAAAAATATAATGAATTTTTTGAATGATGATAAATTAAATAAAATATTAGATGAGAAAGATATAAATGTAAAAATTTATATGCATCATCTTATGCATGAGTTTATATATGATATAAAAGAAAATATAACGGGAAAAAAAATTGTATTTTTAGATAAAGGGGTAACTCTAGCAAATGAAATCAGAAAATCAGCTGCAAATATAACTGATTATTCAAGTGTAGCCATAGACTTTTTATATATGAATAGACCTATATTGTTTTACCAATTTGACTTGGATGAGTATATGGAAAAAGTTGACTCATATATAGATTTAAAAAGTGAAATGTTTGGGTCTTTGGCTTATAATAATGATGAAGCTGTGAATAAACTTATTGATATTATTGAAAATAATTTTGAGGTTATGGATAACCAAAAAAATGAAAGAAATAAGTTTTTCAGATATAATGACAATAAGAACTGCAAGAGGATATATGATTGTGTAATAAGTAAAATTAAATAAATATTTTATAAATGATGAGGAAGGTAATATGAAGAAGAATTTAGTATCTATAATTACTCCCATGTATAATTCTGAAAAATTTATTGAAGCAACCATAAAATCAGTATTAAACCAAACTTATCAAGAATGGGAAATGTTAATTATTGATGATTGCTCAACAGATAATAGTCCTAATATAGTCAAATCTTATATGCAACAGGATAGTAGAATAAGATGTATAAAGACAGAGACTAATAAGGGGGTCTCTAATGCTAGAAATTTAGCACTAAGTAAGGCAACAGGACAATTTATAGCTTTTTTAGATAGTGATGACCAATGGAATAGTAGTAAGTTAGAAAAACAAGTAAACTTTATGTTAGAAAATGACTATGTAATCTCATTTACTTCATATGAACTGATGGATGAAAATGATAAAAAATTAAACAAAGTAATAAAAGTACCACCTAATGTAGATTATAAAAGATTATTAAAAGGAAATATCTTAGGATGTCTTACTGTTGTAATTGATAAGTCTAAACTAGATTTTGAAATCAAAATGAGTGGTGTAAGACATGAAGATTATGTTTTATGGCTATCTATATTGAAAAAAGGGCATATTGCCCACGGAATAAATGAAGTTCTAGCATTATATAGAAAATCTAGTAATTCACTTAGTGGTAACAAAATAAAAGCTGCCATGTGGACTTGGAATATATATAGAAATATAGAAAAAATACCTCTATACAAAGCTATATACTACTTTATTAATTATGGAATAAATGGAATCAAAAAAAGTTAGATAGAGAGGAAGATTTAATTAATGTATAAATATAAATTTACTGTATTTACTCCAACATATAATAGAGCTCATTTACTTGAAAATTTGTACAGTGATTTAAAAGCTCAAACTTATGACTTCGATGATTTTGAATGGCTGATTGTTGATGATGGAAGTGAAGATAGTACTAAAGAATTAGTTGAAAAATTTATATCAGAAAATAAATTAAATATAAGATATATGTACAAAGAAAATGGAGGAAAACATACTGCAATAAATCTAGGGGTAAAAAATGCAGATGGAGAGCTATTTTTTATTGTAGATAGTGATGATGGTTTAATTAAAGATTCTCTTGAAATTGCTAATAACGAGTGGAATTCTGTAGAGAATAAAGAAGGTTTTAGCGGAGTTGTTGGACTTTGTGTATATCCAAGCGGAGAGTTGATAGGGACAGAAATGCCTGAAGATAAGAAAATATGTCACTTTGCAGATTTATATTTTAAGTATGGAGTTAAGGGAGATAAAAGCATAGTATTTGTAACTGATGAGCTTATAAAATTTCCTTTTCCAGAAAGAAAAGAAGTGAAATTTTTACCAGAAAGTGTAGTATGGAATGAAATGTCTAAATACTATAAAGTTAAATGTGTAAACAAACCTATGATAATAAGAGATTATTTGGATGATGGTTTAACTAAGAATATATTAAATAAAAATGCATTAAAAGGTAGAGCATTAGAGTTTTTATATTTAATAAATCAAAATACATATCCCTTAGGTAGATATCCATATATGTGGATAAAAAATTACATAAATTTAGCCAGATACTCGTTATTATCTGATAGTCATTATTTTGGCGAAATCAAAAAAATATCTGATAAATTTTTGTATTTAGCATTATTCCCATTAGGATATTACAAATATATTGGACAAAGAAAATTAGTATCTAAGTAAACTTGTTGGTATAGTACTGCTAGTTGCTATATAAGGAGAGTAAAAATATGAATGAGCCTTTAGTATCGATAATTACTCCTGTATATAATTCAGAAGAGTTTTTATCAGAGACAATAAAGTCAATCCAAAATCAAACTTATAAAAATTGGCAGCTTTTATTAGTGGATGATTGTTCTAAGGACAATTCAAGTGAAATTATAAAAAGTTTTCAAAAAGAAGATGCTAGAATAAAATATATAAAGCTTGAAAAAAATTCTGGAGCTGCAGTATCTAGAAATGTTGGTATTAAAAATGCGGAAGGTCGATTTATCGCATTTGTAGATAGTGATGATTTATGGGATAGTAAAAAGTTAGAAATTCAGATAGAATATATGTTAAAAGAAAATATCGGATTTTCTTTTACATCTTATAGATATATGAGACAAGATGGAAAAAAAACGAGTAAAGTTGCAAAAGCACCTAAAAAGATTGACTATGAGGGATTACTTAGAAATACTATAATAGGGTGTTCTACTGTAGTCATTGATAAGAATATCGTAGGTGAATTTAGTATGCCTTTAGTAAGAAGAGGACAAGATACTGCAACTTGGTTACAGTTACTTAAAAAGGAAAAATATGCATATGGAATTCAGAAAGATTTAGTGAATTATAGGCTAGTTGGAAATTCTATATCAAGCAATAAGATAAAAGCATTAAAACGAACTTGGAACACTTATAGAAATGTTGAAAATTTAAGTTTACCAAAAACCCTATATGTATTTTGTTTCTATGTTTTTAATGCTATCAAGAAAAGAGTATAAGTTTTATATACTTGGAGGTAAAAATAATGAAAATAGCTATAGCTGGGACTGGTTATGTAGGATTGGTTACAGGTGTTTGTCTAGCAGAGGTAGGTAATGAAAATGTAGTATGCGTCGATGTAGATGAACAAAAAGTTAAATCAATGAAGCTTGGAAGAGCTCCTATATATGAAGAAGACCTAGAAGAACTTATGGTTAAAAATTACAACAGAGGAAGAATAGATTACACTACTGACTATAGAAAAGCGTATGAAGATGTAGATGTAATATTAATAGCTGTAGGTACTCCAGAGAGAAGTGATGGTTCAGCTAATTTAGATTATATAAAGGCAGTTGCTAAGCAAATAGCTGAAACTGTAACAAAAGATACTCTAGTGGTAATAAAATCTACAGTGCCAATTGGTACAAATGAGGAAATAGAAGATTATATAAATAGAAACCTAAAAAATGATGTAAAAGTAGAACTTGCATCTAATCCAGAGTTTTTATCACAAGGAACAGCAGTAAAAGATACTCTGCATGCTTCAAGAATCGTTATAGGTGTAGAAAGTGAATGGGCTAGAGATATATTAGAGGAAATTTATAAGCCTTTTAATCAACCTATAATAGTTACAAATAGAAATAGTGCTGAAATGATAAAGTACGCGTCAAATAACTTCTTGGCTCTTAAAATATCATTTATGAACGATATTGCAAATCTTTGTGAAATAGCTGGAGCTAACATAGAAGATGTAGCTTTAGGAATGAGTTATGATGATAGAATAGGAAGTAAGTTTTTAAAGGCGGGAATAGGATATGGAGGTTCTTGCTTTCCAAAAGATACAAAAGCTCTTCACTGGCTATCAGAACATAATGGTTATGAATTGAAAACAGTAAAAGCTGCAATAGAAGTGAATGAAAGCCAAAAACTTAAATTGGTTAGAAAGGCATCTAAACTAGTAGAGAGTTTTCAAGACATGAAGGTTGCCGTTTTGGGTTTGACTTTTAAACCAGACACTGATGATATAAGAGAAGCTCCATCTATACCAAATATAAAATATTTGCTAGAAAGAGGGGCAAGAGTAACTGCATACGACCCAATTGGTGTAAGTAACACTAAGAAAATATTTGGTGACTCTATACTTTATGCTGATTCTGTAGATGATGCGATAGAAGATGCAGAGATATGTTTTATAATGACAGAATGGAAAGATGTATTAAATTATGATATACATAAGTATAAGGAAAAGATGAAAAATCCTTTAGTTCTTGATGGAAGAAATTGTTATAAAGTTAAAGATATGGAAGAGCTTGGGATTGAGTATTATTCGATAGGAAGGTAAATATTATGAAGACTGTTTGTTATTTAGCTGATGGGTCAAATCCTCATACTTTAAAATGGTGTAGTTTTTTTAAAAATAAAGGATATGA
Organism: Clostridioides sp. ES-S-0108-01; assembly: GCF_020662285.1. Taxonomy (NCBI): domain Bacteria; kingdom Bacillati; phylum Bacillota; class Clostridia; order Peptostreptococcales; family Peptostreptococcaceae; genus Clostridioides; species Clostridioides sp. ES-S-0108-01. The sequence goes on along the minus strand of NZ_JADGMN010000016.1, from coordinate 67,281 downwards.
CATTCATGTAATTTCTTTAAATGGAGGTTACATGGAAGGAATAAAAATTTATGACTTTGGTTCTAATGTAGAAGAACTAAAAAATGAAAATATTTCTAAAAAAACAGGATACTTAGGTTCAGTAAAGAAAATAAGGAAGCTGGTAAATGAAATAAAACCAGATATATTACATGCACAATATGCAAGTAGTTATGGATTTATAGGAAGTCTACTTGGGTATCATCCATATATTATTTCTGTTTGGGGTACTGATATTTATGATTTTCCTAACAATGGTTTTATACAAAAACAAATTATAAAACATAACTTTAGAAAAGCAGACTATATTTTTTCAAACAGTAGAGATATGGCTAAAGAGGCTAATAAATATACAGCTAAACATGTAGATGTAACCTTTTTTGGAGTAGATATGGATAGGTTTAAGCCTATGGAAGTAGAAAAAGAAGATGTTTTTGTAATAGGAATTATAAAGAGTCTAGAAAAAAAATATGGAATAGAATATTTAATACAAGCATTTAAGATGCTAAAAGATGAATATAAAGAGAAGAAAATAATTCTTAAAATAGGAGGTTCTGGAAGTCAGATGGACAACCTAATAAATTTAACTAAAGAATTAGAAATAGAAGATGATGTTCAGTTCTTGGGAAGAATATCTCCAGAAAATGTCAGTAAGACTTTTAATTCTTTTGACGTAACTGTATTTCCTTCTTTAAGAGAGGGATTTGGGGTGGCAGCTATAGAATCAGAGGCGTGTGAAGTACCTGTCATAGTTACAAATGTAGGAGGACATCCAGAATCTGTATGGGAAAATGAAACTGGCTTAATTGTAGAACCAAAACAACCAGAAGAAATAAAAAATGCTATAATAAAACTAATGGAAAATGATGAACTTAGACTTAGTATGGGTAAGAAAGGGCGTCAATTTGTTAGAGAAAATTATGAGGTTAATTTAAACTTTAATGATATAGAAAAAATTTATGATTCTATATTTGATAAATATAAAAAATACAGCAAAAGATAGATGTTGTTGGCTATGCTTAGGTGCGTAGCTTTTGCTGTTTAAAGGAGGGCTTCTAGTTATGCGAGAAAGTATAGATTTAGAGAAAGAAAGCTTTTTTAATAGGCTTTTTAAAAAATATAAATTTAGACATTTAACACTATTAATTCTAGATATTTGTAGCGTACTAGTAGCGTTTCGAATGTCTTTAAGCTTGACAGGTAATTTAAATGCATTTATCACTAATGATATAATAATTTCAGCTTGTGTATATATAGTACTTCATATAGTATCATTTAGATTGTTTAAGTGTTACAACACATTATGGAGATATGCAGGAGAAGAAGAAATTATATCTATTTTTATGGCAACTTTAGCTTATTTAATTCCAATTTATATAATAAATAAATTATTAGGGTTTGATTACCCTATAATGTTTTATGTATTAAATACAATATTTATTATAATGTTCACAAGTGGTGCGAGAATAGCCTATAGAGCTATAAGAATAGTCATGAATAAGACATATTCTAGAGGAAAGGTTTCAAATATCCTTATAATTGGTGCAGGAGATGCAGGAGAAATGGTTATACAGGAATTAAAAAGAAATCCAGAACTTAAAAAAGTAGCAGTGGCTATAATTGATGATGATAAAAATAAGATTGGAAGAATAATTCATAACGTAAAAATTGTAGGGACAAGTTCAAATATAAAAGAGGTAGTTGAAAAATACAATGTAGATGAAATAATCTTTTCAATAGCAAATATAGAGAAACGTAGAAAGAAAGAGATTATTGATATATGTAAAAACACTAACTGTAAAATAAAGACAATACCGGGAATTTACGAAATTATAGATGGAAAAGTTGATATAAAACAGATTAGAGAAGTAGATATAGAAGACTTGTTGGGCAGAGAGCCTATAAAAACAAATTTAAGAGAGATAAGTAATTATATTGAGGGAAAAGTAATCCTAATAACTGGAGGAGGGGGCTCAATTGGCTCAGAGCTTTGCAGACAGATTGCAAGTTTTAATCCTAAAGAGCTTATTATAGTTGATAATTATGAAAACAATGCCTATTCAATACAACAAGAATTACTTAGAAAATATAGAAATGAGTTAGATTTAAAGACAGTAATAGCGTCAATAAGAGAAGAAAAAAGAATGGATGAAATATTTAATAAATATAAGCCAGAAGTAGTATTTCATGCAGCAGCACATAAACATGTTCCTCTTATGGAATCAAGCCCTGGTGAAGCTATAAAGAATAATATATTTGGAACTTTAAACATAGCTGGATTATCTTCAAAATATAGAGCTAAGAAATTTGTCCTTATATCTACAGATAAGGCTGTAAACCCTACTAATATAATGGGAGCTACTAAAAGGGCTGCTGAAATGATTATACAGACTATGAATTCTGAAAGCCAGACCGAATTTGTTGCTGTTAGATTTGGAAATGTACTTGGTAGTAATGGTAGTGTAATTCCACTTTTTAAGAAACAAATTGAAGATGGTGGACCAGTGACAGTTACTCATCCAGATATTATTAGATATTTTATGACAATACCAGAGGCAGTAGGTTTAGTCATACAAGCTGGAGCTATGGCTAAAGGTGGGGAAATATTTGTGCTTGATATGGGAGAGCCTGTAAGAATATTAGATTTAGCAAAAAATTTGATTAAATTCAGTGGATTTGAGCCAGATGTTGACATAAAAATTGAATTTTCTGGTCTTAGACCAGGTGAGAAGTTGTATGAAGAACTACTTATGTCGGAAGAAGGTCTGTTGGATACAGAGCATAAAAAGATTTTTATTGGTAAACCAATAGATGTCGATAGAGAAAAAATAACAAAATACCTAAAACTTTTAAGAGAAATTACTAACAATGAGGAAATTGAAAAAATAGATGGTATTATGAGAAAATTAGTGCCAACTTATATTAAACCAGAAAATGCTAACATCAAGGAAATTGCGATAACTCGAGATAAGTAGAATATATTTCTAATTTGTAACCAGGGGGAGCAAAAAGAAACAAATATATACTAAAAAGAAACAAAAGATTACAAAATGATTACAAAAAGATTACAAAAAAGGTTGCAATTTATTTTGATGTAAGATAGAATGTTAATTAGGAATTGGAAATGAAGGAACAAAATGTTAAATTTTCGAAAGGATTAGGTACTTGAGATTATGATGAATATTAAAAATAAAAAACATATATTGAAAAAATTTATAGCTATGGTGTTAATAGCAGGAGTTGTAACAGTAGAAGCAGGAGCAATAACAGCTAGTGCAGCAGAACTGACTAATTCACCTATGAGTGCAACAGTAGACCCGTGTGATTTTTTAAATGTAAGAAGTGGAGCTAGTGCAAATGATGCAGTAGTGGGAAAGATAAACACAGGAGACAAAGTTGAAGTTTTAGAATTACATTCAAATGGATGGATTAAAATAAAAACAGTTGACAATGTTACAGGATGGGTAAATGGAGATTATTTAACTATTGAAGGTGGAAATGTAGACTCAAAGGTACAAAATGTTTTAAACTTAGCGTTTAAGCAACAAGGTAAGCCATATAGATGGGGAGCAACTGGACCAAATTCTTTTGATTGTTCTGGGTTTACTTCTTATGTCTATAAAAATGGAGCAGGAGTTAATTTACCAAGAGTATCAAGATCACAAGCAACAGTAGGAAAGAAAGTATCTAGAGCAGAATTAAAACCAGGAGATTTAGTTTTCTTTGGTTCAGGTGGTTCAATAAATCACGTTGGGTTGTATGTTGGAGATTCTAAATTCATACATTCACCACAAACAGGAGATGTAGTAAAAGTTACTAGCATGGCTCCAGGAACTAATTATGCAAGAAGACTTATAACTGCTACACGTGTTTTATAATAATAATAGATATTGATTTACATAGGATTGGATATTAACATTAAGTATGTATAATTACATTTAATGTTTTACATAGAGATTTAAGAGTTTAGTAATATTAAAATAGTGATGAACGTTACAAAAACAGCAAAGAAGGTAAATTTCTTTGCTGTTTTTTTATAATAAATTTTAACTATATTATTCAATATTTGACAGATAATATGAGTTTTAGATATACTTAGTAATAAGTATATTGTATAAAAAATAAATTTAAGAAATTAAGGGGGATGAAATGAAAAAAATAAGTATATTAGTATTATCATTGATAATGACACTTACTATGTGTAGTGTAAGTTCATTTGCTGATTCATCAAATGATAGGGAAATGAGAGCTGCTTGGATATCTACAGTTTATAATTTAGACTGGCCTAAGACTAAAAATAATGAAGCCAAGCAAAAAAAGGAATACACAGATTTATTGGACAAATTAAAAAGTTCAGGGATAAATACAGCAGTGGTTCAAGTAAGACCAAAATCAGATGCTTTATATAAATCAAATATAAATCCATGGTCTGAATATCTTACAGGTACACAAGGTAAAGACCCTGGATATGACCCATTACCATTTTTAATAGAAGAAGCACATAAAAGGGGAATGGAATTCCATGCATGGTTTAATCCATACAGAATAACTATGGCAGATGAGAGCATTGATAAATTGCCAGCAAACCATCCGGCAAAGAAAAATCCAAGCTGGGTAGTTAAACATGGAAATAAGTATTACTATGACCCAGGTTTACCAGAAGTTAGAAAGTACATAGTGGATAGTATAGCAGAGGTAGTTCAAAATTACGATATAGATGGCGTTCATTTTGATGATTATTTCTATCCAGGAGTAAGTTTCAACGATACTGCTACATATCAAAAATATGGAAATGGACAAAATAAAGACAATTGGAGAAGAGAAAATGTAAATACTCTACTTAGAGATGTAAAAGCGTCTATAAAGAGTATAAAATCTAATGTTGTATTTGGTGTAAGTCCAGCTGGGATATGGAGAAACAAAAGTAGCGACCCAACAGGTTCAGATACATCAGGAAATGAAAGTTATGTAGGTACATATGCAGATACAAGAGCATGGATAAAACAAGGATTAATTGATTATGTAGTTCCACAGCTTTACTGGCCAATTGGTCTTAAAGCAGCAGATTATTCTAAATTAGTGGCATGGTGGGCTAATGAAGTAAAAGGAACAGACGTAGATTTATACATAGGACAAGGAATATATAAGCAAGGTCAATCAAGTTATAATGGACAAAATATAGCAAAGGAAATAGTACAACAAGTAACATTAAATAGAAAGTACAGTGAAATAAAAGGTAGTATGTATTTTTCAGCTAAAGATATAGCAAATAGCGCTTCTATACAAAAGGATTTAAAGAGCCTATATTCCAGCAGTGAAGAGCCAGTTACTCCACCATCTAATGTTAAAGTGGAGAAATTAAGAGGTGCTGAAAGATATGACACAGCAGTAGCAATAAGTAAAAAAGGTTGGGTTACAAATTCAGATACAGTAGTACTAGTAAATGGGTACTCTATAGTTGATGGTATAACATCAACACCACTTGCTACAGCAAATGATGCTCCTATACTATTGGTAAATAAAGATAATATACCGACATCTACTAAGAATGAGATAAAAAGACTTAATCCAAGTAAAGTTATTCTAATTGGAGGAAATAATTCTATTGGAGATAAAGTTGAAAGTGAGATAAAAGATACATTATCAAATGTATCAATAAATAGAGTTGGTGGTTCAGATAGATATAGTACATCTTTAATGATAGCAAAAGAATTAGTAAAAAATAATCCAGTAGAGAAACTATATATAACAAGTGGTACAGGTGAAGCAGATTCTCTTTCTATAGCTTCAAAAGCAGGAGAAGAAAAACAACCAATCGTACTAGTATCAAAAGATAATGTAAGTGATGAAGTTTACAATTGGATATCAGACTTAAAAGTAAAAGATGCTTATTTTATAGGTGGTAATCTAAGTATATCTGATTCAGTAATAACTAGATTAGATAAGGTTATAACAAACGATGTATCTAAAAATAGAATAGCTGGGGAAAATAGAGAAGAAACAAATGGAAAAGTAATACAAAAATTCTATCCTAATGCTGAATATCCATCAATGTTTGTAAGTAAAAGTAATCAGTTAGTAGATGCATTAACATCAGGTCCTTTGGCTGCTAAATTAAAATCACCAGTAGTTATGCTTGGAAATAGTGTGACATCTACTCAGAAAACAGCTTTAGAGCCTAAGAAAACTGCTCTAGTATATGAAGTTGGAGATGGCATAAATCAAAACACATTAAACACTTTCTTAAACTTAGTTAAGTAATAAAAAAGTTAATTTAAAATATAGATTATTTCATAAATGTAGATTAAAAGTCGATTAAAATGAAAATTATCAAGAAAAATTAGAAAATAAAAAAGAACTATATGCATTTTACAATCAAGTGTAAACAATAACTTGAAAATAATTATGTGATATAGTTCTTTTTTAATATTTAATCTTATATTTACAGTAAACTTTATGTTAAATGTCTTATTGTTTAAATTCTATGTCATTAAATATAAAATCATGTAATATGTCTAAAGTATCTGGGTCAAATCTAAGAACCCATCCAGCTTTTCCATATATACCACCTGTACTGTGAATTTCATCATCAATAGGGAATTCAAATTGCTTAACATTTAAGTCACCCATTTTTAAAACTTGAGCTCCTAAAGAAAGTATTGCATTAGGTTTCATGTTAGTTTTAACATATGGAAGAACAGCATCTAATAAAGCTGGATATTTAGTGACAGGTAAAGTTTCTGTTTTCTTGATTATAGCTTGTATAATCTGTCTCTGTCTACCATCTCTAGCAAAGGCTGTATCGTTATGTCTGATACGTGCAAAAGATAGTGCTTGATATCCATTTAAAGTTTGTTCTCCTGATTTTTTTATGTATTGTATGCTACCTTTATCATCACTTTTATTCCAACCATAAGTTTCAGGAATAAATTTATTTAATTCGCGTATTTCTCCTTTTTCAATGGTAACTTCAACACCACCAATAGCATCAATTATATACATAAATGATTCGAAATTAACACAAGCATAATTCTGAATATCAACATTAAAATTCTCTTCAATTGTTTGTATTAATAAATCAGCTTGTCCATAAGCATAAGCATGAGTAAGTTTTTGTTTACTATAGCCAGGAATGTCTACATAGCTATCACGAGCTAATGATGTAAGTTTGATATCATTGTGTTTGTTATCAATAGTAAGTATCATCATAGCATCTGACCTTGAAGAATCTTCATTTGGTCTAGCATCTGTTCCCATAAGTAATATGTTAATTATCCCATCTTCATTTTTATGGTCATTGTTATCTAATAAATTACTACTTATGCTAGAGTCATGAATAGCAGACAATTTATAATAAAAATATCCATATACGCTTATAGGGAATATTACTACCAAGAAAGCCAGTAGTATAACAAATTTCTTTAATTTTGACAAAAGTACCCCTTCTTTCTTCTTTTTCCTGTATATTTTTTAATAGCATACACTTAATTATATTAAAGTATTGAAATATATTCAATACTTGTTTCAGTTACAAAAAAAAGACAATGATATAATTTATAAGAAAATTTATCGACCTATATATACAGTTAAAAGTATATATAATATATTTTTTAAAAGTAATTTATATTTTAAAATAAAAACACACACCATAAATACAAAGTAATTTGCATTTAAGAGGTATGTATTTATCATCAAATTATTAGTTTGTTTTGGAATTTCTAATCTTCAACCATAATGTCTTTAAATATGAAATCATGCATTGCATCTAGTTCATATTCCTCAAAAGGTATTACATAGCCTGCATTACCTATTTTTCTACCATTTTCAGTAGAAAGAGGAAATTCCATAGATTTCAAATCTAAATTTCCTATACTTAAAAGTTCTTTTCCTAAAGATATTATTTCATTAGGGTTCATATTAGTTTTTACGTACGGAAGTATTGTATTAACTAGATTAGGATATTTAGTAACTGGTAAATCCTTAACACCATTTATTAAACTTTGTATAACACTTCTTTGTCTTCTATCTCTTTCATCTGTACTATCATTTTTTCTTATACGAGAAAATGCAAGTGTTTGGTATCCATTTAATTTTTGTTCACCGGAGTTTCTTATATATTTAAGAGAACCTTTGTCAGCATTTTTATTCCACTTATAAGTTTCAGGTATAAATTTATTTAATTCTCTTATCTCACTCTTATTGACAGTAACAGTAACTCCACCTAGAGCATCGACTATATCCATAAAAGAGAAAAAGTCAACTACAGCGTAATTTTGTATATCAAGCTGGAAGTTTTCTTCTATAGTTTCTATTAATAAGTTAGCTTGTCCATATACATAAGCATGTGTTAATTTTTGTTCTCCATGTCCTGGTATATTAACATAAGTATCTCTATTTAATGAAGTTAATTTAAGACTTTTATTTTTATTATCAATAGTCAGTATCATCATGGCATCAGAACGAGAAACTTCTTCTCCTGGTCTTGCATCTGTACCTAACAATAATATATTTGTGATATTTTCTTCGTTTTTATAGTCATTACTACTAAGCGCCTCTGTATTTATACTATCATCTTGGATAGTTTTTAATTTAGTAAAAACATATCCATATATGCTAATAGGAAATGCTATAACTAAAAGGGCTAGAAATATAACGAACTTTTTGAGTCCTGACAATAATATCCCCTACTTTCTAAATTTTTTAACTACACATAGTTAATTATATTAAAAAATTGTTACATAAGCAATAAAAAACACAATAAATTAGCATAAGTTTGTCATAATATAATTATTTTTATAATATTTTATAGAAGAAAGTGTATAGTTATTATTATTTTTTTTGGAATATAATTATATGAAGACTTAAATTTTTATGAATTGATGTGTGTGTTGAAAAAAATATTTTCCTAAATGTGGCTATAGCATCTTGTTAAAGGTGTAAATTGTAATTTAAAATTTTTAGTGTATAATAGGAATTGAAAATTTAAACTGATAAAAATTAATAAAAAATAATTATAAATTAATAATTGGGGGAGAAAATGTATGATAAAATTAATAGCAACAGACTTAGATGGAACTTTATTGGATGAAAAGAGCGAAATAAATCCAGAGTTTTATAGAGTATTTAAAAAATTAAGAGAGAAGGGGATAATGTTTTCTGCAGCAAGTGGTAGGCAGTATCAAAATCTTATAAAAAAATTTGAAGATATAAAAGATGATATGATGTTTATCTCAGAAAATGGAACACTTGTAGTATATAAAGGAAAAGAAATATTATCAAATCCTTTGGATAAAGAGTTAGTAAATAAAATCATAGAGACGACAAGAAGTATAAAAGGGAAAAAGATTGTAATGAGTGGCAAAAAATATGCCTATATAGAAAGTAAAGATGAAGCATTTATAGAAGAAGTTAGCACTTACTATGAAAAGTTTAAAGTTGTAGATGACTTGACTAAGGTAGAAGGTGATGTATTAAAGATAGCTGTATTTGACTTCAAAGGTGCAGAACATAACAATAGCATCTACTTTGAAAAGTTTTCTGATAGAGCCCAAGTGTGTATTTCTGGAGTAGAATGGCTTGATTTAACTGCAAAAGGTGCAAATAAAGGAAGTGCTATAAGAAAAGTACAAAAAATGTTAGATATAAAATATGAAGAAACTATGGTATTTGGTGACCAATTAAATGACTTAGAAATGATGAAGAGTGCTTATCATAGTTATGCTATGGAAAATGCAAATGAGCATTTGAAACAAATTGCTAGGTTCAGAGCAAAAAGAAATACTGAAAATGGCGTTGTAGATAAGATAAAAGAGGTCATAAAAATTGGATAGCCATCTGTCCAGATAAAAAAGATTATTTTGAAGAACCTTCAAAAAAGAGACTGTAAATTAATTTGTGCTTTTAAAGATAATTTCTACTTTATAGCAACAATTATTTATTTACTATTAATATTTCCCAATATATGAATTTTATTCTAATAAATTGTAAAAAATATATACTGGGATATTTCTAAATATTTTTGGAAACCATATATATTATGGCAAATTTTTAGAATGTGATTTTTTAAAATTATATTCTATTATCAAAGAATATAGATAACTGATTATATATACTATCCCAGTTTCTATATCTCATAGTCCATTTTTTCATCACATTTTCACTTGCTAAGAACAATATTTTTAATAGTGAATCGTCTGATGGAAAAGTGGACTTTGTTTTTGTGACTTTTCTAAACTGTCTATTAAGTTCTTCAATTATATTTGTAGTGTACATTATAGTCCTTATTTCTTCAGGAAAACTAAAAAATGGTGCTATAACATCCCAGTTATTTCTCCAAATTTTAATTGCCGAAGGATACTGTTTACCCCATTTTTCATCTATTTTATCTAAAGCCGATGAGGCTTCTTGTTCATTAACTGCTTTATATACAGATTTAAAATCACTTATTAATGCTTTTGAATCTTTGTATGAAACATATTTAAAAGTATTTTTTATCTGATGGATTATACATTTTTGTATTATAGAATTAGGATAACTTGCGGCTATCGCCTCTTTGAAGCCATTTAATCCATCAACACTAAAAATTAGTACATCTTTAACACCTCTATTTTTTAAATCGGTTAAAACACTATACCAAAACTTTGAAGTTTCGTTTTCACCTATCCATATTCCTAAAATATCTTTGAAACCATCCTTATTTACTCCTAGAACTACATATGCAGCTTTATTTTTTATTTTTCCATCATCTCTTACTTTGTAATGAATTGCATCCATAAATACAAAAGGATAAACTTGTTCAAGAGGTCTATTTTGCCACTCTTTAGCTCTTTGAATTATAACATTTGTTATATTACTTACTTGATCAGCTGAAATTTCTATACCGTATAAATCTAATATCTGGTCATGTATATCTCTTGTTGACATACCTCTTGCATAAAGTGATATTATTTTTTCTTCGATTCCTGAAATATCTCTAATATTTTTAGGAACGACTACTGGGTTAAAGTCATTATCTCTGTCTCTTGGAACGTCTAGTTGTAAATCTCCAAATTGTGATTTTACAGTTTTTTTGCTATATCCATTTCTTCTATTAGTTGTATTCTTGTTATGGCTGTCGCCCTTTTCATAACCTAGCTCTAATGCCATTTCTTGTTCTAACATCTCTTGTAGTATATCTTTGAACATATCTCTTAAATAGCTACTTATATCTCCAGATTTTATAAATTCTCCATCTGATATAATTTCTTTGACTAATTGTTTTCTTAAAGTATTCATAAAAAATCTCCTTTACGACATTTGATTATATTTAAATCATTGCCATAAAGAAGATTTTTATTAACCTTGAAGCACAAATTATTTTACATTACCTCAAAATCAATGTAATTTTGATAAATAAATTTATTTATATAAAATTACATTGATATTTAATAAACTCCGTTAAAGGTATTTATTTTTTTATTATGCTTAGTATTTTGTCTTCTATTTGAAATGCATTTTCAGCTGAAATTAAATAAACATACTTGCCTGATTTCTCAACTATAGTATTATTTGCTATTTCAGAATTGCTTTTTTCTCCATGTCCTTCTCCAAAAGATGCTTGTATCATGTCTTTTTTATAATTTTCTAGAGTTTTATAGATTTTATCTACATCGTCAGTTTTTATAACGATAATATCTTCTAGAGATAATTTTTCAGAAGAATTAATTACAAAACCTTGAATGATGTCTTCCTCCACATCATTGAAATAGTTAAATTTCTTTGCATCAAAGATTTTTGATTCTTTTATAAGTAAATCAGCAGATTTTAATGCCCTTTCAATTCTTGATGTAGAAACGTTTTTGTAATCACCACTTGAAGAACAACCAACCATTCCTAATGATAAGATTATCGAAAAAAACAATATTAAAATTTTTTTCATGATAAACCTCCAAGTTTTTTTAATTCTGTCTTAAATTAGTTTACAACATAGTGCAGAAAGCCCACTCCTTTAGGTGTGGGATGGATAGCACAAATAGTGTATAAAAGGTATTGACACATACACATATAATGTTAATATAAATATATGGAAAATAAATATAGAAGAACTCAAACAACTGTTAGTCTAATTAATTATCATTTTGTATTCTGTCCTAGATATAGAAGAAAAGTATTTAATATAGAAGGTTTAGAAGATAGATTTAAAACATTGGTTAAAAATAAGTGTAAGGAGATGGATATTGAAATTATTGCAATAGAATGTGATAAAGACCATACACATATGTTTTTAAATAGTCTTCCAACTTTAAGTCCTTCTGATATAATGCAAAATATAAAAGGTTATACAAGTAAAATATTAAGAGAAGAATTTATTGAATTATCAAAAATGCCTAGTTTATGGACTAGAAGTTATTTTGTATCTACAGCAGAAAATGTATGTAGTGAAACTATTAAAAAATATGTAGAAAATCAGAAAACAAGATATTAGAAAGTGAGGTGAATATTATGTCAAATTATATATTAACATTACAATTAAAGACAGAAAAGTTTCAAGAAGATATTATATGTAATACTTTTGATAAATATAGAAAAGTATATAATTCATGTTTATCAGAACTATTTAAAAGATATAACCACATGATAGAATCTAAGGAGTATCGAGCAAATTGTAAATATAAGGGTAAAGATAGAAATAAAATATTTAATGATATTACTAAGAAATATAATTTGACAGAGTATTCACTTCATAATTTTGTTAAATCTATTTGTAAATATTATAAATTACATTCTGCTATATCTCAGAAAATAGCCACAAGATGTTTTAATGCTTTTAGTAAGTATATATATCATCAAAGCTAAACGGGTTAATTATATTAGATATAATGAATTAATATCAATAGAAGGGAAGCAAAATTCAACTGGAATTAGTTATAAAGATGGTGTTATTAAATTTAATAAGATGGCTATTCCAGTAATAATAAAGAATAACGACAACTATGCTCAAAGAGCAATTCAAAACAAAATAAAATATTGTAGAATACTTAAAAAAGAAATTAAGGGTAAAATTAAATGGTATGTACAATTAGTCTTAGAAGGAGTTCCACCTAAAAAAACAACCACTCAAGGAAAAATAAAAATATAGATAGGCAATTAAAATTAATTCAACGTAAAATGGATAGAAGTAAACGTGCAACTAATCCTAATAAATTCAATGATAATGGTACTATAAAACAAGGAAATAGAGATAAGTGGATATTTAGTAATCACTATATTAAATTAAAAACACTAAGAAAAGAGCTATATAGAAAGCAAACTGAAATAAGCAAGACCATTATGTGTTAATTAACAAATTATTAAATTTAGGTAATAAGTTTTATGTTGAAACTATGAGTTATAAAAGACTTCAAACTAGAGCAAAGGATACTACTATTAATGAAAAGACTGGTAGAATCAATAAGAAGAAACGTTTTGGAAAATCATTAGCAAATAAAGCACCATCAATGTTTTTGACTATGTTAGACAATAAGTTAAAATATAATGGTGAAAAACTATATAAAATAGATACTGCTAAATGTAGAGCTAGTCAATATAATCACTTTTCAGATGAGTACAATAAGAAGGAATTAAAAGAGAGATGGAATAAGGATGTGGATATTCAAAGAGATTGCTATTCTGCATTTTTAATAATGAATGTTAATGAAGATTTAAAATCAATCAACAGAGAATTATGTATTGACACATATGATAACTTTAAAGTATTACATGATAAAGAAATAAGTAGATTAAAGAAATTAAAATTAAATGGTTATAAATTAATATCTAGTATGGGGATATAAAAACTATATAGGTTGAGAAACGAGCCTAATATTAACGTTAATGGTGTCAACAGATACTTTGTTAATAAAAGTCTTAGGGAATATGATTAGTGATAATATGTTGTAGGTTATGATTTATTGTAACTGAGAGTATTATAGAAATTCATGTAGTACCTAAGAACCCCATGCCTTTAGGCGTGGGAGTTTCAGTACATAATTATATAAAAATAAATGTATTTAATGTTACAGTTTTGATTAATAATGTAATATTTTGATAATAATACCTATTAAGAGGTGATTAGAAATGAGAATACCAAAACATGTAGGAATTATACCAGATGGAAACAGAAGATGGGCAAGTCAGAATGGTATGACAAAAGATAAAGGATATGAAAGCGGAATAGACCCTGGATTAGAATCTTATAGATTATGTAGAGATTTAGGTTGTGAAGAAGTAACTTTTTATGGATTTACAACTGATAATACAAGACGTCCATCAGTGCAGACAAAAGCTTTTACAAAAGCATGTATTGATGCTGCAAATATATTAATAGATGAAGGTGCGGCTTTACTCGTTGTTGGAAATACAAAATCTCCAATGTTCCCAGAGGAATTATTACCATATACTAATAGAATTAAAGCTAAAGAAGGTCAAATAAAAGCAAATCTTCTGGTAAATTATGGATGGTATTGGGACTTAAATAATATATCAGGAGTAGAAAATGTAAATAAAAATAATATACAGGATTACATACAGTCATTTGATGTATCTAGACTAGATTTGATAATCAGATGGGGGGGAAGAAGGAGATTAAGTGGTTTCCTTCCTGTACAATCAATTTATGCAGACTTTTATGTTATAGAGAATTATTGGCCAGATTTTAAAAGTGATGATATAAAAGATGCATTTAGTTGGTATGATACACAAGATGTCACTTTAGGCGGATAATTAAAAAGCTTCTGATTTAAGGTTGTAGAGTGTTTTAAATTATTGAAAAAAAAACTTCTTGATGGTAAAATAACACTAATAATATGTGAAAGTGTAAAAATTTATACCAAGAAGGGTGAAGAAATGTCAAGAGGCAATAATAACAATAATTCAAGGAACAAATCTAAAAATACTAGCCATCCGAATAGAAAAAAGCGAAAATTAAATAAGAAAAAGTTAGCAGTGTTGATTTGCTTTACAGCGTTATTTTTATTTATGGCATTTAAGGCTACTCAAGGTGTAGTAGCTTTGGTAAAAGGTATGGATAAAAGTAATAAGACTAGCCAACAACAAAATGTTAACTCAGAACAATTTGACCTTGGAAATGAAGATGAAAATAAAAATAAAAAATATACTGTATTTGTAGACCCAGGTCATGGGGGAAATGATAAAGGGACTCAAAGTAAAACTAGTAATAGATATGAAAAAGACCTAAATCTGCAGATTTCCAAAAAATTAGCAAATAAATTATCTAAACAAAAGGATATTCAAGTAGTAGTATCTAGAACTGATGATACGTATATATCGTTAAATGATAGAGTTGATTTAGCAAATAATAGTTCTGCTGATGTGCTTGTTTCCATTCATTTAAATGCAGAGGAAAATGGCAATACAGCAACAGGGATAGAAACTTGGTATAGGAATAAAGCTACAGATGGTTCAAAAGAACTTGCACAGACAGTACAAAGCACTATAGCATCTTATGTTAAAGTTAGGGATAGGGGCATAGTTGAAAATAACTTTGAAGTGCTTAGAGAATCAAGTATGCCTGCCATATTGGTAGAGTGTGGTTTTTTAACAACACCTTCAGAGGAACAAAAAATAATAAATGAAAGGTATCAAGAACAACTTGCAGAAGGAATTGTTCAAGGTATACTTTCATACTTAGATTCTAAAGGGAATAAATAGGTTAACTTTATTTTATTATGTTGAAAATGTTGTTTGAGTTTAGAAACTATGAAATTAGAAATTATTTTATCTATATCTAATTTCATAGTTTTTTTTGCAAAAAATAGATATTTATAAAATTTAATAAAATAAATTTAGTATAATATAATGCAGTTCTTTATATGTGATTTTAACTTACATTGATTTGCTATCAATTGTGCTTTATAATTAATATATAAAAAGTTTAAATGTGAGATAACTTAAAAAATAGGGGAATTTATATGAATAAAAATAGTATGACAAAAATTTACAGTTTAAATAAAATAATTTTTATCATAATTGGAATTTTGGGAATAGTTTTACTTACAAGGCATATTGGAACAGACATTAAAGTTTTAATTTTAATTTTATTGACCTTATTTAGTATAAATGTATTTATTTCATATCTTAAAATTAAGCTATATGAGGGTAAAATTAATTTAGAATTAATAAATAATCCAGATAAGCTTATAAATATTACTAAAGATGAGAATTTTCTAAAACATATTCAAAATTATATCATCAGCAATAAGAGAGAAAACTGTGTTATGGCTTGTTTTGATTTATGTAGACTCAAACTTATAAATGATATATATGGTTATGAGCTAGGGGATGAAGTATTAAATAATATTTCAAGTAACTTAAAAAATTATTTTAGAGAAGAGGCTATTTATGGAAAGTTAAAAAGTGATGTTTTTATATTAATAATAAAGCTTGAAGATAGAGAACAGAAGATTCCTTACTTAGTAAATCTTATTAAGAATAAAATTGTGACATTAAGTCAGATTGACAGTTTTAAAATGGATATAAATATTGAGGCTTCTATTGGAATTTATAGATTTAATAATGATGAAATTAGTATAAAAAAAGCTATGGATAATGCTGATATGGCAAGGATTAAATCAAAAGGGCTAAAGCATATAGAGTATGTAGAATTTGATAATGAGATGAAAGAAGAAATACAATCAATTATGAAAATAGAGCGAGATTTATTTTTAGCTATTAAAAATAAAGAGTTTGTAATTCACTATCAACCCAAAGTCAATTCAAATACAAATAAAATTATAGGTTCAGAGGCATTAATAAGATGGGTACATCCATCCTTAGGTATGGTTGGACCAAATAAGTTTATACCTATAGCTGAAAGAAATGGTCTGATAAATAATATTGGTAGGTGGCTAATTCAAGAAGTTTTTGTTACTATTGATAAGTGGATTGCAGAAGGCATAAATGTCCTACCAGTTTCAATAAATCTTTCTAGAGTAGAACTATATAAAAATGATTTAGTTGATTTTTTTAAACTGATGTTTAATACATATAATGTTCCTAAAGAGCTTATAGAATTAGAAATTACAGAAACAACAGCCCTAAGAGATGTAAACTTTATAAGTGAAAGACTTTATGAGATTAAATCTTTAGGTATGAATATTTCATTAGATGATTTTGGTGTAGGTAATTCAAATTTTATCAATCTTAAGGGGATACCACTAGATGTTATAAAAATTGATAGGTCACTTATATTAGATATAGTTACAAATACAAAAACAAAATTTATGGTAAAAGCAATTATTAATCTTTCACATGATTTAAACTTAACTGTTATATGTGAAGGGGTAGAGGATATGAATCAGGTTAACGTTTTAAATGAAATGGGCTGTAATTTCATACAAGGCTATGTGTTTTTTAAACCTTTAGATAAGATTAGTTATAAAAGACTTCTTATTGATAGAAATTATATGAATCTGGAGGATACTCTTTTAGATAAACGCATGGCAGTTGAGGAGGAATAAGGATGATTTCAGAAGATGTAGATTATTCAATAAGAATCATAAGAGCTATATTTAATAATGGAGAGGATAATCCAATAGATGCTAAAATGATATTAAAAAATGAAGATATACCAATGTTAACACTATATAGATTGCTTAGAAAGCTTTGTGCAAATAACATTCTTACTTTTAATAAAGAAGATGGCAAGAAATACATGTTAAATGTATCATTGGATACAATAAGTCTAAGAACTATTGTAGAAGTAATTGATGGAAAAATATATATAAACAAATGTACGAGATATGTATCTAATTGCGATAATTGCTTAAAAGGTTGTAAATTAAATCGCGAATTACTAGAAATAGAAAAAGAAATTTATAAACTTTTATCGAGAAAATCTATAAGACAAATACTAGAATAAAAAATTTTCAGCTATGATAATAATTGGAGGTTTTCGGTTATGGATGATATATCTCAAGATAATTTTCTACTATCTAAAGAGTATGAGAATAGTTTAGATGTAGATACTAAAAAAGCAAGTGGAATATATTATACTCCTAAAATCATTGTAGATTATATTGTAAAGAAAACTTTAAAAAATCACGATATAATTAAAAATCCATATCCACGAATACTCGATATTTCCTGTGGGTGCGGAAATTTTCTTTTAGAAGTATACGATATTTTATACGATTTATTTGAGGAAAATATATATGAATTAAAAAAGAAATATGATGAAAATTATTGGACTATTGATAACATACACCGTCATATATTAAACTATTGTATATATGGTGCTGATATTGATGAAAAAGCCATAAGTATATTAAAAGATAGCTTAAGGAATAAAAAGGTAATAAACGATTTAGATGAATCTGATATAAAGATTAATCTATTTTGTTGTGATAGTCTTAAAAAGAAATGGCGATATAAGTTCGATTACATAGTTGGTAATCCACCATATATTGGTCATAAAAAACTTGAAAAGAAATATAAAAAATTTCTCCTAGAAAAATATAGTGAAGTTTATAAGGATAAAGCTGACTTATATTTTTGTTTTTATAAAAAGATTATAGATATCTTAAAACAAGGAGGAACTGGTAGTGTTATAACTCCAAGATATTTCTTAGAAAGTCTATCGGGTAAAGATTTGAGAGAATATATTAAATCAAATGTCAATGTTAAAGAAATAGTAGATTTTTTAGGTGCAAATATATTTAAAAATATAGGTGTATCTAGTTGTATCTTCACTTTTGATAAGAAAAAATCAAAAGATACGCATATAGATGTATTTAAAATCAAAAGTGAGGATATATGCGTAAATAAATTTGAAACACTAGAAGAACTTCTAAACAGTAGCAAATTTGAGCATTTTAATATAAATCAGAGTTTGCTATCTGACGAATGGATACTTGTAAATAAAGATGATGAAATTTTTTATAATAAGATACAAGAAAAATGTAAATATAGTTTGGAAGATATAGCAATAAGTTTTCAAGGAATAATCACAGGATGTGACAAAGCATTTATTTTAAGTAAAGATGATGTAAAATTGAATCTTGTAGATGATAAATTTTTAAAGTGTTGGATAAAAAGTAAAAATATAAATAAGTATGTAGTAGATAAAAGTGATTATAGGCTGATATACTCAAATGATATAGATAATGAGAATACAAATAAAAAGATACTAGATGAGATTATAGGGATGTATAAGACAAGGTTAGAAAACAGAAGAGAATGTAAAAGTGGAATAAGGAAATGGTATGAACTTCAATGGGGTAGAGAAAAGCTTTTCTTTGAAAGAAAAAAGATAATGTATCCTTATAAATCAAATGAAAATAGATTTGCTATAGATTATGATAACAATTTTTCAAGTGCAGATGTATATTCTTTTTTCATAAAAGAAGAGTATTTAAACAAATTTTCGTATGAATATCTAGTTGGAATTTTAAATTCCAGTATTTATGATAAATACTTTAAAATAACTGCTAAAAAAATGAGTAAAAATATATATGATTACTATCCTAATAAAGTTATGAAGATAAGGATTTTTAGAGATAATAATTATGAAGAAATAGAGAATTTATCAAAGCAAATAATATCAATTTTATTAGATGAGTCTATGGATAAAGGAAAAGTAGAAAAATTGCAGATAAAAATAGATGACTTAATAATGGATTCTTTGGGTATATAAGCACCTGTAAATACAAAAAAATTACAAGGTATTAATTATTTATTTAAATTTAGAAATAAAAAGTTAGCCATATAAAAAATATTAAAAATATATACTTTTTAATATTTTTTTGATAAAATAAAAATGAATTTGTGCAATTTTATTTTTCTCCAATAACTAAAAATAGTTTTTTGAATTAATATTTGCTGAGGAATAAAAATCAGAAAAGTTTTTGATATAGTAGGTGATAATATGAAAGGATTAGTTTTAGAAGGTGGAGGAACAAAAGGAGCCTACCAAATAGGGGCATATAAAGCTTTAAGAGAGCTTGGGATAGAGTTTCAAGGAGTAACTGGCACATCAATTGGTGCTTTAAATGGAGCATATATAATTCAAAATGATATTGAAGTAATGGAAGATATTTGGTTAAATTATGATTATACTCATTTTATGAATATTGATAGAGAAGCCTATGAGAGATTTAAAAATGTAGATTTGACTACTAAAAATATCAATGTAGTGTTTGAACTTATAAATAAAGCTAGAAAAAATGAAGGTATAGATATAAGCCCTTTAAGACAACTAATGGAAACAACATTAAATGAAGACATAATAAGGAAATCAAAAAAAGACTTTGGACTTGTTACTGTTTGGTGGGATAAAAAGATTAATCCATATCCATTGTATATTGAAGATATACCGAAAGGAAGACTGATTGATTATTTAATCGCTAGTTCCAGCTTGCCTATTTTTCAAACGAATATGATGGATGATAAATTGTATCTTGATGGAATGTTTTGTGATAACATGCCAATAGGGCTTTTAGAAGACAAAGGTTATGAAGATGTTGTTGTAATTAGGCTGCTTGAT
This sequence comes from Clostridioides sp. ES-S-0108-01, assembly GCF_020662285.1. Classification (NCBI taxonomy): domain Bacteria; kingdom Bacillati; phylum Bacillota; class Clostridia; order Peptostreptococcales; family Peptostreptococcaceae; genus Clostridioides; species Clostridioides sp. ES-S-0108-01. The sequence goes on along the minus strand of NZ_JADGMN010000016.1, from coordinate 46,745 downwards.
GATTTTATTGGTAAAATGAATCTAAGTAGACACCAGAATATAAATGTAAAAACTATAATACCGTCAGAGTATCTAGGAGGTTCTCTTAATAAAGATAGAGATAATGTAGAAAAAAATATTCGATTGGGTTATTTAGATACTATGAAAGCATATGAAAGATGCACTGGGATTAAGTATTATTTTGATGTAGAATATAAGTACAATGAAGAATATTGCTTTGATAAGTTTAGAAGTATGAGCAATGAAACAATAGAATATATTTGTAATTTATTGAATATAAAAAGAGATACTTCACTTAGAACTGTTATGGAAAGTGTAATACCAAAGCTTGGTGAGGTGCTTGGATTGCCAAAGGACTTTTCATATAGAGATTTATTTTACTGCATATATGAAAAAAAACTTGAAGAAAATAGTATAAACAGGATAAAATTATATGATTTTAACAAGGTTATAGATGCTGTAAATACAAATATTGATTCTAATAAAAATTTAGCTTCTAATTTTGAAATTAGACCTAAAATTAGTATTAAAAAGAACAAAAACACAAAATTATTGACAAATTGTATTATAAAAGACATAAAAAATCAAAGTTAAATAAAAAACAAAAAAAATTTGTAATTATACTCGAAAAAAGTGTATATTAGTAGTATAATGTTTTTGTAGCACTAGTGGGAACAAAAAATGACCATAGGACAAAAAAGTACCACTAAGTACCATTAAAGTAAAAAATAGGAAAACAATTTTAAAAAATATAAAATGTAAAGTTTATAGGAGGATTTAAAAAATGGAAAAAGTAGTTAGTATCAAAAATGCAAGTGGATTACATGCTAGACCAGCAGGAATGTTTGTTAAAAAGGCAGCTGAATTTAAATCAACAGTAGAGGTTGTAGCAAAAGACAAAACTGTAAACGCAAAATCAATAATGGGAATAATGAGTTTAGGTTTAGCTCAAGGAGAAGAATTAAAGTTAGTTGTAAATGGAGAAGATGAAGAAGTAGCTTTAGCTGCAATGGTTGAATTAGTTGAAAGTGGATTTGGAGAATAGATATAATAATTTTTAAAAATTTGATATTTATAATCTAATTATTACTTAAAGTAACAAAGAAGTATTAAACGTATATAGACCAACATTTGTAGATATTTAATTTCTTTGTTACTTTCATGTTTATTTAATCAGAAGATTAAGACTATTGTTAATTGGGTATGAAAATACAAATATTTTAGAAGATGAAATAAGATATTTTTAATCATAAATTCAGAGTAAAAATATACTAACAAGTAGTTTATAAAATTTTATAAAAAATTATTAGGGAAATAAAACTATAAAAATATAAAGTATTTATATAAATTTATAGAGTTTATACGTCAGATGATATTTTTTAGGAGGTAGGGTTATGGCTTATAAAGGAATAGGTGCTTCTCCTGGTGTTGCTTTAGGGAAAGCGTTAGTAGTTGAGCATAGTGAATTAGTAATTGAAAAAAAATCTATAGATAATATTGAAGTGGAAATTGCTAAATTAGAAAATGCAGTTGCAGTTTCTAAAGAAGAATTAATAAAGGTTAAGGAAAAGGCTTCTGAAGAATTAGGAGCAGAAGAGGCAGAAATATTTGAAGCGCATTTATTAGTTTTAGAAGACCCAGAGTTAATTGGTTCTGCAATAGATAAAATTAAAACTGAAAGTGTAAATGCAGAGTATGCTTTAAATGAAATAAAAGAGATGTTTGTTAGCATGTTTGAGTCTATGGACAATGAGTATATGAAAGAAAGAGCGGCAGATATAAAAGATGTTACAAATAGGATACTTAGACATATATTAGGAATTAAAGTTGTTGATTTATCTGCTTTAAGTGAAGAAGTTGTACTAATAGCACATGATTTAACTCCATCGGATACAGCAACTATGAATAAAAAAATGGTTTTAGGATTTTTAACTGATATAGGTGGAAGAACTTCTCATACTGCTATCATGTCTAGAACTTTAGAAATAGCTGCAATCGTTGGATTAAATGATATAACTTCAAAAGTTAAGGATGGAGACTTTGTAGTTTTCAATGGGGATACTGGTGAAGTAATCGTTAATCCTGATGAAGAGACTATAAATAAATATACTGAGTTAAAGGCTAAGTATGAAGATGAGAGAAAAGCGTTACAGCTATTAAAAGGAAAGCCATCTGTAACTTTAGATGGAAAACATGTAGAATTAGCTGGTAACATAGGAACACCTAATGATATAGAAGGTCTAATAAAGAATGATGCTGAAGGTGTTGGTCTTTATAGAACAGAATTTTTATACATGGATAGAGATTCTTTCCCAACAGAAGAAATACAATATGAAGCATACAAGGCTGTATTAGAAGGAATGGATGGAAAGCCTATAGTTATAAGAACGTTGGATATAGGTGGAGATAAAGAATTAAGTTATTTAAGTATGGAACCTGAAATGAATCCATTCTTAGGTTACAGAGCAATAAGACTTTGCCTAGATAGAAAAGATATATTTAAGACTCAATTGAGAGCTTTATATAGAGCTAGTGTTCATGGAAGATTAAGAATCATGTTCCCAATGATTTCATCTTTAGAAGAGTTATTACAAGCTAAAGAAGTTGTAAAAGAAGTTTTAGCAGAACTTGATTCTGAAGGTGTGGTTTATGCTAAAGATGTAGAAATTGGTATGATGATAGAAGTTCCATCTGCTGCTGTAATATCTGATGTATTGGCTAAACATGTAGATTTCTTCTCTATAGGAACTAATGATTTAATTCAATACACTTGTGCAGTTGATAGAATGAATCAAAAGATAAGTTATCTTTACAATCAATTTAATCCAGCTGTTTTAAGACTTATAAAGACTGTTATAGACAATGCACATAAAGAAGGAAAATGGGCAGGTATGTGTGGAGAATCTGCTGGAGACCAAAAAATGATACCAATACTTTTAGGTATGGGATTAGACGAGTTCTCTATGTCTCCAATATCAATACTTCCTGCTAGAAAGTTAATAACTTCAGTTAAAGAGTCAGATATGAAAAAATTAGCTGATGATGTACTTAATATGGGTACTGCTGAAGAAATAAAAAGCTATATAGAAAAGACTTTTAATATATAATTAATATTATATAGTTACTAAAATTCATTTTTCTAAATAACAAAATTATATTTTACGAATTAAAAAGGATATGTTTCAAAATAAAAATTTGAAGCATCTCTTTTTTATAAAAGATTACTAAGAATTACTTAATCTGTGTAATAGTCGTTTTGTGAAAAAGCAAAACTACATTGTGACTATAGTAGATATGGATGTTATTAGCAATAAAAGTACTATTAAAATGAAGATTCATTCTTAAATGGTATCAAAAGTAGTTGTGATGGAGTAACATAATAATTTTGTGATGTAATAGTAAAAATTAAAAAAATATGGTATTGAAAAATAATTAAAAGTATTTAATAATAGAATTAGGGAAGAATAAGTTTATAAGTAAAAACAATTGATTAGTAGTTAATAAAATAAATGTGATATCCAAATAAATCCTAAATCTAATTTGAGTTTTAATATAGATAGTCTAAAGTTTGATTATTAAAGATTTAATTGTAAGTTGTTACAGTTGATGATATTGATTAGAGATTAAAGTTTAGAGTAGAAAGTTACCTTAAATTTAAAAATGCAAGATAACCCAATCTAAAAATTATAACCACTCGATAGGTTTAAGGATTTATTTGTTTATTATAAATAGGAGGGTGTCTCAAAATGAACTTTTTAGTTTATGAGGCACTCTCTTTTATATAGAATTAAATATATTTTATTATTTCAACAATGAAAAAGAAGCTTATCTCTATTTTGAGACAGCCTCTTTGTATACTATTATTAATTTAATTAATAATATAATTTAAAATTATAATACTAGTTAAGATTTCCTGCTTTATTAGTAAATAATTCTTTAATAGCATTGTTTCTGGAAACTAAATCACTATCAGAGTTGTTTGTTTTTTTCATAATCACTGAATAACGTTTTTTATTTATAAAAAATATTAAAATCTTATCATCATCAAAATTGTATTCTTTATATCTATCAATAGACTCATAACCTAGATTTAGAATGTTTTTATCTTTTATACTATCTACATCTAAAATATATGATGGGTCAGCCTTTAGTAATATATTAATTAAACATTTTTCTTCACCAGCACAGAATAACTCCATCTTACTTGATATAGATTTAGACTGCTCTGAAGTTATTTTTGCAGGAATAAGGTTGTCATTATCATCTCTTAGAAGATAACCATGTGTGTCTTGTTGATATACTAAATTAACTTTTTTCTTAGGAACACTAATCATTTTATCTAAATGTACATAATGATGATTTTCAACAAAACCTTTATTTAATATTTCAACAAAGTTATTAATTTTACCTAGGCAAAAAGATTCTATAGATTCTTTACAGAATTTATTTGTAAATGGTATTATGTTTACGTTTTCCTCGTCTGTATTCCATGCTATAGCATAATCCAACGAATATACTTCTTCCTCTATATCTGCAAAATTATATTGTACTATGTTTCCTTTCAAAATTACTCGACCTCCATCTTATAATATATTTAATATACTTTATAAAACTTATATTATATTTAAATAATATCATAAATTGGATAAATATGATATAGTAAATAAGAAAAAATTTGAAAAAAATCACTATAAATGAGTAATAAATATAAATAGTGTATACTAATGGGATGAGAAATGTCCACTATTAACTTTATTACCCCACATATATAAGATAAAATTATTAATATAAAATATAATCTATCGACAATGAATAGACTTTTAAAGAAACTTAATATAAAATTAATTAAATAAGTGCTTAAAAACGATTTACTTTAATGATAGAATCATATTAAAGGAGGATAATTTTATGGATATAAAGAATAAAATTAAATCTATATTTTTACCAGAAAAAAATGACTATTTAGATGATGAAGAATTTGAGTATGATATAGAAAATAATGAGGAAGATTTAAAGGAAGATAACAAAGTACATTTAAATGATTTAAGCAGAGTAAAATATGATTACAGAGAGTTAAAAGACATAGAAAACCAAACAGAAGAGATGTGTCTGCTAGCAGTAAAGCAGGATGGTACTATAATTGAGTTTGTAAAGGACAAGACTTATAGAGTATGTATGGAAGCCGTTAAACAGACGTATAAAGCTCTTAAGTATATAACAAATCAAAATGAGAATATTTGTATAGAAGCAGTCAAACAGAACTACAGAGCTTTGTATTACATAAATAATAAGACAGAAAATGTATTAATTGAGGCTATAAAAAATGCATCAACTTACGATGTTATGGAAGTTTTTAAATTTGTAGAAGAGCAGACAGAAGATGTATGTATAGCATTTATAGAAAGGGCATCAAAAAATGATGTTGCAGAGATACTAAAAGGAATAAAAGAGCAAACTCTAACTATATGTTTAGAAGCTGTAAAAAAAGACGGAAAATCTTTAGCTTATGTCAAAGAACAAAGTAATAGTATATGTTTAGAAGCTGTAAAGGAAAACTATAGTGCATTATCTTGTGTAAAAGAGCAAACAGAAGAAATATGTATAGAAGCAGTAAAACAGAATGATTTTGCATTGTATTATGTAAATGAGCAGACAGAAAAAATATGTATAGAAGCAGTAAAAAGAAGTTATATGGCTCTACAGTATGTAAATAAGCAAACAGAAGAAATTTGCTTGGAAGCAGTAAGAAATGATGGAAGAGCATTACAGTATGTAAAAGAGCAAACAGAAGAAATTTGCTTGGAGTCAGTTAGACAAAATGGAAAAGTATTGCAATATGTAAAAAAACAGACTGAAGATATATGTATAGAAGCAATAAAAGGTTCATTTGAAGATCTTGAAATAAAAGAAATCTTAAGCTATGTAAAGATACCAACGGAAAGAATATTTGTAGAAGCAGTAAAGCAAAATGGAAAAATTCTTAAATATATAGAAAATCAGACAGAATTAATATGCCTAGAGGCAGTAAGAGAAAATTATAATGCTCTACAATATGTAAAAGAACAAACAGAAGAAGTTTGTCTAGAAGCAGTTAATCAAAGTTATGAAGCTCTTAAATATGTGAAAGAACAAACAGAAGAAGTTTGTTTAAAAGCAGTAAAACAAGATTATAGAATGTTGAAATATGTAAATAACCAAACAGAAAAAATATGTTTAGAAGCAGTAAAGCAAAATTATAGATCTTTAGAATTTGTTGATAATCAAACAGAAAAAGTTTGCCTGGAAGCAGTGAAACAGAATAGAAAAGCACTACAGTATGTAAAACAAAAACAAAGTTAAAAAGGTAAAAATATATAGAAAAATATATGTAAATAAATGAAAATTGATATTTTGTAATAAATAAAGACACATGGCTTATAGTAATAAGTTATGTGTCTTTATGCATATAAAGCTTAATAAAACTGTTTTATTATAATTTTTTTGTTATATAAATAATAAATAGAAAATTATATAAGTCTATTTTTGACCAGTTTTACAATTTTAACAACTAGTTTTGTAAAATATATTGAATTTTCTCAAAAAAGTAGGTACTCTATATATGTAAAATTTTTTGGGAGGTAAAAATGTTTAAGAGATATGCTGATAAAATGACATCTACTTTAATTTGTAATAAGATAATAGATAATAATGAATCTAAAGTCTATTCTTATGGCTTTGAAATATTGATAGCTTTCATAATTAATATAACCACCATACTGTTTATAGGTTTTTTATTTGGTAAATTTACATATGTATTGTTTTTTTTAATGTGTTATTGTCCAATAAGACAATTTTCAGGAGGGTATCATGCAGACAATTATTTTAGATGTCTATTGACTTTTGTTTTTATAATTTTATCTACAATATTAATTATAGAAAATCTAAATATAGACTTATTTAAAAATATTATTATGGTTATTGCTAGTATTAGTTGGGTTGGAATTTGTGTTCTATGCCCAATAGAACATAGGAACAATCCTATAAGTGATAGAGAGAAGTTGGTTTACAAAAAAATTGCTATACTTATATCTACAGTAGTGTCATTAATGACAATTTTAAGTTTTTCTTTGAGTATATTTGTAGATTATTTCATATATAGCGTATTTGCTATGTTTTGGATTTTTATGATGTTAGTATTAGGTAAGCTAAAAGCTAAAAATATAAGTAGAATATGTATGAGGGAGAATTAAGTTATGAAGAAATTTATTGTAAAATTTATGAAGTTTGCTAGTTCATTGGCACTTAGTACTGCTATCTTGACAGCTAATAGTACTTGCCCATGGATTATACATCAGCCTAAGGTACCTAAAGAAATCAGTAATTTAAAGAGGATAAATTAAACAAAAGCACTTATTTATACAAAATTATTATAAAAAAGAAATTATTATATTTTAATAAGGTTAAAATCATATAAAATCAGGTACAAAATTTATTTTATTTATTTTATAGGAGCCTAATAGCTATTTGATAATATATTAGTGCGCCAATTTAGGGGGATATAGTGTATTCAATGAAATGACTTACGGGGAGTAAGTCATTTTTGTATTTTATGTATTTTAGGTAAACTTGTGATATAATGAAGGGTAAAGTTTAATTAAAACAATAAAAAACTTTAGCATAGATAGTAATTTAGGAGGTAGAGTATGAGTATGATACATAAATTTTCTATGAATGGATATAATATCGTTTTAGATGTGAATGGTGGAGCTGTTCATGTGTTAGATGATGTTGCATACGACTTATTAGATTTTTATAAAGAAAAAAGTAAAGAAGAAATATTAGAGATATTAAAATCAAAGTATCAAGAAGAAAAAATAAATGAAGCATATGAAGAAATATCAAATTTGGAAAAAGAAGGTCTTTTATATACAGAAGATACATATCAATATCATCCAAGTTTTGTACATAGAGAGCCTGTAGTAAAAGCCTTATGTTTAAATGTAGCCCATGATTGTAATTTAAAATGTAAATACTGTTTTGCAGCTCAAGGTGATTTTGGAGGAGAAAAAGAACTTATGAGTTTTGAAGTAGGTAAGGCAGCAATTGACTATTTGATTGCTAATTCAGGAAGTAGAAAGAACCTAGAGATAGATTTCTTTGGGGGAGAACCTTTGATGAATTTTGAAGTTGTAAAACAATTGGTTGATTATGGAAGAAGTATTGAAAAAGATTATAATAAAAATATAAGATTTACAATAACTACAAATGGTGTACTGTTAAATGATGAGATTATAGATTATATAAATGAAAATATGCATAATGTAGTTTTAAGTTTAGATGGAAGAAAAGAAGTTAATGATAATATGAGACCAACTTTAAATGATAGAGGAAGTTATGATATTACATTACCACGATTTAAGAAACTTGTAGAAAAAAGAGCAAAAGACAAGTATTATTATATAAGAGGTACTTTTACAAGAGATAATTTAGATTTTTCTAAAGATGTTATGCATTTTGCAGATTTAGGATTTAAATTAACATCTGTAGAGCCAGTCGTTGGAGATGAAAGTAATCCATATGCACTTAGAGAAGAAGATTTACCTAAGATATTTGAAGAGTACGAAAAATTTGCTGTAGAGTATGCAGATAGACAATTACAAGGAGATGGATTTAAGTTTTTCCATTTTATGATAGATTTAAATCAAGGTCCATGTGTAATAAAAAGAATAACTGGATGTGGGGCTGGAAATGAGTATCTTTCTGTAACACCAAATGGAGATATATATCCATGCCATCAATTTGTTGGAAATGAAGAATTTAAAATGGCAAATATATTTGATGAAAAAATTGTACTTCCAGAAAACTTAAAAAATATGTTTAGAGAAGCTCATGTATATACTAAAGAAGAATGTAAACAATGTTGGAATAAGTTTTACTGTTCAGGTGGATGTCATGCAAATGCGATAAACTTTAATAATGACATATCAAAACCATATGAATTAGGCTGTGAAATGCAAAGAAAACGTACAGAGTGTTCTATAATGATACAAGCTAAGTTGATGTTAGAAGGAGCAACCAACTAAATTTATATTTTAAAGGAGTTGTTTATATGATTAGAGAGTATTTAGAAGATAAGCCTTTAATTGATGAAAGTGTATTTGTAGCAAAATCAGCAGATATAATTGGAAATGTTAAAATAGGCAAAGATTCAAGTGTATGGTATAATGCAGTAGTTAGAGGTGATGAAGGTCCAATAATTATTGGAGAAAATACTAATATACAAGATTGTTCTATAGTGCATGGAGATATAGAAACTATAATTGGTAATAATGTAACAGTTGGACATAGGTCGATAGTTCATGGTTGTAAAATTAGTGATAATGTGTTAATTGGTATGGGTTCAATAATATTGGATAATGCTGAAATAGGAGAATATACTCTGATAGGAGCAGGTACATTGATTACTTCTAATAAGAAGTTTCCACCAGGCGTTTTGATAATGGGTTCTCCTGGAAAAGTTGTTAGAGAACTTACAGAAGAAGATAAAAGATATATTGATGAATCCTATAAATGGTATATAGAAGCAGCACAAAATCAAAAATATTAAATTAAAGAGTGGTTGTTTCAAAACATATTTAAATCTGTTTTGAGACAACCACTAATTTATTTTATTAGATTTTGTTGATATTTTACTTTTTAAAGAGTATTTGATTAAGCTAGATATAAAATGTCAAAAATAAAAATCAACTGTGTTAAATAATTTTAATAAAATTGCTAGTATATGTGATAAAATTAAATATTAAAGAGGATATAAGATATTAGAATATCAATTGGTGAAATGATGTCATATATGATAAATTAAGGTGTAAGTTTTTGGGTATACCTATCTTAGGAGTGAAAAGATTTGAGAATAAGTTATAGAAATTTAAAGCGATATAGAGAAATCGGATATGTTTTAATAAAGTATGGTTTTAGTTTTATTGTAGAAAGACTAAATATAGAAGGAATTGCCTATAAAATACCACCATTTGACCCACCAGAAGAAATAAAAAATATGACAACTGGTGAGAGAATGAAAAGAGTTTTAGAAGAACTAGGGCCTACATATATAAAAATAGGACAGATATTAAGTACAAGAAAAGATTTATTAGACCAAGATATAATTGATGAGATATCAAAACTTAGAGATGATGTAGAAAAATTTGACTCAAATATAGCTATTGAGATATTTGAAGAAGAAGTGGGTTTAAGTATAGAAGAAATATTCTTAGAATTTAAAGAAGAACCAATAGCAGCAGCTTCAATTGGTCAAGTTTATGAGGGTGTACTTAGAACTGGAGAAGAAGTAATTGTAAAAATTCAAAGGCCCAATATAGAGAAAATAATAAAATCTGATTTAGAAATTCTTAGAACAATTGCAAATACTTTAAAGGATTTAAAAAAGGATTTTAATTTAGATTTAGTACAAATGATTGAAGAATTTCAAACTCAATTAATGAGGGAACTTGATTACACATTTGAAGCTATAAATGCAACTAAATTTTCTAGGATATTTAAAAATAGTGATGAAGTATATATACCTAAAATTTACTCAGAATATAATACTAAGAAAATTTTAGTAATGGAGAAAGTTAATGGTACAAAGTTAAGTGATGTAGAAAAAATAAAGAGGCTAGGTTATAACACAAAAACTATTGTTGAAATAGGAGTTAGGTCTTTTTTTACACAGGTATTATCTCATGGCTTTTTTCATGCAGACCCACATCCAGGTAATATATTCGTAGTTGCTAAAAATAAGATAGCATATATAGATTTCGGAATGATTGGAATTATTGATAATAAAACTTTAAATCAATTAAATGAAATTGCATTAGCAGGTGTAGAAAAGAATGTTGACAAAATAATATATCTATTGATAGAAATGGATGCATTAAATGGAGAGGCTGATATTAAAGGGCTTAGACAGGATTTACTTTATCTAATACATTACTACTATGATATTTCTATAGAAAAAATAAATGTAACAGATATATTAAATGAACTATTTAGATTTTTTAGACAGTACAAAATAGTCATGCCTGTACAACTTGTCACTCTTGCCAAGACGGTCATAACATTAGAAGGGACAAGTAGAACTTTAAACACAGATTTTTCTTTTAGTTCTATGGGAAAAGAGTTTATGAAACATCATTATAAGAGTAAATTTAATCCTAAAAATGTTATTTTAAGTTCAAGACAAAATGTAGAAGAAATATTACTGGATATAAAAACTATTCCAAAGCAATTAAAAGCAATTTTAAAAAATATAGAAAGAAATAACATAAAAATGCAAATTGAAGATGTTAAAATGACAAGATTAGAAAATTGTATACTAGAGTTAACATCTCAAATATCTCTGAGTTTGGTGTTGGCATCGATTATAGTAGGTTCTTCTCTTATAATTGCATCTCCAAATATAGAAAATAATATATGGATAAAGTTTACTGCTATAGCAGGTTTCTTTATTTCTTTTATAATAGGGCTTTGCTTAGTTATAAGGAGTGTTAGGTCAAAATACAAAAAAGATTAGGGGGAATTAAATTTGAAAAAATGGATATTGAAATATAAAGGTAAGATAGAGGAAAGTGAATTTAGCAAAAAACTTAATATTTCCCCGGAAATCTGCCAAATTTTAAAAAATAGAGGTATATGCACTGAAAAAGATTCAGAAATATTTATGAATCCATCATTAGAGTATTTAAGAGACCCTTTTTTGATGAAAGATATGCAAAAAGCTGTTGATAGAATAAAGTTGGCTATTGAGAAGAACGAAAAAATTTGGATTTATGGGGATTATGATGTTGATGGTGTGTCATCTACTTCTATTTTGTGTATATATTTTAAGAGTATAGGTTATCATGTTGATTACTATATTCCTAATAGATTAGAAGAAGGATATGGTATAAATGAGGAGGCTATTAAGCTTATAAGCTCTAGGGGATGTGACTTGATTATAAGTGTTGACTGTGGAATTACATCAGTATCTGAGGTCAATATAGCGAATGATTTAGGCATAGATGTTATAATCACAGACCATCATGAATGTCAGAATGAAATTCCATCAGCTTTTGCAGTAATAAATCCAAAACAAGAAGATTGTAACTATCCATTTGATTCACTATGTGGATGTGGTGTAGCATTTAAAATGATTCAAGCGTTGACTCCAAAAGAAGAATTTAAAACTAGTATGTATGATTATTTAGAAATAGTAACCTTGGCAACTATTTGTGATATTGTTCCACTTATAGATGAAAATAGAATAATTGTAAAAAATGGTTTAAAATCAATGGAAGAAGGCAAAAATATTGGATTAAGAGAACTTATAAAAGTTTGTGGTGTAGAAAGTGATAAAATAGGTTCTTCTCATATAGGTTTTGCAATAGGTCCTAGAATAAATGCTTCAGGTCGATTGGGATATTCTTACTTAGGAGTAGAGTTGTTTACTACTCAATCGCAAGAAGAGGCGGTAGAAATAGCTAATATATTAGAAGAAAAGAATAATGAAAGACAGATGATAGAGGCTAAGATGTATCATGAAGCTGAAGAAATCTTAAAGTCTAATAGTAGATATAATGATGATAAAGTTTTGGTTTTAGCCAAAGAAGGTTGGCAACATGGAATAATAGGAATTGTAGCATCAAAGCTAACCGAAAAATACTACAAACCGACGATTCTTTTAGGGATAGAACATGGAGAAGCTACTGGTTCAGCAAGGTCAATAAAAGGATTTAATATATTTGAAGCTCTTGTAAAGTGCAAAGACTTAATGAACAAATTTGGTGGTCATGAACAAGCAGCAGGGCTATCTTTAAACTCAGACAATGTTGAAGTTTTGGCTGATGAAATAAATAAGTTTGCAGATTATAATTTGACTGAAGATGATATGATAGAGAATATAAATGTTGAATTTGAATTACAAGAAAAGGTGATAAATTTAAATCTTGTAGAAGAATTACATAAGTTAGAACCTTTTGGATTAAATAATCCAAATCCTAGATTTATAGTTAGGAATTATATTTTAAAAGATTTAAGAATTATAGGTAAAAATCAACAGCATCTGAAATTAAGTATAGAAAAAGAAAAAAGCTATGAATGTATAGGATTCAATATGGGTCATTTAAAATCATTGTATGAAGTAGGAGACAAAGTAGATGTATTGTTCCAATTAGATGAAAATAACTATATGGGAAATAGGAAAGTACAATTTTTACTTAAAGATATAAGATTAGCTCGACCTAAAAATGCAAGTAATGACAAACTTTCACTAAAATTAATGTCAAAAATAATACCAAAAGATACACAAAACTTGTATAATATATCTGTATCTGACTTTGAATTATTTGATGGAAATACTGATATAAATATATTTGATTATTTTGAAAAAGGTACATTAATAATATCTAATTCTATAAATGGATTTTATAGAGCAGTGTCAGATATATCACTTATAGATTTAGATTTTAAGATAAATTACAATATTATTGAAGATATTAGCAAAAACACTGATAAATTAGAACTTATATTTTCTCCTAATATTGATAAAATAGACTTAAAAAGATATAATAATATTATTCTTTATGATTATTTATACAATAAAGGCGAATATTCGTATATATATGAGAATAAAAGAGAAGAAAGTGAAATTATAAAATATTATAATAAAACAGACCTATTATATTTAAAGAATGTAGTTAGTAATATAGTTCCATCAAGAGATGAATTTATAACAATTTATAAACAAGCACTCATAAAAAAAGAAATTGATTTGGATATGGTAAATATAAGGGGAACTTTTAATGTAATTCCATTAAAGTTTTTTACGATATTGAATGTATTTAGAGAATTAAAGTTACTTGATTTTAATTTAAATTATGAAAAAAATTCTGTACTCATAAGAATATTGCCAAAACCACAGAAAAAATTAGACTTAAATAAGAGTTTAATACTCAATAATCTAAAAAATTTAGAAAAACAATACAATAGCAGTTATTAGGAGGCGTTTCCCATGGATTTAAAAAACTTTATAAGGAATATTGATGATTTCCCAAAGCCAGGTATAGATTTTAAAGATGTTACAACTCTATTTAAAGATGGAGAGGCATTTAAATATGCAGTAGATTCTATAGTTGAAGAACTTAAAAATAAAGGTGTAGATTTAGTAATAGGACCAGAAGCGAGAGGGTTTTTGATGGGTACACCTGTAGCATATGCTTTAGGAGTAGGATTTGTTCCAATTAGAAAACCTGGAAAATTACCAGGAGAAGTTGAGAGTTATGAGTATGGCTTAGAGTATGGTACAGATACTTTAGAAATACATAAAGATGCAATTAAAAAAGGTCAAAAAGTGGCAATAGTAGACGATTTATTGGCTACTGGTGGAACTATGGAAGCTGCTGCTAAGCTTGTGGAAAAACTAGGTGGAGAAGTAGTTTCTATGCAATTTTTGATTGAACTAGAATTCTTAAAAGGGAGAAAAAAGTTATCTAACTATGATGTCAATTCTCTTATAAAATACTAGTATTTTTACAATAGTTGGTATAGCACCAACTATTTTCATATATATTAAAATTTTATACAAAATAGGTGGTTATATGCATGATAAAGAATTACAAGAAATAATTGAAAAAATAAAAGTTTATGCACCTAATGCAAATTTTGAAATGGTTGAAAAAGCCTATAATCTTGCAAAAAAAGCGCATGAAGGACAATATAGAAAATCTGGAGAGCCATATCTAATTCATCCATTAGCAGTAGCGAATATTTTAATAGAGATGGAATTAGATATTGAAACTATAACAGCTGGTTTACTTCATGATGTTGTAGAAGATACGGAATATACCTATGAAGACATAACAAAAGAATTTGGCAAAGAAGTGGCGGATTTAGTTGATGGAGTGACAAAACTTGGTCAAATAAAATATCGTTCAAAAGAAGAAACTCAATCTGAAAACTTAAGAAAAATGTTTTTGGCAATGGCAAAAGATATAAGGGTTATACTTATAAAACTTGCCGATAGATTGCACAATATGAGAACATTAAAATACATGCCCCCAGAAAAAGCAAAATATAAGGCAAAAGAGACTCTTGAAATCTATGGAGGTATAGCACACAGATTAGGTATTTCCAAGATAAAGTGGGAACTAGAAGACAGAGCATTAAGATTTATGGACCCAGAAGGGTATTATGATTTAGTGAATAGAGTGTCAATGAAGAGAAGTCAAAGAGAGGATTATATACAAGGGATTGTTGAACTTCTTAAAGATAAGTTTAAAGATTTAAGTATACCATGTGATGTATATGGTAGACCAAAGCATTTTTACAGTATTTATAGAAAGATGCAAAAAAAACATAAGACTTTTGAAGAGATTTTTGATTTAACAGCTGTAAGGATATTAGTTGATAATGTAAAGGATTGTTATGCAGTGCTTGGTATAGTTCATACATTATGGAGACCTATTCCAGGTAGATTTAAAGATTATATAGCAATGCCAAAACCAAATATGTACCAATCACTGCATACTACTGTTGTAGGTCCTGATGGAGAACCTTTAGAGATACAAATAAGGACTCATGAGATGCATAATATAGCTGAAAATGGTATTGCAGCCCATTGGAAGTATAAAGAAGGTATCTCTAGTAAAGAATCTAAGGTCGAAGAAAAACTTCAGTGGTTGAGACAGATGATGGAGTGGGAAAAAGATTTAAAAGACCCACAAGAGTTTATGGATGCACTTAAAGAAGATGTATTTAATAGTCAGGTTTATGTATTTACTCCAAAAGGAGATGTAATTGAATTACCAGCAGAATCAACACCTATAGATTTTGCATATAGAGTTCATACAAATGTAGGTAATAAATGTGTAGGAGCTAAAATTGATGGAAGAATAGTTCCTATTGATTATAAGCTTCAAAATGGTAATATTGTCGAGGTGCTTACATCATCTAACTCTAATGGACCAAGTAGAGATTGGCTTAATATAGTGAAGACCCCAAACGCAAAAAGTAGAATTAGACAATTTTTCAAAAAGGAAAGAAGAGAAGAAAATGTCGACCGTGGAAATACAATATTAGAAAGAGAATTTAAGAAGCATGATATACCACAAAAAGACCCTCTTGTCGAAAAATATATGGCATTAGTTGCTAAGAAATTTAATCAACCAAGTGTTGAGGATTTAGTTGCTACTGTAGGTTATGGTGGTATAATGTCATCTCAAGTTGTATCTAAAGTAAAAGACTTATATTTAAAAGAGATTAAAAAAGCTAAAAAAGAACAACAGACACAAGAGGAAGATTTGAATAAACACAATATAAGTGAAACAGAATACAGTAAAAGAAGAAAGAAAAATGCATCACAAGGGATTATAGTAAAAGGGCTTGACAATATCTTAGTAAGATTTGCTAAATGTTGTAATCCTCTTCCAGGAGATGAAATTGTAGGATATATTACTAAGGGTAGGGGAGTAGCCATACACAGAGCTGATTGCCCAAATGCAAATAATAATGGAGATTTCTTTCAGAATAGATTGGTGGAAGTTTCATGGAGTTCAGCAGGAAAAGGTAAGTTTGAAGCAGAGATTCAAATAAAAGCTATTGACAGAAGAGGAATTGTTAATGAAATAACTCATATTGTTGCAATGGATAAACTTAGTTTAAATGGAATAAATGCAAGAAAAGGTAAGGATAGTATTGTAAGTATAAACTTACTTGTAGAAGTTAATGACACAGAGGAATTAAAAATTCTAATGAAAAAATTAAAAGCAATTCCTGGTGTAGAAAGTATTTATAGAATGACAAATTAGAGTTAAAATAATAGGGAGGAAGCCATGAGAGCAGTAGTGCAGAGAGTATCTTCATCTAAAGTTACAGTAGATGAAAACACGATAGGTCAAATAAATAAGGGGTTACTAGTATTGTTAGGAGTGACTCATGATGATAAATCAAGTGATGTAGATTATATGATTGACAAAATATTGAATCTGAGAATTTTTGAAGATGAAAATGACAAGATGAATTTATCTCTAATGGATATAGGTGGAGAGCTTTTAGTAGTATCTCAATTTACTTTATACGGAGATTGCAGAAAAGGAAGAAGACCTGGATTTAGTAATGCAGCTAGACCAGAACTTGCAAATAGTCTTTATGAAGAGTTTGTAAAAAAGGCAAAAGATAAAGGCGTAACAGTTGGGACAGGTCAATTTGCAGCTCATATGATGGTAGAATTAACTAACGATGGTCCAGTAACAATACTATTAGACTCAAGTAAATCTTTTTAAGGGGGAAAACTTTAATGATTATAAAAAAATTTGTAGATACTTATTTTGGAGTAAATACTTATGTATTAGGTGATGAAAAGACTAAAAAATGTGCAGTTATAGACCCAGGTGGAAGTTTAGTAGATACATTAAGTTTTGTAAAAGAAAATGAATTAAATATCGAATATATAATCCTTACTCATGGGCATGGAGACCATATAGGATATGTTAAAGATATTAAAGAAAAAACTGGTGCTAAGGTAATTGCACATATTGATGAAAAAGAATTATTAAATGATAAAAATAAAAATTTAAGCTATACAATGAGATGTGGAGCACAGGAGTTTGATGCAGATATATATGTAAATGATAAAGACAAGCTTGAACTTGGTGAATTAAAAATGACTTTCTTGCATACTCCAGGGCATACACAAGGATGTATGTGTATAAGAGTTGAAGATGAATTGTTCACAGGAGATACTTTATTTGCTGGAAGCATTGGTAGAACTGACTTGTATAGTGGAGATTTTCATCAAATGGAAAAATCACTTAAGAAATTATGTAAATATGAAGATGCTATTAGAGTATATCCTGGACATGGGCCAGCTAGTACTCTAGGGGTTGAAAAGAAGACAAATCCTTATATGTAATTTTATAGTAGTATTAAATAATGTATCAAATATTTAATAACTGTATTAGAGAAGGGGTTCTTCTACTGTTAAATAGAAGGAGTTAAGTTGATGTTATATGTTTTTTTAAAAGGACACGATTATAAGTATGAAGTAGCAGAACTTATAAAATTGTTTACTAATGAATTTAAGTTTACTGACTCTGATAAATGTAGTAATAATATGGAGTCAATGTATTTAATAAATAGATTGATTTATGAAAATGGTGTATTGTCTTCAAGTACTGAGTGTTGTGAAGATGGAAACTTAAAGTATGAATCAATACAAAATATAGAAAATATGAATCTTGCATTTTTAAATGGATTTGATAATAGCAAATCAATTGAAGGTTTTTTGAATAAGTTAGATAATGAAAGTAAGAGAAACTTTAAAAAGTTATGTAAAGAAAGTATCAAAAAAAGCATGTTTATAGTGCTTAAACAAATGTTTAATTCTTATGTTCCATGGGGAATTTTGACTGGTATTAGACCAGTCAAAATTGTCCACAATCTAATGGATAAAAAGTTAGATGATAATAGCATAAGAACCATTCTAAAAGATAATTATTTTATAATAGATGAGAAAATAGATTTAGCTCTGGAAATCGCCAAAAAAGAGCGAGTATTTATGTATCCTATAGATAAAAATAAAATTTCTCTTTATGTAAGTATTCCATTTTGTCCAACTAGATGTGTATATTGTTCATTTCCTTCAAATTCATTAAAGCAATTTGGGCATTTAAAAAGAGAATATGTTTATAAATTGATTGAAGAAATTAGGGGTTTTGCCAAGCTTATCAAGGATACTAACAAAGAAATTGAAACTTTATATATTGGTGGAGGAACTCCTACTACATTGGATGAGGAAGAGTTGGACTTGCTTATAAATTCATTATTTAATGAATTAGATTTAACTAAAATTAAGGAATTTACTGTAGAAGCAGGTAGACCAGATACTATTACAGAGCAAAAACTAAAAGTATTGAAAAAACACAATGTAAGTAGAATTAGTATAAATCCTCAAACTATGAATGATGAGACTTTAGTTAAAATTGGTAGAGAACATAAAGTTTCTGATTTAGTAGACTGTTTTAATATGGCCCGTAGAATGGGATTTGATAATATAAACATGGATATAATTTTAGGTCTTATAGATGAGGACTTAGATATGGTGAAGAATACATTAGAAGAAATAAAAAAACTTTCTCCAGAAAGTCTTACAGTTCATACATTAGCTATAAAGAGAGCCTCCAACTTAAATATAAATATGGATATGTATAAAGAACACCTAACACAGTATGAAGAAATGGTAAAAATGATAGATTTATCAATGAAATACGCAAAAGATATGGGATTAAATCCATATTATATGTACAGACAAAAACATATGTTAGGAAATTTAGAGAATATAGGTTATGCTAAAGAAGGATATGAGTGCATTTATAATATACAGATTATGGAAGAAAAACAAAGTAACTATGCATTAGGTGCAGGTGCTATATCGAAATTTGTTTATGTAGATGAAGATAGAATTGAAAGAGTAGAAAATGTAAAAAATGTTGAACAGTACATTGAAAGAGTAGATGAAATGATAAAAAGGAAGAAAGAAGAGGTATATAAAAATGTTGACTAAAGCTCCTAGAGGAACTAAAGACATAACTCCAAAAGAGGCTTATAAATGGCGTTATGTAGAAAATAAATTTAGAGAAATATGTGCTTTATATGGATATGAAGAAATGGTAACACCTATATTTGAACATACAGAACTTTTTAAGAGAAGTGTTGGAGATACTACAGACATAGTTCAAAAAGAAATGTATTCTTTTAAAGATAAAGGTGATAGAGAAATCACTCTAAAGCCAGAAGGTACAGCTGGTGCAGTTAGAGCATTTATTGAGAATAAACTATACGCAGATACTCAACCAACTAAACTATTTTATGTTACACCTTGTTTTAGATATGAGAGACCACAAGCTGGTAGACAAAGACAATTTCATCAATTTGGTATAGAGGCACTTGGAAGTGATACACCTTCAATGGATGCTGAAATAATAGCATTAGCCGTTCAATTTTTTAATGAAGTTGGTTTAACTGACTTAGTGGTAAGTATAAATTCAGTTGGTTGCCCAGTTTGTAGAAAAAAATATAATAATTTATTAAAAGAATATCTTGATTCAAAAGCAAGTGTGTTATGTGAAACTTGTAATGAGAGAAAAGAAAAAAATCCAATGAGAGTTATAGATTGTAAAAATACTACATGTAAAGAAAACATTAAGGATATACCATTTATAGCAGACCACTTATGTGATGATTGTAAAACTCATTTTATGAAATTACAAGAATACTTAAAAGAGATGGATATAAACTTTGTAATTGACAAGACAATTGTTAGAGGCTTAGATTACTATAGAAAAACTGCTTTTGAAATTATATCTAATGATATAGGTGCACAAAGTACTGTATGTGGTGGAGGCAGATATGATGGTCTTGTTGAGCAACTAGGAGGTCCAAAAGGGATAAGCGGAATTGGATTTGCATTAGGTGTCGAAAGACTTTTACTTACGCTTGAAAGCAATGGAATTGAAATAGAAAATCCACAGTCTACAGATATATTTATAGTAACAATAGGTGAAGAAGCAAATACAAAAAGCTTTAAACTATTAAAAGAACTGAGAAAAAATCATATAAGTGCAGATAAAGACCATATAGAAAGAAGTGTCAAGGCGCAATTTAAATATTCAGATAAAATAAATTCAAAATTTACAATAGTAATTGGCGATGATGAACTTAAAAACGACACTGCAACATTAAAAAACATGAAAACATCAGAGCAAACTACTGTAAAATTAAGTACATTAGTTGAAGAATTAAAGCAAAAGCTGTAAAATAAGAAAGTATGATGTTTTGTGTATTAGATAAATATATAGCATTAAAATTAAATAAAATGGAGGTAGTATCTTGGAAACTTTAAAGGGTTTAAAGAGAACTCACTACTGTGGAGAGTTGAGAGAAAAAAACATAAATGAAGAAGTTGTACTTATGGGATGGGTACAGAAAAAAAGAAATTTAGGTGGTCTTGTATTTGTTGACTTAAGAGATACAAGTGGCTTATGTCAAATAGTTTTTGATACAGATGTAGATAAAGAAGCTTTTGAAAAAGCTGAAAAATTAGGGTCTGAATTTGTAATAGCTGTAAAAGGAAAAGTATGTGAAAGACAATCTAAAAACCCTAATATGCCAACTGGAGATATAGAAATATTTGCAACTGAACTTAGACTTTTAAACAAGTCAGAAACTCCACCTATTTATATAAAAGATGATGATGATGTTTCTGAAGCACTAAGATTAAAATATAGATACTTAGATTTAAGAAAACCATCTATGCAAAGAAATTTAAAATTAAGACATAAAGTAATGAATATTACAAGAAATTACTTATCAAACAATAGATTCTGCGAAATAGAAACACCATTTTTAATAGCTCCAACACCAGAAGGAGCAAGAGATTATCTTGTACCAAGTAGGGTTAACCCAGGAAAATTTTATGCATTACCACAATCACCACAATTATATAAACAATTATTGATGGTAAGTGGTATGGATAGATATTTCCAAATAGTTAAATGTTTTAGAGATGAAGATTTAAGAGCGGATAGACAACCAGAGTTTACACAAATAGACTGTGAAATGTCTTTTGTTGAGCAAGAAGATGTTATGAGCATGATTGAAGGTTTGCTTGAAGTGATATTTAAAGAAGTTTTAGATGTAGAGTTGACACTTCCGCTTCCTAAGATGACTTATGCAGAAGCTATGTCTAGATATGGTTCAGATAAACCAGATACTAGATTTGGATATGAATTAACAGACATATCTGATGTTGTTTGTAATTGTGGGTTTAAAGTGTTTGCTGATGCTACACAACCAGGAAAAAGTGTTAGGGGTATAAATGTAAAAGGAAAAGCTGATGATTTTACTAGAAAACAAATATCATCACTAGAAGAACATGCTAAGACATATAGAGCAAAAGGTCTTGCTTGGATGAAAGTAGGACAAGAGGAAGTAACTTCTCCAATAGCAAAATTCTTTAATGAAGAAGAAATGAATGCTATACTTACAAGAATGAATGCTGAAGTAGGAGATTTACTTTTATTTGTAGCTGATAAAAACTCAATAGTATTTGATGCTTTAGGGCAAGTTAGACTTGAAGTAGCAAATAGACTTAATCTACTAGATAAAAACGTCTATAATTTATTGTGGGTAACAGAATTCCCAGTTTTTGAGGAAGATGAAGAAACAGGTACGTTCTCAGCAATGCACCATCCATTTACATCACCTATGGATGAAGATTTAGATAAGCTAGAAGAAGGTGACAAGGCATCTTTGAGAGCTAAAGCTTATGATATTGTATTGAATGGTTATGAAATAGGTGGAGGCAGTGTTAGAATATCAAATTCTGATGTTCAATCAAAAATGTTTAAAGCACTTGGTTTTACAGAAGAAAGAGCTAATGAAAAGTTTGGTTATTTACTAGAAGCATTCAAATATGGGACTCCTCCTCATGCTGGACTAGCTTTTGGTCTTGATAGACTTGTTATGTTACTTGCAGGAGCCGATAATATAAGGGAGGTTATTGCTTTCCCTAAAAATCAAAATGCTGTTTGCCCTATGACAAATGCTCCAACATTAGCAGAAGTTGAGCAATTAGAAGAATTAAGTATAAAGGTCGATATAAAAGACAACGAATAATATGTAATTATTAAGAAGTTAAAATATAAAAAGTCTGGGTATAAAGTGTATTTATATTCAGATTTTTTTGTTTATTAAGACTGTCTTTATTTTTGCTCTTCTAGCCATATTTTAATATATTATCCTTATATTCTTGTCTAATATAATGAAAATACTATATTTAAGAATTTTATTATATATTAGTTTTTAAACATTATAATCGTTATAAAACTAGTTTTTAAAACAATTATAATGTTTTAATTAAAAGGTGTATATGTAAAAAATTTGGAATAAATCTAATATATGTTTTAATAGGTTAAATTAAAATAATAATTTTAGACTATTTATCTATCTATAACTTAAATTATATCAAATTGATAACAAACTAGATATTATACTTTTTTGTAGAGTAGAATTATAATTATATAAAGAAAAAATTCTACTAACAGTGAAAAAAAAGTAGAAAAAAGTAGAAATTGTTCTTTTATAAAGAAAGGGAGGGATAATATTGCAAGAGAGAGAAGAATTAGTTTTAAATCCAGTTCCAAAAGAGGAAAGAGTTGGATGGTTAGCCCCATTATTTAATATGCTTGGTTCTAACATAGCTATATCTGAACTAATGGTTGGAGGTACTTTAATTTTAGGAATGACTCTTTCTAATATGATTATTACATCAATTATAGGGAACTTAATATTAGTTGCAATCATTATGATACAAGGTTATATAGGTTACAAAGAGGGACTAAATACATACGTATTAGCTAAGGGGGCATTTGGAGAGATAGGAGGAAAGTATCTTATATCTCTATTACTTGGTATAACTAGTTTTGGATGGTTTGGTGTACAGGCAGGGGTTGCAGGATTATCAGTACAAAAGATATTCCCAAGTGTAAATCTAACACTAGTTACGGTTATACTTGGATTATTGATGGTAGTTTTTGCATTGTATGGTTTTAAAGCTATGGCTAAGTTTAATTACTTAGTTATACCACCACTTATAATATTAATGGTATGGGGAGTTTTTAAAGCTTTTTCCACTTATGGGGTCGAAGCTATTTACAACTATACTCCTCAAACAACAATGAGTATGGTTGAAGGTCTTAATATTGTAGTAGGTCTTATTATAGTTGGTGCAATTATATCACCTGACCAGTTAAGATATACGAGACGAGTAAAAGATATTTGGATTATTGGTTTTTTAGGTCTAGGGATTATTTCATTATTCCAGCAAGTTGCAGCTGGTGTAATGTCTATGGGAGCACCTACTTGGGATATAACCGAAGTATTGGCTAATTTAGGTTTTGGATGGGTAGCATTTGTCATTTTAATACTTGCATCTTGGTCAACTAATGTATCAAATGCTTATTCAGGTGGATTAGCACTAAAAACTATTTTTCCGAATGTAAAAAGAAATATTTTGACTTTAGCTGCAGGTCTAATAGGTACAATAATAGCAGCTACTGGTATAATATTTAAATTTCAATCATTTTTATCTTTCTTGGGAATCGCAGTTCCAGCCATAGCAGGAATTATGTGGTGTGAGTATTATTTTATACAAGGAAGAACTTATAAGCATAGAGATGGAATAAATTGGATTGCAGTAATAAGTTGGTTAATAGGTTTTGCAGCATCATATTATAGTTCAAAAATAAATTTCTTAATACCACCAATAAATGGAATTGTAGTGAGTATGATTATTTATTATATATCAATGAAATGCTTTGGAATCAAAAATAAATAAAGGGGGCAATGATATGGGTCGTAAGGTGAAAATAGGTATAATTCAACAACACAGTGTACTTGGAGATGTTAAAAAAAATATAGAAAAAGCAGTAGAGATGATAGATGATTTAGGAAAACAAGGGGCAGATATAATTTGTTTACCAGAATTATTTGCTACAGGATATAATTTAGAGTCTTTAGGTGGAGTTAAAACATTAGAATTAATAAGAGAGCATAACAAATACATAGAAGAATCAATGTCAGAAGCCGCTAAAAGAAATAATGTATACCTGATATCTCCGTATGGAACTTTAGAAAAAGGGTCTACACATGTTTATAATTCAGCAGTTATATTTGATAGAAAAGGTAAGATTATGGGAGAATACTGTAAAAATCACCTATGGTCATTAGAAGCAGTATACTTTAAAGTAGGGGAAAAAGTAGAGGTATATGATGCTGATTTTGGTAGATTTGGTGTAATGATATGTTATGATGCAGGTTTTCCAGAAGTATCTAGAGAATTGACATTAAAAGGTTCTGAAATAATATTTATACCATCTGCATGGAGAATACAGGATGAAGATATGTGGGATTTAAATGTATCTCAAAGAGCCTTAGAGAATACTATATACACAGTAGGTGTAAACTTAGTAAGTAATGATTCTAATTTAATACTGTTTGGGAAGAGTAAAATATGCAATCCTAGAGGCACTGTAATAACTCAATTAGATACATATAGAGAAAAATATGTCTTATCAGAGATTGATTTAGATGAACTAAAAAAGTATAGGGAAGATATCCCATATTTGAAAGACAGAAAAATCAGCTATAACATATAATTCTATGCTATAATACAAGTTTAATATAAAATAACAAGAAGAGGATGTATCAACATCAAGACTAAATTTATTGTAGTTGATATATCCTCTTTAATATTATCAGCTTTGATTTAAATATTTTTAAAATAGTTGATAAGAAAGTTTTTGAACAACAACACGGCTTTAGATTCATAGTTTTCACTGAACCATGAAAGATTTAAATATCTTTTAAATTCAATGTCTTTGATATGTAACAATTTAATTTCAGGGTCTTGAGATAATCCCCATGATTTTCCACATATAAACCCAACTCCTTGAAGTGATTTTATAAGAGCATAAATTGTATATGGTGAATCAGATTCAAATGCTATTTTGGGTTTGAAATTAGCTGATTCACATAGAATATCTATCACCTCTCTATAATTTTCACCCTTCGTTATAACTATAAAGTTTTCATCTGAAACTTCACTTAGATATACTTCATCCTTTAAGGATAAAGGGTGGTTTATTGAAACTCCTAATAATATTTCCTCGCATGTTAAAGTTATACTATTTTCTGATTTTAGTTTTGTAAATGAAGAAGATATGTACAAATCAAAATCACTTTTTTTATAAGATGATGGCAAAGTATGTGACACATTAAAAGTAATATTAGAGTATAGTTTTCTAAAATTACTCAAAAGTGGTGGTAGCACATTAGCCGCTGCAGGAGATAATATCTTTACTTCTCCTGTATTTTCTAAAGAAGTATCTTGTAATTCCTTTTTTGAACTTTCTACTAAATCTAAAATGATATCTACTCTTTTTAGAAACAATCTTCCATACTCATTTAAAACAATGTATCTCCCTTTTCTATCAAACAACTGAACTCCAAGTTCTTTTTCTAAGGACGAGATAGTTTTACTTAAAGCTGGTTGTGCTATATTTAATTTTTGTGATGCTTTTGTTATATGCTCCATTCTAGCGACAGTTTGAAAATACTTAAGATGCAATAAATCCATAATATAAAATACACCTCTTTTAATATAACCTAAGTTATATAGACTTGATAATTAATTATATATTATACATTATAATACAAAACTTGTATAATATATAATTAATTATCAAAAAGTTATTTAAATAGTTATTAATAAACTTTGCATAATCTAACTAATATAAGGAGATATTTAATATGAAGTTGACTAAGGAAATATTGGAGTATGCTCTAATAGGAGGTACAATTTTAGGTGGAGGAGGTGGAGGTGCAAGGGAAAGTGGAAGAGAGCTTGGAGAATGTGCTTTGGAATATGGATTTCCAGAGCTAATAAGTGTAGATAAATTACATGATGATGCAATTATTTTAAATGTATCAGCAGTAGGAGCTCCAGCTGCACCACTTAAGTATGCCGATAGCAATGATTATATAAATACAGTAAAAATTTTTGTTGATAAATTAGGATTAAATGTACAAGGTATTATTACAAATGAAAATGGAGGATGCGCAACGATTAATGGATGGCTTCAGTCTTCTGTACTTAAAATACCACTAATAGATGCTCCTTGTAATGGAAGAGCTCATCCAACAGGGCTTATGGGAAGTCTTGGATTGCATAGAGATAGAACATATAAGTCTTATCAAGCTGTGTCTGGAGGAAATCCAGAACTTGATAATCATGTAGAGGGGCTTGTAGAGGGGTCTTTAGATAAGACTTCGGGAATTGTTAGACAATGTGCTGTAGCTGCAGAAGGATTAGTAGCAGTGGCTAGAAATCCTGTAAAAGCTTCTATTGTAAAAGAAAATGCTGCGATAGGAGGCATAAGTCATGCTATAGATTTGGGAAGAGTATTTTACTTAGGTTTAGCAATATCAAAAGATGAGGCAATAAATAAAGTTGTGGAATTTTTGGATGGAGAGATAGTATCAGAAGGGGTAATAGAAGTTTTAGAGTTGGAAACTACAGGTGGGTTTGATGTAGGTAAATTGACTGTAAACGGTTGCGAGGTAACTTTTTGGAATGAATATATGACAATAGAAAAAGATAATAGTAGAATTGCAACGTTTCCAGATTTAATTATGACTTTCGATAAAAATACGAACATGCCTGTTACATCAGCAGAAATTAGAGAAGGACAAGAGATAATTTTAATAAAAACTTCTAAAGAAAATTTAAAGCTTTCAACAACGATGAAACAGGAAGAACTGCTAAAAGATGTAGAGGATATATTAGATAAAGAGATAATTGCATTTAATTAATGTATATAGTAGTTTAATTGCTTGAAGCATTAGAATTAATTAAATTTAAAAAAGTAGAGAACCTATAAACATGTACTTAGTAAAAAATTTATAAAATATAAATAAAAAAATAATAAAATGTTTGTACCAATATAAATATTACAGGAAAATTACAAACAAAAGAAACTAAAATTGGATGGTGAGCAAATATGATGTTGAAACAAATTTTAGAAGTTTATGATATTGTTGATAGTGCAGAAGTTGATGGGGAATGTGTAAAAAAATATTTAGAAAGTTATGGCGGAAAAGATATATTAGTAAAAACTTTGAGTACAGAAAAAGGTTCTACTGATTTAGTAAAGTTCACAATACCTGGTAAAAATGGAAAATCCTCAGGAGGAACGGCTAAGACACTAGGTGTGTTAGGAAGATTAGGAGGGATTGGAGCCAGACCTGAAATGATAGGTATGGTTTCAGATGCTGACGGTGCTTTAGTAGCAATAGCAGTTGGAGCAAAACTATTAGATATGCAAAATAAGATGGATTTTCTTGAGGGAGATGTAGTAGTTTCAACTCATATATGTCCAGATGCACCTACTAAAGAACATAAGCCAGTTCCGTTTATGGATTCTCCAATTGATATGAAGACCATGAATGAAAACGAAGTTGATTTAAACTGTGATGCCATATTATCAATAGATACAACTAAAGGAAATAGAGTGATAAATACAAGAGGATTTGCTATATCACCTACAATAAAAGAAGGATATATACTAAAAACAAGCAATGATTTATTAGATATAATGCAGACCACTACAGGAAAACTTCCTTATGTGTTTCCTGTGTCAATACAAGATATAACTCCATATGGAAATGATTTATATCATATAAATAGTATTCTTCAGCCATCTGTAGCTACAAAAGCACCTGTAGTAGGTGTAGCTATAACAACTGAAACGACAGTTGCAGGTTGTGCAACTGGAGCAAGTAACTATTCTGATTTAGAAAGTGCAGGTAGATTTGTTGTTGAAGTAGCAAAGAACTATGGTAATGGAAAGTGCGAGTTTTATGATGAGTCTGAATGGAGTATTTTGATGAAGAGGTATGGAAGCTTAAACAAGTTCCAAACTTTTGGTAAAGAATAAGGTTGTACTTTATTAATGTTTTAGAATAGTCAATATGACTTAGATTTTTAAATAAATTTGTAGAACAATAAAGAGAACTTTTAATGTACAGAGAAATCTCTTTATTGTTCTATAATATTGTATTTAATAATTATTTCTATTTTGATAACTTAATTCTAGGATTTATTACTATGGATATTACCAACATACAAACACTTAAAATCCAATGCCTAATTCCAAATTTAGATATTAATAAATTCAATCCTGCTATAGTAAATAAGCAATATTTCATTATAATTAAAAGTATGTTTATAGAAATTCCTTTCATAGAAAGTATTCTAAATCCAATGAGAGACATTCTAAGTCCTATAAATGCCAACAATATACCTGTAATATCTTGAATTAAGTAATAGTATTCAAATTTCATATTCAATCAACTCTTCTCTTAACAGTGTCAAATATCTCTAACTCTTCAATTTCATCATCTGTATATGTAAGCATAGTAAATCCAGTTACACCATAAATAAATGAAATTATAGGAGTAATCCAACTTAAGAAACAATATGGAATAAATTCTAGTGGGCTTACACCAAGAGTCTGAGCACAGAAAACAGCATTTGAATTCCATGGTATTAATGGACCACCAAGTGTAGCTGTATCTTCTATAATTCTAGATAGATTTTGTGGTTTTAATTTAAATTCTTTATATATTGGAGACATTAAAGTTCCGACAAATACAGAAGTAAACATCATTGATGAACTAAATGCATTTGCAAAGTAACTTACTATAAAAGTAGACCCAACCAATTTAGTTCTTGATTTTCCTATTTTAGTTATAAGAGGTTGAAGTAGTACTTCTAAGAAGCCGGTTTTTTGGAGAATACCAGCAATAACGAAAACTACAAATACTAGTAAAACGGTTTCAGCCATACTCATTATTCCACCACGATTTAATAGTTTGTCAGCATACACAAATCCAGTATCTATAGTAAATCCTGATAACATGTAATTCAAAACATCACCTATTTTTTCTCCTTCTTGAAATACAGCTATAATAAGTCCCATGATAGCTGAGCTTAGTATAGATATAATAGGTGGTTTTTGTAATAATAAAAGCAATAATAAAAATAATATTGGAATCATTGCTACTAAACCAATATGAAAGTTTGAATTTAATACATCTTTGATTTGATTTATTTGAACATAGTCGATAGTATTATTTGAATACTTGAATCCGATTACTGTATACAGAACTATACATATTGCATATGCAGGTCCTGTTGTGTAAACCATGTGCTTCATATGTGTAATTACGTCTGTCTTACAAACTGCTGCAGCTAAGTTTGTAGAATCTGATAGAGGTGACATCTTATCTCCAAAGAAAGCACCAGAAATGACTGCACCAGCTGTTAAACCAAGAGGAATACCCATGCTAGTACCAATACTCATCATTGCTATACCAGAAGTTCCAAGAGTACCCCAAGATGTACCAGTAGCAACAGAAGTCAGTGAACAGACTATTAATGTTGTAAGTAGAAAATATTTAGGTGTTATTATTGTTAGACCACTATATACTACTGTTGGTATTGTACCAGCAGCTATCCAAGCTGCTATTAGTACACCAACAGAAAGTATAATTAAATTTGATTGAAAGGCATCTTTACCAACTTCAAATCCAAAAGCTTCTATTTCATCATTAGTATAACCAAGCTTCATAGCTGCAGGAACTACTATAAGCCATGAAAGTAAAAACATTGTAGTTATAGAAGCATTAAATACAACTATACCAACTGATGTTAAAGCTATTATTGCAAGCATTACTAACAAGGAATATCTAAATGAAGGTATTTTTCTTTCTGTATCCATTTTCATAGTACAAATTCTCCTTAAATATTTTTAGTTAATTGCATTTTTTATTCTTATAAGAGCTTCTTCAAGCATACTTCTTGGACAAGCTAAGTTTATTCTTTGATACCCACTCCCTCCAATGCCAAAACTGTTTCCTTGATTTAAAGCAACCTTCCCCTTTTTTACAAGTATACTTTCTAGTTCTTCATCACTTAATCCAAGTGCACTAAAGTCTACCCATAATAAATAAGTACCTTCTGGTTTTCTAACTTTAAGTTTTGGCATATTTTCATTTATATATTTTATAGCAAAATCTATGTTAGATTCTAA
Organism: Clostridioides sp. ES-S-0108-01; assembly: GCF_020662285.1. NCBI lineage: Bacteria > Bacillati > Bacillota > Clostridia > Peptostreptococcales > Peptostreptococcaceae > Clostridioides > Clostridioides sp. ES-S-0108-01. The sequence continues at coordinate 16,026 of NZ_JADGMN010000016.1, read as the reverse complement.
ATATTCCAAAAATGATTCTAACCAAGGTTCACCATTATTATATGAAGCTTCTGTTGCAACTAAGCTAAAGCAATTATTTCTCTTTATATCAATTCTAGTAAAGGCATCGTCTAACAATTTATAGTCTTTTTCATCTGGTAGTACTACATATGATGATTGCAGACCAGCTATATTAAAAGTTTTAGTTGGAGCCATACAAGTAATTGTATTTTTTTCAAATTCTTTAGAAATAGATGCCATAGGAATGTGTTTATGTTTTTTTAATATAATGTCACTGTGTATTTCATCAGATATTATTTTTACATTATGCTTAAGGCAAATATCTCCTAGTTTTTTTAATTCATCTTTTGTCCATACTCTACCAACTGGATTGTGGGGATTACAAAGTATGAATAATTTTACATCTTTAATTTTGTTTTCAATGTCTTCATAATTCATTACATAGTTTCCATCTTCTAGTTTTTGTAATGGGCTTATAACCAATTCTCTACTATTATTTTTTACAACACTATTAAAAGGGCTGTAAACTGGTTCTTGTATCATTATTTTATCGTTTTCTTTTGTAAGTTCGTTTATTAAAAGACTTATGGCTGGTATTACACCTGGACTATAAATTAACCACTCACTTTTTATTTTCCAATTATGTCTTCTATCTAGCCAATTCACTATAGATTCATTGTAAGAATCTGGTCTTGTTGTATAGCCATAAATCTCTTGTTCCAGTCTATTTCTTAAGGAATCAATTATACAAGGTGCGGCTTTAAAATCCATGTCAGCTACCCACATAGGAAGCAAATCATTAGTTCCATACTTTTTTTCCATCTCTGACCATTTAGATGAAAAATTATTGCTTCTATCAACAATTTCGTTAAAATTATAATTCATTATAAAAACCTCCAGTAATTTTAAATTTTATGTTAATAATATTAAGCAAACAACATGCCAAGATTGATAATAAAAAATATTTATCCATAAGTTAATATGTAATACTAAGTAATTCCAGAGTATAGATAAGATAAAAATATTAACTATATTTAGAAGTTTGTGGAAAAGGTTATTTCTAATAAATTTTCAGATATATGAAAATGTAATTAAATAGGTTTAAATGGTTCAACTGTTTAACTTGTTAGACCTATTTATATTTTTTAGAAATTCAACTCCTTTTGGTGTTATAATTGAGCCACCACGACCAACAAGTATGTCAACAAGTCCAAAGTCTTGTAATTCTAGAAGTATATTTCTAATCTGTTGTTCCGTCAAAAATCTATTTTCCTCTAAAGCTATTTTATATAAGCTTTTTCTGCCAATTCTTTCTTTTAAATCATAAGCTTTTTTTAAATTATCCAATATAAATATGTATTCATCTAGAGACCTTTTAAAATTATAGTCGTGTTTTATAAAGTTTTTTTCTTTGTTAATGTTGAATTGGTACTTTCCTATATTATCAGTCACTTTATTACAGATAGTTCTGCTATAATTTGAATCTATGGTATCCAATATGTACTCAGGCAAATCACATATTTCTATAATATCTTTTCCCAAGTAACAGAAGTATTCTCCTAAGTTTCTTAATTCTCTTACATTTCCTTCCCATTTATACATTTTAAAGATTTCTTTTACTTCTTCACTTAGACTAAAATTACATGGAATATCATATTTTAATGAGCCAAAAATTTCAAATATATCAACAGGTCTTTCTCTAAGAGGATGTATTTTAAGAGGAAGAACATTCAACCTAAAATATAAATCTCTTCTAAACATATTTCTAGATACAAGTTCCTTTAAATTTCTATTAGTAGCTGCAATTATTCTTACATCAATATCAATGACATTATTAGAACCAATACGTCTTACTTGTTTTTCTTGTATGACTCTCAGTAATTTAGATTGAGAGTTTAAATCCATTTCTCCAATTTCATCTAAAAATATAGTTCCATTGTTAGCTAATTCAAATAAACCAATTTTTCCACCTTTTTTAGCACCAGTAAAAGCACCTTCATCGTAGCCAAATAATTCACTTTGCAGTAGATTTTCTTGAAAAGTACTACAATTTACTGCTACAAAAGGTCCATCTTTTCTCCTAGAAGCACTATGAATGGATTGAGCAAATAATTCTTTACCAGTACCACTTTCACCAATTATCAAAATAGATGAGTTTGATTGAGCCATTTTATTAGCAATTTTTTTTGTATTAATAGTTTGTATACTAGAACCTAATATGTCATCAAATGTATATTTACTGATATTACCAGAGTTTACCAATTGTGCTCTTAACTTAGCTTGCTTTTTTTCTAATTGAGAGAACCTTGTCATCTTTAGTATAAATCCATCAAATACATTTAATTGTATGTGTTTAATCTCTAAATTTATATCAATATGATTTATTTTAATCAATTTCTCAAAAAATGGAGTTTTATTGGTCAATATGTTTTGGAAATTGATGTCCTTTATACAATCACCAATGAATGAGTCAATCATTTCATTTGCATTTATAGATAAAATTTTTCTAGCCATATGGTTATAGAATTGAATTATCCCATAATTATTTGTGCATATAATTCCATCATCAATTATAGATAATAATAAATCAAACTGTCTTTCAAATTTATTTGCATCTAATAATAATTCGCCTGTACTATAACTTGTAGGAATTATTTTCTCAACGTATTTTTTTATTAAGTCATCCTTTATTAGATGTTTTAGTTTAGTTTTTGTAGCAATTTCAACAATACAACTTAAATCTATTATTCTGTATTTTAAGTCTATAACTTCACAATTTTTAAATTTAGGTAATATTTTTTCACCAGGAGTCAGGATTACAGCATCTGTGGGAGTAAATTCAATCTCTGGATAGCAAGGCAAGATATTGATATTATCTATTCCTAGTCTATGTATTAAAGAAATTGTTTCTATTGCCATATCCTTACTTAAGTTATATACATAAATAATTTTATCTTTTTCTAATTTAGATATCATATCAATACTGTTCTTTTCAAATGTTAACTTAGGAACAATAATTTGAGCATCATAGTGAGATAATTTTACTATTTCATCATACTTTAAATAAGCAGATAGGAGTATCAGTTTTTCTTTAAAAAACTTTAAATTTCCCTCTTCAAATGAGTATAAGTTTATTTTTAGATTATCACCTAAGAATTGTCTTATTTGGTTTTCATAAATTTCTCCAGCATCTTTTTTTAAACTTACAATAGCTAATTCCATTTGTTTCATTTTGACCTCTCATATAAATTTGACTTATTTTAGATTATATAACAATTAAATTGAATTAAATAATATTATTTAATTGTTATTATAAATTTATTATAGACTACACATTGAAGTAAAAGAAATAGCTAAAATTATTCCTTTTATTTTTGTTTTTTGTATCTATTTGGTATAATAGTATTAGAGCATATAATAATTTAGGCAAAGTTTTTAAACAAGTTGGTAAGTATAGCATATTTGTATAAGACATTATTAGAGTATGAGGTGAATTTATGGAAGAGAGAAAACTAGCACAAAACAATGAGATAGAAGCTCTCATAAAAAGATTAAAGAGAATAGAAGGTCAAGTTAAGGGTATACAAAAGATGGTAGAACAAGAACGTTATTGTGTTGATATATTGGTTCAAATATCTGCTATAAGGTCTGCTATAAACAGAGTAGGCACAATTATCTTGGAGAATCATATAAAAGGATGTGTAGCAGAAAGTATCAAGCATGATGATGGTGAGCAAACTGAAGAGATGATAAAAGAACTTATGGATACTATAAATAAATTTACAAAATAAGGAGGCGGTTAGTTATGAATCAACAAGGATTTATTATGGAAATTGTTGATGATAAAACTGCAAAATTAAAAATGCAAAGACATTCAGCTTGTGCTGCTTGTGGAAAATGTGCTACTACAAATTCAGCAGAGTCAAAAGAAATATTAGTAGAAGTAGATAACACAATTGGTGCAAAAGTTGGTGACCATGTAGAAGTGAGTATGGATAATATGAATGTATTAAAAGCAGCTGTAATGGCCTATATAATACCTCTTATAGCACTTCTTGTTGGAACAATAGGGACTTATTATATATTGGGGGCAATTGGGATGACAACTGGGGTTGAAGCCGTAAGTGGACTAGTTGGAATTTGCCTTACAATGCTTTGTTATTTGTACTTAAAGAAGAATGACAAAAAATTCAGAGATAGTAGAGAGTTTATACCAGTAATAACAAGAATATTAATTGACCTTTAAAATAATTAAAAATAGCAATGTACCTTTTGGATAAATACTCAATGTGTATTTGCAAAGTTTTAGTACATTGCTATTTTTATATTTTTATTTTGATTTTCTGTAAGGAATAAAGTTTTTTCTGATTTTTAAAAGGTTCAATGTTCTTACAAGAGAAGTTACAACTAATACACCAAGTGATATTGCAGCACTTAGAAATAGTGCATCTGTACCTTTTGACATAGCCAGAGAATAATTCTTCTGAATCAAAGATAACATTGTATTGTATAGTCCAATTCCTGGTATTAGAGGAAGAATACCTGGAATTACGAACACAATAGCTGGTTGCTTTAGTTTTCTAGCCAAAGTCTCACTACATGCAGAAACCAAAGCAGCAGCTATAAAACCTGCCAAAACTGCATTTGTGGTAAAATTAAATAAATAAACATACACAATCCAACCAACTCCTCCAGTTATTCCAGCTGGAAGAAGTAGATAAAGTGGGGCATTAAAGAAAACAGCAAATCCAGCAGTTGCAATGCCTGAAAATAAAAAATGTAAAATCATCGACATATCAGTCATTAGAAAGGACCTCCAATTCTATACCATGTATCAAGAACAAAACCAACTCCAGAAGCAATTGCAATAATAATCATAGAAGCATCAAAAGCACGAGAAATTCCTGATATTAAATTACCTGAAATTAAATCTCTAATGGCTTTTATAAAAGCAACTCCTGGGAGTAGTGGCATTATGGCACCAACTATAAGCATTTTAGGGTCGTCTAAAATGCCGATTTCAACTAGTAGAACTCCTGAAAGTGCAATTAAAAAAGAAGATACTAAACAGGAAAACGCAGATATAGCACTTATCTTCATCGTTTTATCATAAGTAATTGCAGCAAAGATTGCTATTATAAACGTAAGTATAAAATTTAATACATAATTCCCTCCAAGCAAACAAGCAAAACAAGCAGATGCAATTCCTGTACAAGAGTAAAATAACCATAAAGGATAAGGTTTTACATCTTGGATTTCATAAAGACGTGCAATGGCATTATCAATATCATACTCTTTGTCACTAACAAATTCTCGAGAAAAACTGTTTAATAAAGAAATCTTATTTAAGTTTATACCTCTTGATTGAATCGTTTTCATAAACGAAAAGCCATCAAATTTTTCATCTGAAATAATTATTACTGTAGGAGTTGTAAAAATATTTACATGATAAAATCCTCTTGACCTGCATATTCTAAGGACACTGTCTTCAACCCTAGATGTTTCAGCTCCATTTTTTATCATAAGTTCCCCTACAAACAGAGCTAATTTTAGAATATTTTTCTTATATTCAAGTTCCTCATTTTGATTCATAAATTCACCTCCAAATTAAAAAACGTAATATTGAAATTATATCAAATTTTTAAGTAATATTCCTTAATATATATATAAATATATTATCTTTTTTTTATTTCAAAATAGTCACATTTAAATTATATCCAATTAAAAGAATTAGACAATATTATTTATTATATTTTAACTTAAAAATAAAGAAAATAACTATATTAAATATGGAAAAATAGGAAAACACTTGACTATTAGTTAGTAAAGGACTATAATAATAAATTATCATATTGATAAAAACGAAAATTATGAAATATCTGTAAAAATAAAATTTGAATAATAACTAGGAGGAGTAATATGTTTGAGAACTTGAAAAAAGCAGATCCTGAGATTTATGAAAGTATGAAAAGAGAGTTAAAAAGACAGCAAAGAAATATTGAATTAATAGCATCTGAAAATATAGTATCAGTTCCAGTAATGGAAACTATGGGAAGTCATCTTACAAATAAGTATGCAGAAGGTTACTCAGGCAAAAGATATTATGGTGGATGTGAATATATAGATGAAGTTGAAACTCTTGCAATAGATAGAATCAAAAAAATATTTAAAGCAGAACATGCTAATGTTCAACCTCACTCTGGAGCAAATGCAAATATTGGCGTATATTTTGCTATGCTAAAACCAGGTGATGTTGTTATGGGAATGAATTTATCTCAAGGTGGGCATTTAACTCATGGTGCTCCAGTTAATATTTCTGGTCAATATTATAAATTTTATGAATATGGTATAGATAAAGACAGTGGACTTATAGATTTTGATGAAGTTAGAAAGATAGCACATGAAGTAAAACCTAAAATGATAGTTGCAGGAGCAAGCGCGTATCCTAGAGAGATAGATTTTAAAAAGTTTAGAGAGATAGCTGATGAGGTTGGAGCATTGCTTATGGTAGATATGGCTCATATAGCAGGTCTTGTGGCTGCTGGTCTTCACCAAAATCCATGTGAAGTGGCTGATTTTGTTACAACAACAACTCACAAAACTTTAAGAGGACCTCGTGGAGGTGTTATTCTTTGTAAAGAAAAATATGCTAAAGCTATAGACAAAGCAATATTCCCTGGGACTCAAGGTGGACCTCTTGAGCATATAATTGCATCTAAAGCAGTTTGTTTTAAAGAAGCTTTAAGTGAGGAGTTTAAAAAGTATCAAATACAAGTTGCTAAAAATGCAAAAGCTTTAGCTGAAGAACTTATTAAAAGAGATTTTAAATTGATTTCTGGGGGTACAGATAATCATTTAATACTATTAGATTTAACTAATAAAAACATAACTGGTAAAGCAGCAGAAAAAAGATTGGATGATGCTTATATAACAGCTAATAAAAATACAATTCCATTTGACCCAAATGGTGCTCTTGTTACAAGTGGAATAAGACTTGGTACTCCAGCTGTAACTACTAGAGGTATGAAAGAAGAAGATATGGCGGTAATTGCTGAGGCTATAGACCTATGTTTAACTTATGATGAAGAATCTAAGGCTAGAACATTGGTTGTTGGTTTAACTGAAAAGTATCCTTTATATGAAGAATATAATATTATGGATTAATTATAAAGAATAATTAAGTAAAATGTATTTAAATAATTACAATGATTGTGTATGTATTTGAATATATATAGATATAAAGAAGGTGTCTCAAAATGAACTTTTTAGTTCATGAGGCACTCTTTTTTGTATGAAATCAAATATATTTTCATCATTTCAATAATGAAAAATATGCTTATCTTGAGACAGAGCCTTTGTGTTTTTTAATTAAAACTTTAAGATTTCTTAAGAATTATACTAGGTTTTTCTAAAGATTTAAAGTCTATACTTATAAATATAGTAATTAGAGGAAAAGAAAGACTTTAATGAGGAGGGAATCTTATGAAAGTATTAATTCTTACAGGAAAATTTGGTATGGGTCATTACTCAGCCTCAAATTCTTTAAGTGAAGATATAAAAGCAAAATTTAACAATTCAGAAATAATAATTAAAGATATATTTGAATACATTATGCCTAACTATTCAGAGAAAATGTACAAGACATTTTCTATTCTTGTAAATCGGGGAAGTAGTCTTTATAATTTGTTTTATAAATGTACTGAAAATGGAAAGAAAGATATAAAATTTACTTTTTCAGATTATTTTTTAACTAAATTAGATAATTTACTTAATGAAGTACAACCAACAGTAGTTATTTCAACTTTTCCATTCTGTTCTCAACTAGTATCAAGATATAAGGAAAAGTACAATTCAAATCTTCCTTTGATAACATGTATAACAGATATAAGTAGTCACTCAGAATGGATTAGTAAAAATACAGATTGTTATTTAGTAGCTAGTAAATCTACTAAGGAAGAACTTGTTTTTAAGGGAATAGATGAAACTAAGGTTAAAGTTAATGGTATTCCAGTAAAAAAAGAATTTAAAAGAATAGGACATATAAATCATTCAACTAAAAAAAATATTCTCATAATGGGTGGAGGATTAGGATTACTACCTAAATCAGAACAATTTTACAGAGAGTTAAATGATTTAGAAGGAGTAAAAACTACTGTAATAACTGGTAATAATAAAAAAATGTACTATAAACTATGTGGTAGATATGAAAATATAGAGGTAGTAGGTTACACTAATGAAGTATATAAATATATGAAAAATGCTAACCTTATTATTTCTAAACCAGGTGGAATAACACTATTTGAGACTATTTATTCAGAACTTCCAATATTAGCATTTAATCCATTTTTACAACAAGAAATGGATAATGCTGGTTTTATATTAAATAATGAGATTGGGAGAATACTTGGTAAAAATAAAAAATACTATGTAGATGAGATAAAAGATTTAATTTATGATGATGCTACTCTCAAAGAAATGAGTGGCAATATGAAAGAATTAAAAAAACAGTTTGATAATAATACCTTAGAAAATATTTTATTTTCATTTGATGAACAAGGAGCGTGTAGAGAATGTATGTAGTAGGTTTAATTATATTTGTTGCATTGATTTTTTTAGCCCATTCAATTATACCTACATACTATAATAAACTATTAAATAAAGAGGTATTAAAGAATATGACTGGAGAAAATGAAATTGCACTTACATTTGATGATGGACCAGATAAGAGATATACAGAAAAATTACTAGATGTGCTGAAAGAAAATAATATACAAGCCATGTTTTTTGTGGTTGCAAAGAATGCTGAAAAAGAGCCTGAAATTATAAAAAGAATGTTAAGAGAAAATCACATAGTCGGTTTACATTCATTGGAACATAAAAATGCATGGCTTTACAGTTACAATTATGTTAAAAAAGATTTTATGGAAAGTGTAAATATAATAAAAAATTTAGGTGTAGATATAAACTATTATCGTCCACCGTGGGGGCATACTAATATATTTTCAAACTACTTTGTTAAAAAATATAATCTAAAAATGACCTTATGGGATGTAATGGCAGAAGATTGGAGTAAAGATAGTACTGTAGAGATTATTATAAACAAGTTGATGAGTAGAACAAAAGAAAATTCTATAATTTGCCTGCATGATGCGGGTGAAAATTCAGGAGGTGCAGTAGATGCACCTGAACGTACTATTGAAGCTTTGAAAATAGCCATTCCAAAACTTAAAGATAGTGGTTTTAAATTTGTAACACCAGAAAGGATGTAGTTATGATAAGTAAAACTGAAAAGAAAAATAAATGCCTAGGTAGTGTAGCTTTTTTAGTTTTACTAATGGGCATAACAGGATATTTTGTTTTTAGAGGACAATCAATTGAATCATTAATAGAATCATTAAAAGGTGCAAGTCCTATGTTTATACTAATTGGATTTGCGATGATGATTATATATGTTGCTTGTGAAGGTATAAATATATATTTAGGTATAAAAGCGTTAAAGCAAAAAACAACTATTTTAAAATGTATGGGATATGCTTTTATTGGATTCTATTTTAGTTCAATTACACCTTCAGCATCAGGAGGTCAACCAGCACAAGTTTATTATATGAAAAAAGACGATATAAATATTTCTTATTCTTCACTTATACTATTAGTTATTGTTGTTATTCATCAAGTAGTTATATTGGCATATAGCGGAATAATGTTCATTATGGAGCGTGAATTTATACTAAACAACGTAAGTGGAATGAATATTTTACTAATATATGGTGTAATAACGAATTTTGCTCTTGTAATTGGAGTAATTGCAATTATATTTTCAAAAAAATTGGTAAATAATTTTATAATATCAATAACAAACTTATTAGGTAAGCTAAGAGTAATAAAAGATGTTGAAGGAGCTAGAAAAGTTATAACTTCTCAAATTGAAGAGTATATAAAAGGAGCTCAATATATAAAGCAGAATCCAAAGCTTGTAATACAAATTTTAGGCATAACCATTATACAAATAACAGCTATGTTTTTAGTACCGTTCTTTGTATACAAAGCTTTCCATCTGTCAACATATACTGTATTTGAGATATTAGCAATACAATCACTACTTAATATTGCTGTTTCATCACTACCATTACCAGGAGCTGTTGGGGCTTCTGAAAATAGTTTTATGACATTATTTAAGATATTTTTCCCAGGCAATTTACTAGTGCCAGCGATGTTACTTAGTAGAGGAATAAGTTTTTATGCATTTGTAGCTATAAGTGGATTGATATGTATTGTAGTACATGTAAAATCTTCTGAAAGAGTAAAATCAGTAAAAAAAGTTGCTTATATAAGATAATATTATGTAGATTATTTTTATTAATATATCAATTTGTGTATACATTTTAATTGAATTTTAAATATGTTTACAAGTGTAGAAAGTATTAAAATGTATGACATTGCTAAGCTTTTGCTAATAAAGTATAATATTTTATATAGTTTGAAATATTTAAGAAATATAGCAAAAAAAGGAGCTTAGCGATGAATAAAGAGATTCCAAAAAAAATTTTAGTAGCTGATGATAATCCTGAGATTAGGGAAATCGTAGAAATACTTTTAACTGGTGAAGGTTATGAAGTTATTATGGCAACGAACGGAGAGGAAGCTGTAAACTTAGTAGATAGTACGATTGATTTAATTATTTTGGATGTTGTTATGCCTGTAAAGACTGGGTTTGTTGCATGTAATGAAATTAGAGAAAAAACGACAGCTCCAATATTATTTTTGACTGCAAAAACTCAAGATTCTGATAAGGTTATTGGATTTTCAGCAGGAGGAGATGACTATTTATCAAAGCCTTTTTCATATTCTGAATTAATTTCAAGAGTTAAGTCACTACTTAGACGTTATTATATATATCAGGGAAAGGAAAAGGAAAGAGAGGTAAACATATTAAAAACAAAAGAATTATGTGTAAATTTAGATACTCAAGACGTTACACTAAATGGGGAAGCTGTGTTTTTGACAACTATAGAATATAGTATATTAGTTCTTATGTTGAAAAATAGAAAAAAAGTTTTTTCATCTGAAAATTTATATGAAACTATTTGGGATGAGTAGTATTTTTATACAGCAAATAATACAATAATGGTTCATATTAGAAATTTAAGAAAAAAATTAGAAAAAGACCAAAAAAATCCGCAATATATAAAAACTGCATGGGGAAAGGGGTATTATATTGATTAGCAAAATTAAGCCATCAAAGTTGGGAGTTATACTATTGATATATGTAGTAATCTCAGCTGCAGTGGCTTTCATTTTAAATATACCATTTTACTCTGCTGTTGAATCTATAGTAAAAGATGTATCAGAAGGAAAAGTGTATTTTAAAAAAGAAGTAGACCAACTTATGGATAATTTCCAAATTTATGTGAATGACAATGGTATAAGTTCAGATGATGGAGACGATATAGCAAAATGGAATGGTGATAATTGGTTTGTTTCTATGAAGATATATAAAGGAAATAAGGTTTTTTATGATACATTGTACTATCCTAATGAAGTGCCTGATAAGAGTGAGGAAAATGAATTTTATAGTAGCCCCATGGCTAGAAGTTATGAGATACAATTTTCTGATATTAAAACTAATATAATTGTAGTAGCTTTGTTTAGATTTAGATTTCAAAATTTTATAGAAGCAATTTCTATTACATTCATGGCGCTTACATTTATTATAACATTCTTACTATTGTTTAGTAGAAAGATAAAATATCTAAGAAAAATAGAAATGGGTATAAAGATAGTAGAGAGTGGTAGTTTAAAGTATAGAATTCCAGTAAAAGGTAATGATGAATTATCATCACTTGCATCTAGTATTAATGAGATGAGTCATACATTGGAGAATCAACTTATAAAAGAAAGAGAGATGAAGAATAAAAATAAAGATATAGTAACTTCAATATCACACGATGTTAGAACTCCATTAACATCAGTAATTTGTTATTTAGATTTAATTAAAGACCATAAATATAATAGTCCTGAACAATTGGAACAATACATAAAAAATGTAAGGTCTAAAGCATATCAAATAAAAGACTTAACAGATGACCTTTTTACCCATTTTGTTAATTCTGGAGAGGAAGTTTCAAAAGGGTATGAAAAAATAAATGCTAATGAATTTATTTTTCAATTGCTTTTAGATAGTTCATATACATTGGAGGAGAAGGGATTTCATATAACAATAGAGAATGAGCTTTATAACCAATATCATATTTATGTAGATGTTACACAATTTAGAAGAATATTTGATAATTTATGTTCTAATATAATAAAATATGCTAGGAGAGATAAGTCTGTATTATTTTTAATTAAAGTGGAAGATTCTAAATTATTAATTATACAAAAAAATAGAGTAAGCAACTTTTCTAAGAATGTAGAAAGTTTTGGAATTGGTATAAAGAATTGTGAGAAAATAGTTGCATATCACAATGGAAGTATAAATGTAAGTTCAGATGATAAAGAATTTTCTATTGAAATATCTATTCCAGTAAAAGAATCATAAAAATTTAAATTGTATATTGTGTAATTGACTATTGTGTACCTGTAAGCAAGTAACAAGTTTACTTACAAGACCATATAATATTATTATCTTAAAAAAAGGGGACATAATAATATGGTTTTGACAGGAGCACATTATATTTACATTCTATTTATGGTAATTATATTAATTACTATGATTATGAAAAAGGATACAATAGTACCATGTATATTAGGTGTTTTTTTTATGGGCTTGTTCTTTGAAAAAAATATTTTTGGTGCTATAACAGCAGTATTTAACTCTTTTATTATATCTTTAAATGAATTGGGACCAATTATTTTAATTATAGCTATTATGGTTGCTCTATCTAAAGCTTTAGAAGCTAATAATGCTATACAGTATATGGTAAGACCGTTTTCGAGGGTTATAAAAAATTCTAATACAGCATTTTTTGTAACTGGATTTGTTATGTTAGTTCTTTCTTGGTTTTTCTGGCCAACTCCAGCTGTCGCCTTAGTTGGAGCTGTATTTTTACCTGTTGCTATGAGAGCTGGATTACCAGCAATTGGTGTTGCAGTAGCATTAAATTTATTTGGTCATGGTCTTGCCTTGTCTACAGACTTTGTTATTCAAGGAGCTCCAAGTATAACAGCTGGGGCAGCAGGAGTTGCAGTATCATATGTTATAAATGATGGTATGATTTTGTTTTGGGTTATGGGAATAGTAACCATATCTATGGCATTTTATACATTGAAAAGAGACATTAACAAAGGCATGTTTAGAGAAGAACTAAAAGGTTTTGAAAGGGAAGAAGTAGAAGAGTTTAATGGAAAATCTAAAATAGCAACTATTTTAGTAGCTTTAGGATTTCTCGCTGATATAATTGCTATGTATGTGTTTGACCTAAAAGGAGGGGATGCATCAGCTCTTTTGGGTGGAACAGCAGTATTTTTAATAATCATTATAAATACTATAAATTTTGGTAAAGGTAGTTTTGAAAATGTATGTGAGAATATAATAGATGGTTTTGTATTTGGTATAAAAATATTTGGGGCAATTATACCAATAGCAGCATTTTTCTATATGGGTGAAGTTGCACCTTTGACAGGTGTATTTGGAAAAGTATTAGCACCAGGTTCACAAGGTTTATTATCTGATATAGGTATAGCTCTTTCTCAAACAATACCACTTAATAAATTTGCTGTATCAGGTATAGAAACTGTAGTAGGTGCAATAACTGGGCTTGATGGTTCTGGATTTTCTGGAATTTCATTAGTTGGTTCACTTGCCTCTGTATTTGGAACTGCTATCAATGCAAGTGTTGGTGCATTAGCTGCATTAGGACAAATCAGTGGTATATGGGTAGGTGGAGGATGTCTAGTTCCTTGGGGGCTTATTTCAGCAGCCGCAATTTGTGGAGTTAGTCCAATAGAATTGGCAAAGCGAAATTTTGTTCCAGTTATAACCGGGTTGGTTGTAACAACCATAGTAGCAATGTTTATTATTTAATAAATTAAATAAACCTTTAATTGTACAAATTAAAAATAGATGTGTAGCTATAATTTATCATAACGGTTTTATTAATTCTAAGCCATACATCTATTTTTATTGATATTTTTATTAGTATTATTTAATAGAATAATATTTTTTATTATATTATATATAATATCTAAAATACTATTATCTATTTAGTATATTGCCAAATTTCCTGATATTTTATTGCTTGCCCTACCAACATATATAAGGCATCACAAGTTCTTTTACCTATACTATTACCAAACAAAAACTCTAATTTTAATTTATTATTTTATCATCTATATTATATTAACTATACTAGTTTGTAGACTTTAGGTGTAATTCTAAATATTAATACTCTAAGAGTTCAAATTCATATCCTAGTTTTCTTGCATTTGATATAAAATCATTTAAAATTTCTGTACTAGTTTTGGAAACTGCATGTAGTAACAAGATAGAACCATCATGTAGATTATCCATTATTTTTTGTGTTGCCTCTTCATGTGATGGTTGTTTTTCAGTATCCCAATCTCTATATGCAAAACTCCAAAATACAGTCTTGTATCCTAAATTTTTAGTCATTGCCAAGCTTTTTTCTGAGTATTTTCCCATAGGAGGTCTAAAAAATTTAACCATATCTTTTCCAGTTACATCTTTATATAGTTTTTCAACATCATAGAATTCATCATTAAAGTTTTTTAAATTACTTGTTTTTGTTGGCATAGATGGATGAGTCTTACTGTGATTTCCAACTATATGCCCTTCAGAAACCATTCTTTTTACTAAATCGTTATTTTCTTTTATATATGGAGATGTAACAAAAAAAACCGCTTTAACTTGATTTTGTTTTAAAATATCGAGTATCTTTGAAGTGTATCCATTTTCATAGCCTTCATCAAATGTAAGATATAATGTTTTCTGACCATCCTTTGTAGGTCCATTGTATATAGCATCATAGTCAGAAAATTTAAATCCAATCTCAGTATTTACTTCTGGTGTTTTATGTTTATTGTTTGGTATATAAAACCAATCAAGAGCAGTGTTATCTAAAGAGGATACATCTAGTTTGTTATTATCATTATTATTAGTGTTTTTTGATGGTTTATCTGTTCCGTCTGAAACGACCACATTGGAAGTATCCTTATCACTATCTATTTTTTTAGTATCTTCTTGTAATTGTGTTTCATTATTTCGATTTGTGTTTTGCTTGCTTTGTGAATTTGAACATCCAACAATAAAAAAAATAGATATAAAAAGTAGTGTTAAAAAATATAATACCTTTCTAAACATTTTGAAGCTCCTTTCTGAATTAATAACAATTACATATAGTATTATTATAATTGTAAACTATTATTAATAATAGTTACATCTTTAAAAATAAAGTCACAATAGTATGATAAATTATGAATAATCAATAAATAAAAAAATAAAAAAATAAAAAAAGTAGTTGACCATACTGTGAGAAGGTGTTATTATAGTAAATGTGCTCAATAAGAAGTAACAAAATGATAAGCACAAAGAAGTTAATTGAATGAAATGAACTTTGAAAATTAAACAGTAGGTTAATTTATAAACAAGAAACAAACCATAAAGCCAGATATTTTGATAACAATAGTATCTGAGCCTGATAAACTTTTATTTGAGAGTTTGATCCTGGCTCAGGATGAACGCTGGCGGCGTGCCTAACACATGCAAGTTGAGCGATTTACTTAGGTAAAGAGCGGCGGACGGGTGAGTAACGCGTGGGTAACCTACCCTGTACACACGGATAACATACCGAAAGGTATGCTAATACGGGATAACATATTTGAGAGGCATCTCTTGAATATCAAAGGTGAGCCAGTACAGGATGGACCCGCGTCTGATTAGCTAGTTGGTAAGGTAACGGCTTACCAAGGCGACGATCAGTAGCCGACCTGAGAGGGTGATCGGCCACATTGGAACTGAGACACGGTCCAAACTCCTACGGGAGGCAGCAGTGGGGAATATTGCACAAT
>NZ_JADGMN010000015.1:0-103212 GCF_020662285.1 Clostridioides sp. ES-S-0108-01 | reverse complement strand
AATAAGTTTTTTTAATATTTCGTTTTTGTTAAACATAAAAAGTGTGCACCTTCCTTTTATATAGTGATATTTAATATTTTAATTATCACCATTTTTTAGAAGAATACACACTTTATTTTAAAGACCCATGAACTTGCTTTTTTATTATATTAAAGTTTTAAACTGATAACCATTGTCTTTAAAATATGTTATAATTTGGTCTAATGCATTTACTGTTTCTTGTTTTCCATAAGTATCATGCATTAAAAGAACGACCATTTCTTTCCCTTCAGAAGATTTCTTTGCATGTTCAAATAACTCTTGAGCATTTTTCTTTTTACCTTCTGCATCAGCATTTAGAGCATTCCAATCAATTGATGCCATGTTTTTCTCTTTTAAGTAGTTTCCGAGAGGTTCCATATTTTTCCATGACATATACCCACCTGGGCATCTAACTACATTTGAGGAAAAATTCTTTCCTAAAACTTTTTTCATAGCTTCATCAGTTTTGTTAAGTTCATTTACGAATGTATCAAGGTTTAGGCTTCTGCCAGGATATAGTTTTTTGTAGTCATGAGTATAAGAGTGATGAGCTATTGCATTTCCTTCGTCAAATGTTCTTTTTAAAATTTCATTAGCTCCTTTTCTTTCAAGAGAATCACCTTTAATAAAGAAAGTTCCTCTAATATCATGTCTCTTTAAGATATCTAGGACTTGTGGAGTATTAGTAGTAGATGGTCCATCATCAAATGTAAGAAAGACTATCTTTTCTCCATTGTTTGAATAGTCGTATTTGCTAAGTTTGTCCCAAACTAATTTTGCATCGTATCCATAGTCTTTTGCAGCTTCTTTTTTCGCACCAATAATAGGTTCATTTTTTTCTTTTTCAATTCTTTCTTTTTCTAATTTTTCAGCTTTAAGTCTTTCCTGAGTTTCTTTCATTTCTTTTTTTCTAGACATATCCGCCCATGCCATAGAAAAAATACCAATAACTATTACAACAATTATAGTAAGTGCAACAGTTTTATTCTTTCTTTTTTTTACCATGATTACAGCATTCCCCCTTTTGTCGAATTGTATCAAAAATATATTATAATTATATCGAAGAAAGTAGAAAAAGTAAACCGACAAAGTTGTAACCAAGATAACTAAAGTGTAACTTATATGACATTATTTGCATAATATTAAAGTATCACAAATATCAAAATTATCTATAAAATATTAAAATTATCTATAAAAAAATTTAGTATAAGTAAAAAAATATAAAAATTTATTAAAAAGGTGTTTACAAAAAATGATTAATATATTACTGTTAAATAGTGGATATAAATTTGGGCTCAAAATGCATGTAAATTTAGATTTAAAATACTGAAAAAATTTACTATATTAATTTATAGTAATGCTTATAGAAAAACTCTCTTGCTGTTTAGGGGGTTTATAATTTTGCAAAAAAATAAAAAGGAGGGGGCTTTATTGAAAAAATACTTTGGAGAAATAGGACTAATATTTATATCAATTATATGGGGAAGTGGCTTTGTAGCAACCCAATTTGCATTAGACGGTGGGCTTACACCTCTACAAATCATAACTTTAAGATTTTTCTTAGCGGCTATATTTATGAATTTACTGTTTTTCAAACAGATTCATGCCAATATGGGAAAAAAATTATTAAAAGCAGGAGGGATTTTAGGAATATTTTTATTTCTAGCCTTTACAGTACAAACCATTGGACTTATGTACACTACGCCATCTAAGAATGCATTTATAACAGCAGCAAATGTTGTAATAGTTCCATTCATAGGATTTATACTTTATAAAAGGAAACTTGATAAGATAGGAATAATAAGTAGTTTAGTAGCTCTTATAGGGATTGGGATACTTTCTTTAGAAGCCGATTTTTCTATTAATTTTGGAGATTTACTAACACTTATATGTTCATTCGGATTTGCATTTCATATATTCTTTACAAGTGAGTTTGCAAAAAATAACAACCCAATAGCATTGACAGCTATTCAATTTACTGTAGCGTTTTTAATGTCTTTAGTAGTTCAAACATTTGCAGGCCAACTAAAGATGGAAGCTGAATTATCTGGTTATATGGGAACTATGTACCTAGCTGTATTTAGTACTACAATAGGATTTTTATTTCAGACTATATGTCAAAAAAAGGTTGATGGAACTAGAACGGCTATAATATTATCCACAGAAGCTATATTTGGTACTATATTTTCTATAATAATTCTAAAGGAACTTATTACAGTAAAATTGGTTATTGGTAGCATCTTAATATTTGTTGCAGTCATAACTGCAGAAACTAAATTATCTTTTTTAAAGAGCAAAAAAGTAAAATTAAAGAGCAAAAAAGTAAAACTTAAAGACTCAGAAGAGTCTTCGTTGGAAAGTGTTTAATATGACAATTATTTCCTAATTAATCAAATAAATTATATATTATGTAGAAATTTGACATCAAAACTTGGTTGATACTGGCGTTTCAAAGTGATAAAATTAATTAGGAAATAATTTTATTTTTAGTGTTTAAACTACAAAGCCGGGGGTATATATATTCTTGTAGCAAGTTATTAAACTTAAAAATAAAAATTTAATTATATAAAATTGGGAGGAAATTAATTATGAAAAAATTTGTTTGTACAGTATGTGGATATATACATGAAGGAGATGCTGCACCAGCACAATGTCCAGTATGTAAAGTTGGAGCTGATAAATTCGAAGAAATGAAAGGCGAAATGGTTTGGGCTGACGAGCATAGAATAGGAGTAGCTCAAGGTGTAGATGCAGAGATAATAGAAGGATTAAGAGCTAACTTTACTGGAGAGTGTACAGAAGTAGGAATGTACTTAGCAATGAGTAGACAAGCTGATAGAGAAGGTTATCCAGAAGTAGCAGAAGCTTATAAGAGAATAGCTTTTGAAGAAGCTGAGCATGCTGCTAAATTTGCAGAACTTCTTGGAGAAGTTGTAGTTGCAGATACAAAAGAGAACTTAAGAGTTAGAGTTGACGCTGAATATGGTGCAACTGATGGAAAATTAAAATTAGCTAAGAGAGCAAAAGAATTAGGATTAGATGCTATACATGATACAGTACATGAAATGTGTAAAGACGAAGCTAGACATGGTAAAGCATTCTTAGGATTATTAAACAGACATTTTGGAAAATAATAATTAAAAATATAGATTAAAAGGAGAAACTTTGGTTTCTCCTTTTTTGAATTATACAAATAAATTGTTTTGATAAAAGGATGGAAATAATATGAAGTCAGTATCTGTTAGGAGTTGTAAAACTTACAATTATGAAAAAGTAAGAGATTCTATTGAAAAAAATTTAGAAGATATTGGAGGAATTGATAAATTTGTTAAAAAAGGGAGTAAAGTACTTGTAAAGCCAAATTTATTGATGAAAAAAAGACCTGAAGAAGCTACGACCACGCATCCTATGATTGTAAGAGTTGTATGTGAAAAGCTTTTAGAGTTAAATTGTGATATTACAATAGCAGATAGCCCTGGTGGTCCATATAATCAAAGTTCTCTTAAGAGTATCTATAAGGTATCTGGAATTGAAGGGGTAGCAAATGATTTGGGTATTAAGTTAAATTATGATGTTTCAGATGTTAAGATACATAGTGAAAAAGCGTATGTTCTCAAATATATGGATATTATTAAACCAATAGTAGATTCAGATTACGTAATAAATCTTTGTAAATTAAAGACTCATGTAATGGCAACTTTTACTGGTGGTACAAAAAACTTATATGGATGTATAGCTGGATTGAAAAAAGCAGAAATACATTACAGATTTCCTACAGAAGAATTGTTTTGTGAAAATGTACTTTTAGATATTTGCGACTATGTAAAGCCGACATTGACAATTATGGATGGGATAGTAGGTATGGAAGGTGATGGACCTTCAGCTGGCACTACTCGAGAAATAGGTGTCTTATTAGCATCACAAAATCCATATGCTATAGATGTTGTTGCATGTAAGATTATAAGTTTACTTCCAAATAGAGTTGCTACAATTAGAGGTGCTATTAAGAGAGGATATATACAAGAAGATTTTTCAGATATTGAGACTTTAGGTGAAGATATAAATGATTTAATTATAAAAGATTACAAGGTTCCAAATGTAAGTAAAGATTTAAGACTGTTTTCCGTAAAACTACCAAAATTTTTAAATGAACCTATTTCAAAGCTTATAACACCAAAGCCTGTGGTTAGATTTCAAGATTGTATAAAATGTGGAAAATGTAAGGAAGCTTGCCCTGCAACTACTATAGAGATAAGGGATAAGGGTGCTATTATAGACTTAAGTAAATGTATAAGATGTTACTGTTGCCATGAACTTTGTCCTAAAAAGGCTATTGATGTCAAACGTAATTTTGTATTTAAGTATGTAAAATAATGTATAATATTATATGAGTCTATATAAATTAAAAATATAAAGGAGAAATAAGATGATTTTAATTAAAAATGGTAGAGTAATAGACCCTAAAAGTCAGAGAGATGAGAATGTTGACTTAATTATAAAAGAAAATAAAATTTATAAGATAGGTAGGTTTGATGAAAGTGATGAATATGAAAAAGTAATAGATGCTAGTGGTAATGTAGTTGCGCCAGGTTTAGTAGATGTACATGTACACTTTAGAGACCCTGGATTTACATATAAAGAAGATATAGAAAGTGGGGCTAAATCTGCTGCTAGAGGTGGATTTACAACTGTTATATGTATGGCAAATACTAATCCTATTGTAGATAATGAAGATACTTTTAATTATGTTAAAGAAAAGTCAAAAAATGCATGTATAAATGTTTTACAAGCAGCTGCTATAACTAAAGGTTTTGAAGGGAAAGAGTTAGTTGATATGGAAACTCTTAAAAAAGCTGGTGTACCAGGATTTACTGATGATGGATTACCTTTAATGGATAGCAATCTAATTATGGAGGCAATGATTAAGGCAAAAGAGTTGAATGTACCACTTAGTTTTCATGAAGAAGACCCTTCTTTAGTTGGAAATCCAGGTGTGAATGCAGGAAAGATAGCTTCAGAGCTAGGATTAAAAGGTGCATCAAGTGTTACAGAAGATGTTATGGTAGCTAGAGATTGTATGTTGGCACTAAAGACTGGTGCTAAGATTGATATACAACATATAAGTTCAGGTGTGTCTGTTGATATGGTTAGATTTGCAAAATATCTAGGTGCAAATGTAGTTGCAGAGGCTTCACCACATCACTTTACACTGACTGAGGAAGATGTATTAGAGTTTGGAACAAATGCAAAAATGAATCCACCCCTAAGAAGTAAGTGGGATAGAGATAAGATTATAGAGGGATTAAATGATGGCACTATTGAAATAATAGCAACAGACCATGCACCACATAGTAAAGAAGAAAAAGACAGAGAATTCATCAAAGCTCCAAGTGGCATTATTGGGCTTGAGACTTCTTTATCTCTTGGAATAACAAACTTAGTGCATAAAAATCATCTTAGCATGATGCAGTTAATAGAAAAAATGTCTACAAACCCTGCGAAACTATACAATTTAAATATTGGCTTTATAGAAGAAGGGGCAGTAGCAGATATTGTTATATTCAACCCTGAAGAAGAGTGGACAGTTGAAAGCTTTGCTTCTAAAGCTGATAATTCACCGTTTAAAGGGAAGTCTCTATATGGTAAGGTTAATTATACAATATGTAATGGAGAGATTGTATATAACGCTTAATTTAGAAAAATGAATCATAGTGACTTTGAGGAAATAAGAGTTTGAAAATTTAAAATCTACGTAATTTAGATATAGAGAAAGAGAAGCTTTTTTAACAGATTTTATAAGAGAAATAATAGACTAGAAACTAAATAACGCACTACTATATTTGAAAAAGATTAAATTCTTAATCTATCATATATAATAGTGCGTTATATATTAAATTTGTTTTAGATAAATAAATATAAAAATCATAAATCTTTATATAATGTCTATTTATAAATTGCCTTTATAGGGTCGAGTTTAGAGGCTTTGAAGGCCGGTATCAGACCAAATACAACCCCAGTTAATATAGTAGCTACAATAGCATAAAATAAGCTATTTAAACTAGGAATGGCTTCAAATCCGATGTATTTAGAAACATAATTAGTAGCTATAAATCCAACCATAGTTCCTAAAATTCCACCACATACTGTTATAAATACAGCCTCAACTAAAAATTGAAATAATATGGACCTAGGTTTTGCACCAATAGCACGTCTTATACCAATTTCTCTTTGCCTTTCCATAACAGATACATACATTATGTTCATTACACCAATGCCACCAACAAACATTGCAACTACAGTTATTATAGATACATATTTGTTTACATTGGAATTAATGCTTTCAAGATAAGCTGTCTGTTCAGTTGGGTCTGGTGTAGTATAAGAACCATTGATACCAGGGTGCATCTCATATAATTTAGCTATGACATTGTTTGCAACTTCATTTACATTATAGCCTTTAGAAGAAACTAAGTCTAACTGGTAAATTTCATTTGAATAAGAATTTTGACTCATTAAAGTGTCAAAAGCCTTTTTAGGTATAAGGGAAGTAGTAAACTGTATATCTTGGTAACCTCCAAAGAATCCTCCAGCTTGGTTTTGCTGAGAGTCATCTAATACCCCTATTATCTCAAATATAGTTCCATTTATATTGATACCATGACCTAAGGCATCTTCTGGATTTTCAAAAATTTCACTTGTACTTTGTAATGTAAGCAAAATTACTTTTCTTTTTTCATCATCTAAAGAAAAATCTCTACCACAAATTAAATTTATTTTAGAATCTCTTTTTACTGGTCCAACATCAACATACGTAGTCTTTTTGTCAAAAGATGCTTGTGAAGAGTAAACCGAATCAAGATTAAATCCATCTCTTGAAGGAGCTATTCTTTCTACTCCTTCAACAAAGGATAATTCTTCTAAGTCTTTTGCATTAAATGGTTTTAAAAAAATACTCATATCATCAGTAAGACCTGTGTTATCAGCCGATTCAAATGAAATAGTAGTTTTATTAGGGTTTACATTATTAACTGATTTCTTAATTTCTTTTTGAAATCCATTACCTATAGAACTAACAAGTATTACTGAAGTTATTCCTATTATAATCCAGAGTAAAGCTACAAATACACGAAGCTTGTGACCTTTTAAATTAGCCAAAGAATTTTTTAATAAACTCATGATTACACCTCCGAAGTAAACACACCATCTTTAAGTCGTATAACCTTAGTTGCATACTTAGTTAAATCTTGATCATGTGTAACCATTATTATAGTCTTACCTTGTTTGTTAAGCTTTGTTAAAAGCTCCATAATTTCTCTGCTAGTTTCACTATCTAATGCCCCAGTCGGTTCATCTGCAAAGATTATTTGAGGGTCATTTGCCAAGCAGCGTGCAATGGCTACACGCTGTTGTTGACCACCAGATAATTGAAGTGGTTTCTGTTTAAGCTTGTCCAAAAGCCCAACAGAATCTAACTTATCTTTAACAATTTCTTCTCTATCAGATTTTTTTAGCGTTTTATTGTAAATTAGAGGCAACTCTACATTTTGATATACATTTAGAGTTTCTATTAAATTAAATTGTTGGAAAACAAATCCAATATTAAGATTTCTAAAAATAGAACGTTCATTTTCACTCAAATTAGTTACGTTTGTTCCGTCAAATATATACCTTCCTTCATCAAATACATCTAGAAAACCTAAAATATTGAGTAAAGTGGTTTTACCACTACCAGATTTGCCCATTATCATGACAAATTCCCCAGATTCAATTTCTAAATTTAATGATTTTAAAACATGTAATTCATCTTTCCCTACTTTGTAATATTTTTGAATATTTTCTAATTTAATTAACATATGTAAATTAATTCACATCCATATTAACTTCTTCTACTTCTTTGTTTGGAGTAGCATCTCCATTATTAGAGCCAGCAGTTACGCCATTGCCTTGAACTGGGTCTCCTTCTTTCATTTCTTTAGTAGGGTGTTTTATTACTATATCTCCTTGTTCAATACCGCCTCTAATTACAGCAAAATCATCATTTTGACTTGCTACATCTACAATTTGCTTTTTCAAAATACCATCTAAATCCTTAAATACATATGAGTGTTTTTTGTCTTTAAGAACACAAGATGCTGGTATTTTAAAGCTTGAATTGGCTACTTCAAGTGATGCTTGAAGATGAAATCCATTTACTAACCCTTCTTGACTATCGAATGTTATGTTTATATCATAATAAGATAGAGTATTCTGCTGAGCTCCCATCTCAGTATTTGGAGTAGATGGTTTATCAGATATAAAGTTTATTCTACCAGTAAGGTTTTGGTCAGTTGAGAAAACTAATATATTAACCATTTGGTCAATCTTCATTTTAGGTAAATCTTGCTCACTTGCTTGTCCTTTCATATAAAACTCTAGACCTTGAATAGTCATAAATGAGACTGGTTGGTCTGGGTTTCCGGTTTGGTTATTTAAGTATACTGTGCCATCAAAAGGAGCAGTAACTCTGTCATATGCTTTTCTATCCAGAGAAGTTATCTGAGAGTTTAAAGCAGTTATCTGAGCATTTATAGAAGCAATAGCATCTCTATTTTCAGCAATATTATAAAGTGATATTTTTTGTTTTTTGTATTGACTAAGTTGTGATTTTAAACTATCTATTTCTGCTATTATAGTTGGATTTTTGGCAGTAAAAAGAAGGTCTCCTTGATTTACTTTTTGACCATTTGTAACATTAACATCACTTAGCTCATAATCTCCAGATATATTGAAGTCCTTAGTTTGCTTAGGAATAACCATACCATTTATAAATATTTTTTCATTTTCAGGAATAGTATATGTTTCGATAAAGTTTTCCTTAGCTTGTAATCTAATGTTTTTTGAATCAACATAAGCAAGCACTCCTAGAATTAAAAGTATGATTATTACTATGCCTAAATATGTTTTGAATCTTTTATTTTTAAAGGGATTGTTTTTAAAACCTTTATTTTTAGACTTGAAGCTACTGCTTCCAAAACTGTTATTTCTAAAGTTGCTACTTTTAAAACTGTTATTTCTAAATTTTTTATTTTTAAATTTTTTTAGAAAAGACATGTCTTCCTCCTTTTTATAAAAACTACTTATTATATACTGGGATGTACATATAGAATTACTATAAGAAGTTGAATATAAGTTAATGAAAATAAACTATCAATAATAAGATACTATAAATCACATTTAAATGTAATAGTAAATTTTGTATATTGATTGTACTCTGAATCTACATCAATTTTATGACCAAGTTTGTCACAAAGTTCTTTTACTAAATAAAGTCCAAGCCCTGTAGATTTAGAATTATTTCTTCCATTATTACCTGTAAATCCTTTACTGAATATTCGATTTAAATCTTCCTTTTTTATACCACAGCCAGTATCTTCCACTCTTAATTGTAAATAATTTTTGGTTTTTTTGCAATAGATAGATATATTATCTCCTAATAAGGAGTATTTTAGGGAATTACTCAATAATTGCTCGAATATGAAGTAGAGCCATTTTTCATCATATAAAACTTTAAAATTCAAATGATTTAAGTTTAAAATAATTTTTTTTGAAATAAAATACTTTGAGTATTTTCTTATAATATCCCTAATAATTTTTTCGATATTTACTTCTTGAATCAAAAAATCCTTATGAAAATCATCAAGTCTCGATAAATATAAAATTTTTTCATCAATTAAATTTTCATTTTGCTCGAGGATAAGTTTTATTATAGCAATAGGCATTTTTACATCATGTACCCACATATTCAAAATCTCTTTATTTTCTTCAAACTTCTTAATATTATTGTTTATTATGTTATTGCACTGATATTGATAATTATAAAAACACAACATTTACAATTAATATATATAAAATAGTATCAATTAGAAAAATATCTACAGGAGAAAATATAATAACAGCTATTGTAAAAATTAAGAAAGTAAAATTGTATACTAAAAAACCTATTTTATCTTTGAGGAAATCTTTAAATCTCATAAATTCACCTACTTAGAGTTATTTTAACTGATTATATAACCCAATCCTCTTTTTGTTTCTATAAAATCTTCCAGACAAATTTCATTTAATTTTGAGCGTATTCTATTTACATTGACAGTTAATGTATTATCATCTACAAACCAATCATTTTCCCATAATTTTTTTCATGAGTTTATTTCTACTTACTATCTGATCTTTGTATTTCATAAGTTTATGAAGAATTTTAATTTCATTTTTTGTTAGCTGAGTAGTGTTGTCTTCATAACTTATGGTTGCAGTTGATAAATCTAAAGTAACATCATTGTGAACAATCTGATTTGAATTATTCTCAATAAAATTATAAGTTCTTCTTAAAAGGGCATTAACTTTAGCTACTAAGACATCTATAGAAAATGGTTTTTGTATATAATCATCTGCACCTAGATTTACACCCATTATTACATCCATATTAGAATTTCTTGAAGAAATAAAGATTATAGGAACTTTTGAAATTTTTCTTATTTCATTACACCAATGAAAGCCATCATAAAATGGAAGGTTTATATCCAATAAAACTAATTGTGGTTTATAGTTTCTAAACTCTTCTATTATATTTTCAAGATTTTCTATTTGATGCACATCATGTCCTCATTTAGAAAGACATTCTGCTATGATATTTTTCAATGAGGCATCATCTTCAATTACCATTATTTTAAACATTATTACCTCCTAATTCAAAATAGTTATATTAACATAACTATATTCTACTTGATAAGTTAAAATTTTTCTACCTTATTATTTAAAATAATTATATTAGAATAACTATATTTTACTTCCATTAGTTGTAGGTACAGTTCATAATTTATTTGCTATGTCGATAGCACAAAAGTTTATACCAAGGTCATTACTTGCACCAATTATCATAACTCTGGTCATTTATTATAATAGGATACTTCATATATTATTTCTTAACATTAAAATATGCTCAAAACATGATAACAGAATAAATAATAAATTATTTTTTATTTAAAAGAATTAGATGTATTTTTTGAATAAAAAGACTTATTTAAGTGAAGATAGAAAATATTAGAATTAAAATTAAGATATTTTTTAATGATGAAATTAAATATAGGAAAAAGTTTATATTTTATATCATTTTATATCATTTTATATCAGTTATATTACCTGATGTTATATAATAAATCTAAGCAAAATATTAAATAAAAAATGACAAGGAGCTGAAATTTATGAAGTTTAATGCTTACCAACATAAATATTCATCAATAAGAAATGTCGTGTATGCTAAAAATGGAGCAGTTGCAACATCAACACCACTAGCATCTCAAGCTGGGCTTGAAATACTAAAAAAAGGTGGAAATGCTATTGACGCAGCAGTTGCAACAGCTGCCACATTAGCAGTAGTAGAGCCTACAAGCAATGGTATTGGAGGAGATGCATATGCCCTTGTTTGGATAGAGGAAGAAAAACGTTTGTATGGTTTAAACTCTAGTGGTTTTGCTCCAGAAAAGATGGAATTAAAAAATTATAATAATATCAAAGAAATGCCAAAATATGGGTTTGGAGCAGTAACTGTACCTGGAATACCTGCGGCTTGGTCAGAATTAAATAAAAAATATGGGAAACTTAGCTTAATGGAATGCTTATCTCCAGCGATAAACTATGCAAGAGATGGTTACGTAGTATCTCCTAATGTAGCTAAGGTATGGAAAAAATCATATGAACTATATGAACAAGAGTTTGTTGGGGAAGAGTTCAAGCCATGGTTTGATACATTTTCTAAAGATGGTAAAGCTCCAGAAGCTGGAGATGTATTTATATGTGAAGAACAGGCGAGTACCTTAGAAGAAATAGCAAACACTCAAGCTGAAAGTTTTTATAGAGGAAGACTTGCTGATAAAATAGATGAATATTCTAGAAAGTTTGATGGGGCTATAAGAAAGAGTGATTTAGAGTGTTTTTACCCAACATGGGTAGAGCCTATAAGTACAGAATATAAAGGATATAAAATATTTGAAATCCCGCCAAATGGACATGGAATAACAGTTTTAATGGCACTTAATATATTAAAAGAACTGGAGATAGAAGGAAATATAGAAAATGTAGAAGATATACATAAGATTATAGAGAGTTTAAAATTGGCTTTTGCAGATTCTAAAACTTATGTAACAGATATAGAACATATGAAAGTAAAGGTTCAGGAATTACTAAGCCAAGAGTATGCAAAAAAAAGAAGTTTATTAATTGATAATAAAAAGGCTTTGTATCCAACTGCAGGAGAGCCGTATTGTGGTGGTACAGTATATCTTTGTACTGCAGACAAGGATGGAAATATGGTTTCATACATACAGAGTAATTATATAAACTTTGGTTCTGGAATTGTTATACCAAACACTGGAATTGCTTTACATAGTAGAGGTAATAATTTTAATTTAGACCCTGAACACCATAATGTAGTAAAACCATTTAAAAAACCTTATCATACTATAATACCTGGATTTTTAGGTAAAGAAGATAAAGCTATAGGGCCATTTGGTGTAATGGGAGCCTTTATGCAACCACAAGGACATATTCAAGTGCTAACAAATATGATAGACTTTGGCTTAAATCCTCAAGAGGCACTAGATGCTCCAAGATGGCAGTGGATAAAAGGAAAGGAAATAGAAGTTGAATCAGAGATGCCAAAGCCTATAATAGATTCATTAATTGAAAAAGGTCATGAAATAAAAGTAATTCATGATACTGTCGACATGGGGCGAGGTCAAATAATATTTAAAACGGAACAAGAGAGTTATATTTGTGGGACAGAATCAAGATGTGATGGTCATGTTGCAGTTTATTAATATTATCAACTAAAAATATATATAATGAATTTAAAGGGTGTCTAAAATAATAATTAAAGGCGAAAGTCTACAATGACTAACGCCTTTACAAAATTTAAGGTATTATACTGGTTTTATATATTATTAGCTCTATTCTTGACCAGTTTTAATTTCATTGTCGTCATAACTAATCCAGTCACTAAAGCTACCAATATAAATCTTATGAGGTATATCAAGTTCTCTAAGGGCAAGACTGTTAACACAAGCAGATATCCCTGAACCACAAGATAAAATTACTTCATCATAATTATTTAAATCTTTAAAGAATTCTTTTAAAAATTTTATGTCTTTAAGTGAGCCATTTTCAAAATCACTTTTTATTAAATCCTTACAAAAATAATTTTTTGCACTTGGTATATGACCAGCTTTTGAGTAAGCAGGTTCAACTAAACCCTGATATCTTTCATTGGCACGACAATCTATTATTACAGTATCCTTTTTGTATAATTTAGATTTAACGTATTCCATTGGGACAACCAAATCATTATTTATATTTGGTTTAATCTCCTTACCTGTACAATTTGGTATATTTACTTTCTCTTCTAATTCTCCACCTTCCTTCACGAAAGATGTTATTCCTCCATCTAGTACATAGACATTTTTAAGACCCAAGTGTTTTAATTGGAAAAATAATCTACAAGCTCCATTTAAATCTCCATCATCATAAGTTACAATCGTAGTGTCGTTATCAACACCCATTTTTTCTAATTTTTCTTTTAATATTAAAGGGTCTTGTAAAGGATTTTTACCACCATGTTCTTTTGTAGGAGATGATAAATCCTTGTCTATATCTAAGATGAAACTGCCTTTTATGTGTCCTTTTTTATAAGAATCAATACCATAAGTTCTATTGATAAGGTCAAATCTACAATCTATTACAACTAGATTATCATTTTGTTTTATTTTTGATATAAGTTCTTTTGCAGAAATAATGTTTTTCAAAGAATGTACCTCCTATGTTTATATTCTTTTAATTTATATTAATTATTAACTTTATAAGCTAATATTATTATAATTTATTACATAAGTAAATAAATCTTTAGAAATTGTAAAAATTTTATATAAAAATTCAAATAATTAATGAATATTGAAAATTTTAGATATATAATAAAATAAGAGCATATTTTATACAATATGAAAGATGATATTGCAATAGATTAAAGTCTTATACACGTTTAATTTTTAAAGAAATTAGTATTATTATGAAAATCCAAGTTAATTTATTAAGTAAATAATTGAATAAAAAAATTTTATTATGTATTTATAAAATTTTTGTTACAAATTTGGCATAATATAGTATACTTTAAATGTGTATTAGGTTAAATCTATAACAAATTAGACATATGATATAGACTTAGTTTTTATTGGCAGTTAAAAGAAATTTGTTAATATCAACTATTTGTAATTTGGGCAGTTACAATTACTATAGGGGGGATGTCCAATACAAAACATTTAATCAAGGACTAATATTGTATTATAAAAAGTTATAGTTTTGTGTGTTTATGTTTTTAATTAAATTTAAAGTGGGAAAAATATATTTGTTAGAATGGAGAATAGCGAGATGAGTAATAAAATAGTTAGTAAGAGACAATTAACAGATAGTATTTATTTAATGGAAATAGAGGCACCTAGAGTTGCAAAATCTTCTCAACCTGGTCAATTTATAATAATTAAAAATGACGAAAAGGGAGAAAGAATTCCTCTTACAATAGCTGACTATGATAGAGAAAAAGGAACAGTAACTATTGTATTCCAAACAGTTGGTGCTTCAACTAAAAAGTTAGCAATGTTTGAAGAAAACGATTTTGTAATGGACTTTGTAGGCCCACTAGGACAAGCAAGTGAATTTATACATGAAGATATAGAAGAATTAAAAAATAAAAAAATATTATTTGTAGCTGGTGGAGTTGGTTCTGCTCCAGTGTATCCACAAGTTAAATGGTTTAAAGAGCATGGATTAGATGTAGATGTAATAATTGGTGCAAGAACTAAAGAATTAATTATATTAGAAGATGATATGAAAAAAGTAGCTAAAAATGTATACGTATCAACAGATGATGGTACATATGGATTTAATGGAAGAGTTACAGACCTATTAAAAGATTTAGTTGATAATCAAGGCAAAAAATACGACCAAGCGATAGTAATTGGACCAATGATAATGATGAAATTTATGTGTCAATTAACTAAAGAGCTAAATATACCTACTATAGTAAGTTTAAATACAATAATGATTGATGGAACAGGTATGTGTGGTGGTTGTAGAGTTAGCGTTGGAAATGAAACTAAGTTTGCATGTGTAGATGGTCCTGAATTTGATGGTCATTTAGTTGATTTTGATCAAGCAATGAGAAGACAATCTATGTATAAGACTCAAGAGGGAAGAGCTATGCTAAAACTTGAAGAAGGCGATAGTCATCATCATAGTAATTGTGGATGTGGAGGTAACAAATAATGGATGCTAAAAAAGTAAAAGTACCAGTTAGAGAACAAGAACCTGCTGTTAGAGCAACAAATTTTGATGAAGTATGTTTAGGATATAATAAAGAAGAGGCTATAGCAGAGGCTAATAGATGTCTAGCTTGTAAAAAACCAAAATGTGTAGGTGGATGTCCAGTAGGAATCGACATCCCAGGATTTATAACAAAAATTAAAGAAGATGATATAGAAGGTGCTGCTAAAGTAATAGCTAAGAGCAGTTCATTACCGGCTGTTTGTGGTAGAGTATGCCCACAAGAAAGTCAATGTGAAGGTGTGTGTATACTTGGAATAAAATCAGATGCCGTGTCAATAGGTAAACTAGAAAGATTTGTAGCAGATTGGTCAAAAGAAAATGATATAAATTTATCTGATACAGAGCCTAAGAAAAATCAAAAGGTAGCAGTAATAGGAAGTGGTCCAGCAGGTCTAGCTTGTGCTGGTGATTTAGCTAAAAAAGGTTATGATGTAACAATTTTCGAAGCAATGCATGAGCCAGGTGGAGTTTTAACTTATGGAATACCTGAATTTAGACTTCCAAAACAAGCTGTTGTTCAACCTGAAATAGATAATATAAGAAAATTGGGTGTAAAAATAGAAACTAATGTAATTGTTGGTAAAACAATTACAGTAGATGAACTTATAGAAGATGAAGGATTTGAAGCTATATTCATAGGTTCAGGAGCTGGTCTTCCAATGTTTATGAACATACCAGGAGAAAATGCAAATGGAGTATTTTCTGCAAATGAGTTTTTAACTAGAGTAAACTTAATGAAAGCTTATAGAGATGACTATGATACACCTATTAGTTCTGGTAAAAAAGTTGCTGTAGTGGGTGGTGGAAATGTTGCTATGGACGCTGCTAGAACTGCACTAAGATTAGGTTCAGAATCATATATAGTTTATAGAAGAAGTGAAAAAGAGCTTCCAGCAAGAGCTGAAGAAGTTCACCATGCAAAAGAAGAAGGTATTATATTTAATACATTAACAAATCCTAAAGAAATTTTAGTAGATGAAAATGGATATGTTAAAGGTATGGTTTGTATAAGAATGGAATTAGGAGAGCCAGACGATTCTGGAAGAAGAAGACCTATAGAAATAGAAGGTTCTGAATTTGTACTTGATGTAGATACAGTTATAATGTCACTTGGAACAAGTCCAAATCCATTAATATCTTCTACAACAAAGAGTCTTGATATAAATAAGAAGAGATGTCTAATAACGGATGAAAATGGTCAGACTTCTAAAGAAGGTGTATTTGCAGGTGGAGATGCTGTTACTGGAGCAGCAACGGTAATATCTGCAATGGGTGCTGGAAAAACAGCAGCAGCTTCAATAGATGAATACTTAAAAGCAAAAGTTAATGCTTAATTTGTAAATTAAAAATACCAATCTAGAATATAATTTCTAGTTTGGTATTTTTTGATTGTGTAATAATGTAACAGTTATTATTGTAATATTTGATACTAAGTAACATAGTTCTGTGTAATTATGATAAAATATATAAGTAAAGGTTTTATAAGGAGGGAGTAATGTGTGGAGAATAAAATCAAATTTGTTAAATTTAATCTTAGATAACAGAAAAACAAATTGTATAATTAATGGTATTTTAATATGAAAAGAAATGAAAAAGTATTTGGTGGGCTAGCTTTTAAGCATATATTAA
Source organism: Clostridioides sp. ES-S-0108-01 (assembly GCF_020662285.1). NCBI lineage: Bacteria > Bacillati > Bacillota > Clostridia > Peptostreptococcales > Peptostreptococcaceae > Clostridioides > Clostridioides sp. ES-S-0108-01. The sequence continues at coordinate 86,157 of NZ_JADGMN010000015.1, read as the reverse complement.
TTTTATTAATACTATTAGTTTTAATTGATTTAACAAGCACTATTATGTATGCAAGTAATTATATGGAAGTTACTTCTAGAAATATGATTGAGGCGTCAAAAAGAGAACTTGAAGACTATTTAAAAGTAAACACATCTTTATTAAAAGCTCTTAGTCAAGATGATAGATTTTCTAATAGTGAAACATCTTTAATTGAAAAAGGAAAATTATTAACACCATATCAAAAAGAATATAATATTTTTATGATTGGTATAACGGATACAAAAGGAAATACTTCAAGTACATATAGGGAAAAGGTTAGCCAAATAAAAGATAAGCCTAGTTTTGAGAAAGCAATTAAAACAAAGCAAGTAGTAGTATCAGATATTGAAGTTAGCAATGTGACAGGTGATAAAGTATTTATTATATATGTACCTATTATAAAAAATAATGAGGTTTTTGGAACCATTTTTGCTTCTTTTTATTTTCAAGATGTAAATAATTTAATAAATAGAAGCTGTTTTGATGATTCTATTAAATTTCTAATGATAGATAAAGATTATACTATTATTTCTCATCCAAATAAAAAGTATGTAAATGATAAAAGTAAGATGCTTACTTTAGAAGGAAATATTATAAGAACGACTAAAAATAAAACCTTAAAAAATATAAATCAAAAGCATCAAGATAATTTTTTATCTTGGGATAATTGGAGATTATATAACATAAAATATACGAATGTAAAGTGTACTAATTGGACTTTAGTATTAAAATGTAATATATTTAAGAATTTTAAAAGTCTGATAGTTAATTTTATAATCAAATTGTATTTTTATATAGTAATATTTATGATATTGTGGAAATTAAGTAATGCTAAATTAATAGAACGACTTAAGAAACTAGCTTATTATGATTCTTTAAGCGGAATAAAAAACAAAGAAAAGTTTAGAAAAGATTCTATGTATATTTTAAAGAATTATTATCAGGATAATTTTTACTTGGTGCAATTAGATGTCAATAAATTTAAATACATAAATGAGATGTTTGGTTATGCTGAAGGAAATAAGATATTAATACATATAGCACAGGTTTTAAATAATAATATGAATAAATATGAAATTTGTGCTAGGATGGATAATGACCATTTTATATTGTTGATTTCTTGTGATACTGAAGACAAACTTTTAGATAGATTGTCTAAAATAAATAATGAAATTTGCAATTTAAAAACTATTAATTCATCTAAATATAAAATTGTTATGTCAAGTGGTATATATAAGGTTACTAAAAAAGATGATATTAAAAAGATTGACTTGTTAATTGATAGGGCAAATATTGCAGCAAAAAGTAAAAAGGAAAAATATGAACATTCATATTCGTTTTTTAATGAAGATACAAGGAATCGATTGTATAAGGAAAAACAATTGGAAGATAATATGAATAAAGCTCTAGAAAAAGGTGAATTTATATTGCATTATCAGCCTAAGTATAGTCTAAATGATATAAATGAAATTAAAGGAGCAGAAGCTTTGATAAGATGGAATAGCCCAGAACTGGGATTTATTTCACCTGCAGATTTTATACCTTTATTTGAAAAGAATGGTTTCATTGTAAATATTGATATGTTCGTATTTGAAGAAGTATGCAAAACCTTGAATAAGTGGATAAATAAAGGATATACTCCTGTACCAATATCTGTAAATATGTCTAGGGTTCATTTATACAGAGATAATTTTATAGAAAATATAACTGATTTGATAAATAAATACAATATATCTCCTGAGTTTATCGAACTTGAACTAACAGAAAGTGTTGTATTTGATAACTTAAACATATTGATTAATATAATGAAAAAGATTAAAAAAATAGGATTTCTTATATCAATGGATGACTTTGGTTCAGGATATTCATCTTTAAATCTATTAAAAGACCTTTCTTTTGATGTTTTAAAATTAGATAGAGGATTTTTAATTGAAACAACAGATACAAAACGTGGAAAAATTATTATTTCTAAAATAGTGGAGATGGCAAAAGCAATTAATATTGAAGTAATCTGTGAAGGAGTAGAAACTTATGAGCAAGTAGAATTCTTAAAAGAAATAGGTTGTGATAAAGTTCAAGGATACTTATTTGCTAAACCTATGCCATTAGATGAATTTGAAAATCATTTAAGCTTTAAATTTGATTAATGATTAATAACTATTAGACTATGAGGTACCCTAACAATTGACTTACAAATATGTAAGCTAATTGTTAGGGTATTTTTATGGTTAAAGCAGTATATTCACGATATTATAGTATTGTAGTAAAAATAAAAAAATTATGGAGAATATAAAATGAACATGTTAAGTATTAGATAAATTTAATTTAAATATTTATCAATTTAATATAACTATTTTCTTTGGAATATTGCCCTAAAGCCACTATTTGTATCATCATGCTATTACCTTTTAAATTTATTTTTATATAATAAAATGCACATATTTTCTTTTTAATTTGCTTATAATTTAATGGTTTGATATAAGAATTTAAATTATTTTCTTTTAAATACTTATAGTTTTCTTCACTTTCATATCTATAATCACAAACAATATTTTTAAATTCTTTATTGTAATTGTTTTTTATATTATCTAAAATATATGGTATAAGTTTAGTTACATCAGATTTGTTACTGCTAACATCTAAAATCATTATATGATTACTTTCAACATCAATTTGAACATTATAAGCATATTCTAATTGTCCATTTTTCATATCACAATTGTTACATAGATTATGGGTTCCTAGGAATCTGTTTTTTATTTTTTGTCAAAAGATAAGGCTGTCTCAATTTTGAGACAGCTCTATTATTTTTATATTCGAATTAATATTAAGTTTGTTTTTTAATGTTTTTGTAACAATTACCTCACTTGCTTAACATTATTTGTTTTATGAAAGTTGTGTTATAACAAGATGTGCAGAAACAGGTCTTGTTCCACCTGCAAGAGGTGTAATTGTTAATGCTGTTGAATTACCTGCAGGATTTCTTACTGTTAGTGTTGAATTAATAGTACTGGTAGTAACAAGTGCCATACCTATAATTTGAGAAGTACCTGTTGCTCGACCAACCACAGTGTATAATAGATCAGCACCATTAAGGGTTAAAATTAATTGTCCTGCTTCATCTACACCAACTTGAAATAATATTTGATATGTGCCAATTAATGACAAGTTGAATGCACTAGGGCTTATACGTGTAATAACTGAACCGCCAGAGGGTCCATCCTGAGGAAAGCTTACATCAATACCAGGTGCAACTGTTGCTGCATTATCAGGAGGCATTAATGCAAAAAAGTCTGCAAAACTTAATATTCCTCCAGTGGCGCCAGTAGGCCCAGTATTTCCAGTAGGCCCAGTTATACCAAAGCCAGTAGGCCCAGTAGCTCCAGTAGGCCCAGTGATTCCTGTGATACCAGTGGCGCCAGTAGGTCCAGTAGCTCCAGTAGGCCCAGTGATTCCTGTGATACCAGTGGCGCCAGTAGGTCCAGTATTTCCAGTAGGACCAGTTATACCAAAGCCAGTAGGACCAGTAACCCCAGTAGGACCAGTATTTCCAGTAGGTCCAGTAATTCCTGTGATACCAGTGGCGCCAGTAGGCCCAGTATTTCCAGTAGGCCCAGTGATTCCTGTGATACCAGTGGCGCCAGTAGGTCCAGTATTTCCAGTAGGACCAGTTATACCAAAGCCAGTAGCTCCAGTAGGCCCAGTAGGTCCAGTGATTCCTGTGATACCAGTAGGTCCTGTATTTCCAGTAGCACCAGTAGGCCCAGTAATTCCAGTGATACCAGTGGCGCCAGTAGGCCCAGTATTTCCAGTAGGTCCAGTGATTCCAGTGATACCAGTGGCGCCAGTAGGCCCAGTTATACCAAAGCCAGTAGGCCCAGTATTTCCAGTAGGCCCAGTAATTCCAGTGATACCAGTGGCGCCAGTAGGTCCAGTATTTCCAGTAGGCCCAGTTATACCAAAGCCAGTAGGACCAGTAGCCCCAGTAGGACCAGTATTTCCAGTAGGGCCAGTTGCTCCTACTCCCGGACCAGTAGGCCCTTGTGGACCAGTAGCCCCAGTAGGCCCTTGTGGACCGGTAGCACCTTTTGGTCCTCGTGGACCAGTTATACAACATGGAAAATATTCACAAGAATCGCAACATGAATTGCATCCTTTATGATAATGATTACCTGAACAATTATCCATTAACTTATCTCCTTTATTATAATATTTTGTAACCATAAATTAATTCCATTTAATTAGTTACTCTTATATATTATGAAACTAGGTGGACACAAGTTCATATTGAGGTTGTGAATTATATATTATAAAATTTTTTTATCGGTTTATTTTAGTTAGGAAAAAATATGTCTAAATTTATTAATGAAATTTGTTTATTAATTTTTATATTATTATGATATTCATGTGTGTTTTTATTTCGAGTTCGTACTTTATTCTTTTTAAATAAAGTATTAAATAGTAGTTTTAACTTAGAAAATATGGGTATATTACTAAGGATATTCTATATATTCACTTTATTTTTATCTGTTAAAAAAATTTTATACTAGAAAAGTTTGGTTTTTTGATTAAAGTGGTATATAATAGATATATAAAATTAATATTTAAAAAGTAGTTAATATTAAGGGAGGGCATTTGCACCTCCCTTGTAATATGTGAAAAATTGAATATTAGAAGAAGGAGGAGACTTGATGGAAAATCAACAATTATTAGGAACAGAACGAATTAGTAAATTACTACTGAAATATTCTATACCAGCTATAATAGGTATGTTGGTAAATAGTTTATATAATGTAGTAGATAGAATCTTTATTGGAAATATACCAGGAGTTGGGCCACTTGCAATAACAGGTCTTGGTGTAACAATGCCAATAATGACAATAATACTTGCATTTGGAATGTTGATAGGTATAGGAACTACTACTACCATATCGATAAAGCTTGGGCAAGGTAAAGTAGAAGATGCAAGAAAACTTATAGGAAATGCAATGACTTTATCTGTAGTAACAGGAATTATCATAATGATATTTGGAATATTATTTGCAAATAAAATACTTACATTGTTTGGAGCAAGTGAAAATACTTTAATATATGCAAAATCATATATAAACATTATATTATTAGGTACAGTAGTAAATCTTCTTTCCTTTTCTTTAAACCACTCAATAAGAGCTGATGGTAGTCCTAAAATTTCAGCAGGAATAATGATAGTAGGATGTTTAACTAATATAGTTTTAGACTGGATATTAATATTTGGATTAAATTTGGGAATACAAGGAGCTGCAATTGCTACAATAACTTCTCAAGCTCTTACAGCTATTTTAACTATAGGATATTATATAAGTGGAAAATCAAACTTACGATTCAGTAAATCTAATCTAAAATTAGATAAAAAGCTAGTAAAAGCAGTGTTTGCAATAGGTATGTCGCCATTTGCGATGCAACTTGCAGCAAGTTTAGTTCAAGTAATATCGAATATTGCACTTAAAACTCATGGTGGAGATTTAGCTATAGGGGCTATGGCTACTATTTCTTCTATCGCAATGGTATTTTTAATGCCTATCTTTGGAATAAATCAAGGGGCGCAACCTATTATAGGTTTCAATTATGGAGCTGAAAAATATGATAGAGTTAAAAAAGCATACTTAGGTTCACTGGTAGTAGCTACCATAATTTTATGTATGGGTATGGTAGTAATTATGCTTTTCCCAGAAGCTATTATAGGTATATTCAATAAAGACCCTGAACTTATGAATATATCTGTTAATGGATTAAGAATATACCTACTTATGTTGCCAATTGTAGGCTTATCAGTTACAGGAACAAACTTTATACAATCTATAGGAAAAGCTAAAATGGCTATGTTATTGAGCCTTTTAAGACAAGTAATTTTATTGATACCAGCAGTACTAATTCTTCCTACATTCTTAGGTTTACAGGGTGTATGGACAGCTCAACCAGTATCTGACTTTATAGCCACAGTAATTACAGGTATAGTTGTATTTAGAGAGTTAAAAAGATATACTCCTAAAAGTGAAAAGTTAAATGAAAATGAAAGATTAAATGAGATAACTACTGAATAAAAAATTAAATTCAGATAATTGAGCAAGAAATTGCAAAAAATACGATTATATGATAAAATAAAACCGCTGTTAAGGATAAGAGAAATTCTGATTATGGAGTGATTTTATGGAATTTACAAAGAAAAGCAAATTAAAAAATATGTATGTAAACATGAATGTAGCTAGAATGTTGTCTAAGATAAATGAATATAAGGGTAGACAACTGCTTTACAAAAAACAACCAAAAGAAATTTTGGAAAGCCTAGAAAAAAAGTCTTTAGTAGATTGTTCAGAGTCTACATACATTGGAAATCAAAGAGATAGTAGTAATTTTAATTTAGAAAAGTTAATAAGTAATGAAGTTACACCTAGAAGTAGAGAGGAATTAAGTATTGTTGAATACAGAGATGTAGTAAAAACTATTAACAGTGCTTATGAAAGTATTCCAATAAGTTCACAAACAATTCTTGAGCTTCATGGATACTTATATAAATTTTCATCTACTAGAGGAGGAAGTTATAAGTCAGATAATGATTTTATTGAACATAATTTAAAATCTAGTGAATTTATAAGTATTGATTCAAGTGTCAATAAAGTCGAAAAAGCTGTAGAAGAAATATGTGAAGCTTATAATATATTGGTAGAGGAAGATGAAATTGATATATTAATATTAATTTCAGCATTTGTGTTAGATTTCATATTGATACATCCATTCAAAGAAGGTAATATAAAAATGGCGAGAGTACTTATTCTATTGTTACTAAATAAAAATGGATATGAAGTTGGAAGATATATTAGTTTAGGAAAAATATTTGATGATAGTTCATATGAATATTATAGTAATCTAAATTATTTGAAAGCTTCTATAGGCAATGAAAAAGCAGATATGAATGCGTGGATTGAGTATTTTTTAGAGACAATATTGACTGCATATGAGAAGTTGGATGATAGTTTAAATATATCTGATAAGAAAAGGCAGACAAAAACTAGTAGAATAGAAAAAATAATAAATTCTACTCTTGGATATTTTACAAAAGAAGATATAAGAGATTTATGTCCTGATATTCCAGAGCCTACTATAAATAGAGTTTTTAATAATCTAAGAAAACAAGATAAGATAGAAGTTGTTGCAAGAGGTAGAAGTGCAAAATGGAAGAAAAAATATTAAAAAATATTTAAATAACTGTAATGTGGGTGTCTCAAAATGAACTTTTTAGTTCATGAGGCACTCTTTTTTGTATGAAATCAAGTATATTTTTATCATTTCAATAATGAAAAAGAGTCTTATCTCTATTTTGATACAATCACATTTTTAATATTAGTAGCATGGGCAATAATTTGACAGTTTAAGTAATATCAATTTTATTTATTGATTATTTTTGTATGGAATATGGAATTATATGGTATAATGTTGACATAAATAACAGACAATATGAATGTAGTTAATATTTAAAGTAAGGAGTATAAAATGCAATTAGATAAAAATTTTCTAAATAAAAATGGGTTTATAACAATAAATATAGCAAGAGAATTAATATTATTATCAGTAGGTGATAAAATAAAGACTATAAATGAATATAGCAACAAATTTAAAGTTGGTAGAGGAACTATACAATCTGTAATTAAGCATTTTGAACAGGTAGGTGCAATTTCTTTAGAAAGAAAGGGACATTTAGGTACATTTTTATCACAAGTAGATTATAAAATTCTATGGAGCTTTACAAAATACAACACTATAGTAGGTGTAATGCCTTTACCATATTCAAAATTATATGAAGGGCTAGCCACAGGATTGAATATAACACTAGAAAAGGAAGAATTTTCTATAGCTATGGCATATATGAGAGGTGCAGAAACAAGAATAAATAGTTTAAAATCAGGAAGATATGACTTTGCAATAACATCTAAATTAGCAGCTACAAGCATATTAAGTACTGATGAAGATATGGAAATAGTTTTAGATTTAGGTGAAAATAGCTATGTAAATAAACATGTATTAGTGTTTTCAGGGCAAGATGATATCGAGATAAAGAAAGGCATGAGAGTAGGTGTAGATAGAAGGTCTATAGACCAATATTCACTAACCTTAAAAGAGTTTGAAGGAATAGATGTAGAATTTGTAGATATGTCATATAATCAAATTGTAACAAAAATATTAAATAAAGAAATAGATGCGGCAGTATGGTCTATAGATGAAATAAAAGAGAAAGAAATACATTTAAAGCATAGAGATTTAAAAAGTAATACTAGTAAAGAATCAAATACAGCAGTTATTGTAATTAATAAAAATAATCTAGGAATAAAGGGATTCATTGAGAAATTTGTAGATGCTAAAAAAGTGAGAGAGGTACAACAAGATGTTATAGATGGCAGGTTATCACCAAGATACTAATTGAAAATTAGCAAAAAATGTTAGAAAATATTTGACAAATAAAAAAAAAGAAATTATACTATACAGTATAAGTTAAATTTTAAACTTAAAGTACAAAAAACTGTATATTGAATATTTTTTTAAATTTAAAGTACAGAAAATTGTACATTAATCAAAAAAGTGAGAGGTGGATTATGGAAACAAGAATTATGATGTTATATCATGCAGGAATGATAGACGAAAGTACTAAAGACTATTTAATCTATGTGATAAATCAATTGGAATCAAAAGGATTTGATAAAGAATCAGACAATATGGCTAGGATGATTACTCACTTTGCAATGGCAATATCTAGACAACAACAAGGTAAGATTGTTGACGAAATGGATTCATTTTTGTTTGAGGATATTAAAAATAATGAAAACTATGAACAAGCAAAGAATCTATGGGATGATATGAATTTAAAATTGCCAATTAAATTTAATGAAAATGAGGTAAGATTTATGATGTTACATCTGAGTACATTAGTAGGTAATAAATAAAAATTATTTATATATTGGGGAGGATATATTGTATGTTAAAAATAGTAGTAGGTGGACAAATGGATAAAGATAGGATAGCTAAAAAGATAGAGGAGATAGCTAAGGATAAGGTATCAATAGAAGTTAAAAGTGATTTGGAGGCTGCTATGGCAATGAAAAATGGACAAGCAGACTATTATTTTGGAGCCTGTAATACAGGTGGGGGTGGAGCATTAGCGATGGCTATAGCTTTATTAGGTATGCCAATGTGTTTAACAGCTTCAATGCCAGGAAGCATGTTATCAAAAGAAGAAATCATAAAAGGTATAGAGGCAGGAAAGAAAGCTTATGGATTTACACCACAGCATGCAGAACAAGTAATTGAGATTATATTAGAGAAAATCTTAGGATAATAAAGGGAGGTGTTTTGTATGGATACACGAACAGTGGAAACTAAGAATTTAAATGATATTTTTAAAAAGGCTGTGTTACTAGTATGTATAGGAATTATATTTTCAGTAATATATTACTTAACAGTTGATATGGCTAATATATTTAAGTATATAGTTGCAGCTTCATTAGGAGGTCTGTCATGTATATTAGTAAATAAAGGGATAGCAACTTTTAATGATGCATTAAGACCTATTATGCCTGAGTACATAGAAGGTAGAATGACACGTGCAGAATTAGCAGCTACTAGTTTTGCATTAGGATTTGGATTAGTTATAGGATTTGGGATACCGTTTTCTATAGGCTCACCAATAATATTGGCACATAGTATATTATTGGGGTCAGATATTATAGGAACATGGTGTCCAGATTCCAAAAAAGGAACTATATTGTCTGGAGTTATAGGCTCTTTATATGGAGTAGGCATAGTTTATGGACTTGAAATAGTGGTAAATTTATTTGCAATGCTACCAGTAAATTTCCTAGATGCATTAGGAAGTGTAGGTTCACCTGTAGTTGCAGCATTTTCAATATTTCCAGCAATTGTTGTTGGATATCAACATGGGTTTGGTAAGGGAGCAATTACATTTATAGTAATAGCTCTTGTAAATCAGATAACTGTAAAATATGGTGTTATACCAGTAGGAGATGTTACAGTTAAGTTAAGTGCAGATGGAATGGCTTTATTGGTAGGTGTACTTATGATGTTGGTATTTGCTATGTATGAAAAAAGTGATGGAAGTAATTCCAATCAGGCTTTAGTCGGTATATTTGCAGAAAGATTAAAAAATATAAAGAAGAACATATTTGTAATAGCAGTGATGGGTGGACTTGTAGCAGCAGCAACTTCTCTAAGTTTCTTTGCAGGAGATCCAATATCATTAGAACTATTGAGTGCTGGAAAAAGTACAGAAGCATCTATTGCAGCATTTGCTAGAGCTATAGGTTTTATACCTCTTGTATATACAACAGCAATAACTACAGGCGTATATGGACCAGTAGGAACAACACTAGTATTTGTAGTAGGAATAATTTTAATAGGAAATCCAATAGTAGCATTTCTAGTAGCGTCAGTAGTAATGTTTTTGGAGGTATTATTACTAGAAAAAGCTGCTGCAGGGCTTGATAAATTCCCAGGAATAAAAAAATCTGGTGACCATGTAAGAACAGCAATGAATAAAGTTTTAGAAATTGCTATCATGGCAGGTTCAATGATGGCAGGTAATACCTTAGCTCCGGGAACAGGATTCTTATTTGTAGCTGGTGCATATGCTTTAAATAAGACAGCTAAAAAATCTTTGGTTGAGATAGCTGTAGGACCAGTAGCTGTAATAGTATTAGGTATATTGTTAAATATATTATTTGTAATAGGTCTATATACACCAATAGCATAATTAATATAAGATGGGCTGGGATAAGATTTAGGTATGATTTATACTCAAGGTTTTATTCAGCCCATATTTAAAAGTTTAATGTATAAAAAATTGTAAGTTGAGGTTTATATAATGATTAACTTGTTAAGAGTAGTGAAATATGGAAAATCAACAATTAAGGCAATACATAATGTAGGTAAAAGTGTAGTAAGTGTAAATGAAGATGCAATACTAGATTATGTGGAAATGATTGAACAAGGAAAAAAACCATATTATATGGGTGTAAAAGATACTAAAGGTATAGGGAGAGAAATATTAATAAAGTTAAAAAAAGAGGGATTTATATTTCATACAATCGATGAAAAATCAGTAGGAGGAAGGGCTGTAGATACAAAACTTATAAATCCATTGACTGGTAGATTTATGACAGGGTCATCAAGTGCTACAGCAATAAACGTACTTTTAGGTATGAATGATATTGGAGTAGGGACTGATGGAGGGGGATCTGTGCTAGCTCCAGCTATATCAGTTCAATTATACTCATTTTTAGCAAAAGGCATGGGACTGAAAGTAAATCTTAGAAAAAATTCTACTGATGGTATAAGTTTTGAAGCAGGAATAGGATTTATAGCACAAAATATGGATGTTCTTGAGAAGGCAGTTAATGTGTTTAGAAAAGAGGAAATCAGCAATAAGTATGAAATTTGCATTATTAAAAGTAGGTTGGATGAAAGTTACATAAGGTTTAATGTTGATAGAGTAGAGATTACTACAAAAATAATTGATTTATATAGTGATAGAGAAACATTAATTGATAATTTAAATAAGCTTAATAAGAAAAATACAATATATATATCCTATGAGAAAAATATTGATACATATGGAATTGGAGATTCTGTTGTTGGTATGTTTTCAGATAGTGGAAGAATACTCCAACAAAAAGCAAACAAGGGGGTAATAAGAGTATTAAATATGGTAAATGCAAATTGTCTATCAATTCCTGATAAGGAGTTAGGTTCTGCGTTTGTTTTATATAGTTTTGATAATAATATGACAAAAAATATGCTAGATTTAGGGCGATATATTGATCAAAACATAAGTAAAAACAAGGTGTTTGAAGGGTATTTTAAAGATAACTATGAGCTAAGAAAAAATAGTATAGTGTTTGATTTAGAATAGCTGAGTTTATGATTATTTAGGGAGTATAAGTTATGAAACTAGTAGACGGAATTACATTATGTCATGAGCATATGTATATAGATTTATCTGGAATTAAAGAAAATGAAGATTGTAAACTAGATTGTCAAGAAGAAACTATAAAAGAAATGAGAGAAATATATGCAAGTGGGGTTAGGAATATAATAGAAGTAACAAATATAGGTATAGGCAGAAATTTAAATTATATAAAAAAAATACAAGAAGAAACTAACATTAATTTTTTACTATCCACAGGATTTTATAAAGAACCATTTTTACCGAAAGAGGTTAACTCGAAAACAAACAGAGAGTTAGCAGATATAATGATAAAAGAAATTGATTTAGGAATAGATGATACTGATATTAAAGCAAGTATCATAGGTGAAATAGGTACGAGTAAAAATTGTATGACAGATTTAGAGAAAAAAGTTTTTGAAGCATCTGCAATAGCCCATATGGAAACTGGTGTACCTATAACTACCCATACAACACTAGGAACCTATGGTATGGAACAGGTTCAACTATTTAAGTATTATGGAGTTGATTTGTCTAAAGTAGTAATAGGGCATGTAGATTTAAGTGGTGATTTAGACTATATATTAAGACTTATAGACCAAGGTATATATGTTCAATTTGATACTATAGGAAAAGTTAATTATCTAGACGAAAATAAAAGAGTAGATTTATTGTATGAAATAATAGCTCGAAATTTAGAAGAAAGAGTATTATTGTCAGTGGATATAACTAGAAAATCTCACCTTAAGTATAAGGGTGGAATAGGATACAATTATTTATTTGAAACGTTTATACCTATGTTAAGAGAACGTGGAGTTAAAGAAAATGTTCTAACTAAGATATTAGTAGAAAATCCAAAACAATTATTTAAATAAGGAGATACAGCATGAAAACTTATCCGTTAAAAAGTATATCATTAAAGGAAGCTACACAATTACAATTTAGACTTATAGATGAAATAACAAAGGAGTTTAAGGGAGATGAAATATTAACTAGAGGTGATTTAGGTGTTGTAAAGGGTTTGAATAAACCAAAAATGACTCTCAAGGTGGAAAAGGTACTAGCAAAGTTTTTTAATTCAGAAAAAGCTATGTTAGTGAGAGGTGCAGGTACGATGTCTATAAGAATAGCGCTCTATTCATCTATAAAAAGAGGAAATAAAGTACTTATACACAAAGCACCAGTATATCCAACAACAAGTGTATCCATAGACATGTTAGGTATAGACACAGTAGAGGCAGATTTTAATGATTTAGAAGATATAAAACGTGTTTTAAAAGGAAATGAAGATATAAAAGGTGCAATAGTTCAATATACAAGACAACAACCTCAAGATTCATATGAGGTTAGAGATGTGATAAAAACTATAAAAGAAGTAGATGAAAATATAGCTGTAATAACAGATGATAATTATGCAGTTATGAAAGTCCCCTATATTGGAGTAGAAGGAGGAGCTGACTTATCTTGTTTTTCATTATTTAAAATATTAGGTTCAGAAGGCATAGGGTGTATAGTAGGTAAAGAAAAATATATTAATAAACTAATAGAGACAAATTACTCAGGGGGGCTTCAAGTACAAGGGCATGAAGCAATAGATTCTTTGAAAGGACTAGTATATGCTCCAGTTATGTTAGCAATTCAAGCTGAAGTAAGTGAAAATATAGTCAAGAGACTGCTAAATAAGGAAGTTGAAGGTGTAAGTAATGCATTTATCGCAAATGCACAATCAAAGGTTGTATTGGTGGAATTAGAAGAAGAAATTGCAGATAAAGTTTTAGAGGAGGCAGAAAAGTTAGGTGCAGCACCAAATCCAGTAGGTGCAGAATCTAAGTATGAATTTGTACCCATGTTTTATAGATTATCGGGAACTTTTAGAAGCTACAATCCCTTATTATCTAAGAAAATGATAAGAATAAATCCTCTTAGAAGTGGAGAGGATACAGTACTTAGAATACTTGAAGAATCAATAAATAACGTAAAAATAAATAAATAACCATATGAATTTAACAGAGAGAGGGAAGAAAATGTTCTTAAAACAGACACTAAAGGATAATAAAAATCTTGTAGACTATTCTATAAAGCTACATAAAGAGGGAAAAATACTTCCAGATACTTATGTTATAGATATGGATATGTTAATACAAAATGCTAGTAAAATATATGAAAAAGCCAGCAAATATGGAATTAAACTATATCAAATGACTAAGCAAATAGGAAGAAACCCATACATAGCAGCTAAATTGCAAGAGATAGGATATGAAGGTGTAGTAGCAGTAGATATAAAAGAAGCATTAATAATGCATAGGAATGGAGTAAAAGTTTCTCATGTAGGTCATCTAGTACAAACTCCAAAATACATATTAAAGAAATTAATTAAAGATGTAAGACCAGAAGTAATAACTATATTTTCTTTAGAAAAAGCAATACAAATAAATAATGTATGCAAAGAGTTGAACACAACACAAAAAATACTTATTAGATTTGTTGAAGAAGAGGATACAATATATCCGTTACAGTATGGTGGATTCAAAATAGATAATATTAAAGAAATTATGGTGGAATTATTAAAGCTTGAGTATATAGAAATCGAAGGTCTTACTGCATTTCCATGTTTTTTATTTGATAGCAAGAAGCAAAGTATAATAGAAACGAATAATATTTCTACTATTAAAAAGGCAAAACAGATAATAGAAACACAATTTAATATTAAGATAAACCAAATGAATATGCCATCATTAACATCTGTATATAATATGAGCTTAATAGATAAGCATGGAGGTACTCATGGTGAGCCAGGTCATGCTCTTACAGGAAGTACACCACTACATTCAGTAAAAAATCTAGAAGAAAAGCTATGTATGTTATATGTATCAGAAATATCTCATAATCTTAAAAATACAGCATATGTCTATGGAGGAGGACACTATAGAAGGTCACATATGAAAAATGCGTTAATAGTGGATGATGTGTACAATGAACATATTGTAGAAACGTTATATAATAATCCAGAAAACATAGATTATTACTTTGAAGTAAAAGGAAATCATCAAGTTGGGGCTACTGTAATAATGAATTTTAGAACACAAATCTTCGTTACAAGAAGTGATGTAGCGATAGTCAGTGGTATTGGCAAGAATACGCCTAGATTAGAAGCAATCTATGATAGCTTAGGTAGAAAAAAGGAGCTATATTAAATATGGGAAGGTTTATTGTTATAGTTTTAGATGGATTTGGAATTGGAGAGATGAAAGATACAAAGGAAGTTAGAGTAAAGGATGTAGGGTCTAACACATTTAAGCATATAATAGGATATAGAAGCGTAAATTTACCTACACTTGAGAAGTTAGGTATATGTAATTCTGCTAATATAGAAGTTGGTAATATGAAATTTTCAAAGACTGCAAAATTCGGAAAGGCTAATTTAATGCATTTTGGGGCAGATACGTTCTATGGTCATCAAGAAATAATGGGATCAAAACCAAAAAAACCATTAAAAGAGGCTTTTTCATTTGTTAGAGATAAGGTCAAAACGGAATTAAAAAAACATGGTTATTCAGTTAGAGAATATGGTAAAGGTGTAAAAATATTAGTTGTAAATGAGTGTGTAACTATAGGAGATAACTTGGAAACAGATTTTGGACAAGTATATAATGTTACATCTGCGCTTGATTTAATTAGTTTTGAAGATGTTAAGAAAATTGGAAAAATAGTTAGAGATAATGTATATACTTCAAGGGTAATCACTTTTGGAGGAGAAGGTATAACATTACAGAATATACTAGATGCATATGTAGAAAAAAGTAAAATCTATGCAGGAATTGATGCTCCTAAGAGTGGCGTATATAACAGAGGATATAGTGTTGTTCATTTAGGGTATGGAGTAGATTCTAATACACAAGTGCCAACAGTACTAGGAAAAAATAATATAGGCGTATATCTATTTGGAAAAGTCGCGGACATAGTACAAAATGATTATGGAGTAAGTTTGCCTGGTGTTGATACAGAGCAAGTATTTGGGAAATTAATAGAAAAACTTAGAGGCAATACAGAAGGATTTTTTTGCCTAAATGTTCAAGAAACTGATTTAGCAGGTCATCAACAAGATGTAGATAAGTATATAGAGGTTCTTAAGATATCAGATAAAAATATTAACAAAGTCATTGAACTTATGAATGATGAAGATATACTGATTGTAATGGCTGATCATGGTAATGATCCTCTGATAGGACATAGTCAGCACACTAGAGAGCAAGTGCCAGTTTTAATATATAAAAATAATATGGTGCCGGGTTATATAGGAGAGCTTAGTACATTATCGGATATAGGAGCAACAGTGTTAGATTACTTTGGATTTAGTGGTATTGATAATGGACGAGCATTTAGTATATAGTTTAAATATAAAATATAATAAAAGTGTGAGGTTTAGTAATTAACAAATTACGAGGCTTCACACTTTTTTATAAAATAAATATACTATATTTTAGTTAATATGCTTACAAAAAATAAAATATATACTATAGTGCTACAGATGTTAAACTATTTTCTAAAATATCTAATTTTGTATTAAATCTTAAGGATGGATACTTAGATACAGTGGTTAGTAAGCAATCGAATTAACTCAAAATTTAAGTGTCTAAATCATATTGAATTAAATTTTCATAGACAGAAAAAATAAGTTCATTTTTATGTATTTTAATCTTAGTTTTTGTAGTACTGATGATTATATTAAGTATGTGGAATAAGAGATTATTATCATAGGATTATTAAGTTTATTAATTTTAAGTATAGAAAATGTAAGTGTTACTTATTTAGGTGAGAGTATAAATAATAAAAAAATAGAAATTATGTATATCAAAATATATAAGTCTACATTTTACAATAATAATTATTTTATAATTCAACAAAAGAATAGAATGGGTATATTTGTGAAATAATAATATAAAATAATCTTAGGAGTGAGCTTATGAAGAAAAAATTATTATATATAAATGTAAATTCAAAGCCTGAGGACTTGTCTTCAAGTAAAACTGTAGCAAGAAAATTTATAAATAAATTTATGGAAAAAAACAAGGATTTTGAAGTTGAAGAGATAGACCTTTATAAAGAACATATACCAAGACTTGAATATCAGTACTTTGAAAAGAGAAATAGCATAGTTAGTGAAGAAAATGCTAAGAATCTAGATGATAAGGATAGAAAAGAGCTTACAAAGATTAGAAATCTTTGTGACCAATTTGTGAGTGCAAGTGTATATGTAATAGCAGCACCTATGTGGAGTTTATCTTTTCCAGCACCACTTAAAGAATATATAGACTGTATAATTCAAGATGGAAAAACTATATCCTTTGAAGGTAATGATAAACCACAAGGAATTTTAAATGATATTGATAGAAGTATGGTGTATATACAATCTTCAGGTGGACACATACCATGGGTGTTAAAACCAGTTATGAATAAAGGGTTAAATTATGTGGAAAGTATCATGAAGTTTATAGGAATTAAAAAATTTGATGAATTATTGGTAGATGGAACTGGAACTAGTGAAGAGGAAAGACAAAGTGCAATAGAAAAAGCGTCTGAAAAAATAGATGGTATAATAGATGATATGAAGTTCTAGTTATAATATTTTATCAAAAATATAAAGGAAAAACCTCTTTTAATGTAGAAACTTATATTGAAGGAGGCGAGAATCATGCGAGAAGAAAAAAGTAATGAAAAGTATGATTGTTATTGGTGTAATCAAGAAAATAATTTCTGTGTAGAAATAAAAGACAATGTAGTTATGATAGATGATGGCACTGGTACATTAAAACAAGCCGTTTTCATAGGGTATAAACAAATCCAAATTAATTTAAATTGTTCACATTGTCAAAACTTAAATAGAATAAAAGTAAATTTGTAGAACTTTAAAATGGAGATTATTGGAAGAATTGAAAATAGAAAGTATTAATATTTAGACTGAAAATTATATTTTATACAATAAAAGTTGATTTAAGTAATATTGTATTTTAATATTTATTTTCAGTCTTACTTTATTAAAATTATTTTTTGGCTGTCTCAGGAAAGTATATATCTACTAATTTTTCTGAAATATTTTTTAATTGGTCAGCCATTGAAGTTAGACTTAGTAAGGCTATCAGCAAATCATCTTTATTTTCTGGGTTTATATTGATATTTTCAAAATTAGACTCTATAAAGTTTGGTATATTCTTTCTTTGATTTTTTTTTATCAATATGAATTTTTCGTAACATGCAACTAAGTCTTTTTCATTGAAATCGTCTTTTTCATACACACCATGTAAGATTCTTTTAATTTCTTGTATTGTAAGTGTATTTTTCAGCGAATAAATAATTATCATTTGTAAAATTTGTTCTTTAGTATACTTTTTTCCCTTAATTGGTTTAATTAATCCCTCTTTACTGTAATTATTTATCATGGTTTTTGTAAGAATTTTGTCACTCTCAAATCTTTTATTGGCAGAAAGCTTATTGTCAATTAGAGAAATAATTTGATCCATATATAAGTCAATAGAGGGAATATCATTTGAGGTTATATCTGCATTATTTAGTGTTTCTAGTATTATAGTATTAAGTTCATTATTCATCATATGTTACCTCCATAATATATATAATACACTAAATTAGAAAGCAAAACAATATTAAGACTTGTAAAAAAAACATAAAGTGGTATAATTAAATATATAATATAGTAATGAAAACTATATTAATGAATGTGATTTTTAAAATACATAATTGTAGGAGGACGAAATGTATCAATTTTTTTTAAAGGGTAGAGACCCAATAAGCAGTTTAACTCATTTTATAGGTGCTTGTTTATCTCTTTTAGCAACTATAATTTTAGTTTTTCAAGCTGTATCATTACAGGAAACTTCTCTTTTGATGATAGTATCTGTATCGATATTTGGACTGTCGCTAATTGCTTTATATAGTGCAAGTTCGTATTATCATTTTTTAAAGGGAACGCCAGAACAAGAGTTATTTTTTAGAAAAGTAGACCATGCAATGATTTATGTATTGATTGCTGGCTCTTACACACCAATATGTCTGAATTTTATGGGAAAAAAAGAGGGCATAATATTTGTTGCAGCAATATGGATAGTTGCTTTTATTGGCATAATAATAAAAATCTTTTGGATGGATGCACCTAGATGGTTGTCTACGAGTATATATTTACTTATGGGTTGGGCAATTGTTTTTGATGTAAATGCGTTCAATTCAATTCCTAAGGATTGTCTTAGATTATTAATTATGGAAGGTACATCTTATTCTATAGGTGCGATTATTTATATAATTAAGAAACCTAATATAAGTCCTGAATTTGGATTTCATGAAATATTTCACATTTTTATTATGATAGGCTCTTTATTTCACTTTTTAGCAGTTTTATTGTATGTTTTATAGTTTTAAAAGATTTGATTAATTGATACTAAAATTCTACAATGAATAAAATGAAACTGTCTTATATAGATTATATCTTCTACAATAAGACAGTTTCCTTATTATTATTATAAATATTAAATTCTATTTATAATAAATTTTTGATAAAAATAGTCCATTCAAAATGTCTATTCCATGACTCCTTTAATGTACTTTTCATTTACGACATATAGTTTGAATTTATGTACTATAATTATATCCTCTAAATTCTCTGAAACACTAACAATTCTGACACATTTATTTCTAATTTCTACAGGTAAATCTAAATCATTTGTTAAATTCACATAGTCATCATATTTATACATAAAATCATCCCTTTACATTAAGATATACTTATTATACTATATTTTAATAAGTTTTTTTAAATTATTACAATTTTTCCCGAAATTTCATTTTTTATACATAAAATTTCCAATTTAAGTGAGGATTAAATTTTTAACTGTATAAACAAAAGTTACATATAAAATATTTTATTCAATTTTCTAAATAACTATTGCCAATTTTTGAAAAGTATATTGTTATTAATAGTAATAAAAATACTGTAAATTTAGAATATTAATAAAAATTATTTGGAAGGAAATTATCATGGTGAGATTAAATATAGCAAAATTAAATACAAAATTAAATCATCATCATCATCATAGATTAAAGGGATTGTAATATGAAATTAATTCATAGACACAAGCCCTGTTTTTAGTGTAATTGGTCTTGTATCTATGATGGGAAGTAATTTTAAGAGAAAATTATAGCCATATAGGTATAAAGCCTATATGGTTTTTTATTGTTTTAAATTTGAAAATGTAAGAGTAATTTTAATGAAGAGGGTGAGAATATGAAGTTTTTGAGGATTGAAGATGAAGTTATTTATTCTAAAAAAAGATATAAATTAAAAAGAGAAATAGATAAACTTTTTTTAGATGAAGAATATTTTCAAATAGAGCCACAATTGTTTGAAGAATACGATGAATTTACAACTATAAACAATAAAATTCCAGAAGAATCTATGGTAAAGGTTGTAAATGGAAAAGTAATGGTACTTAGAGCTGACATAACTACAAGTATAATAAAAAGTCTTGTACCAAGATGGGAAGATGGTTTAAAGCTTAAGCTTTTTTATAATTCGTCAATATATAAAAATAAAAATACCGTTGGAATAAAAGAAATAAGACAAATAGGTTGCGAGTATCTAGGAGAATCTTCTGTAGAAGCAGATAGAGAAGTAGTAAAATTAGCTCTTAAGATACTTGAAAAATACAATAATAATTTTATCTTAGAGGTTGGAAGTAGTAAGTATATTCATGGTTTGTTAGAGGAATTAAATTTAAATAAGAATTGTGAAAATCAAATTAGAAATTTACTATATACGAAGAACACTCATGAATTAAAAGTATATATTGAAGAGCTAAAAATTAAGAGTGAAGTAAAAGAATTATTCTCAAATATTTTAAGTTTACAAGGAAATTTATACAACGTTATTGAAAAATCAAAAAAATTCTATTGTAATAATAAGATGAAGCAAGCTCTTGAAGAATTAAAGCAAGTGAATAATTTAATTGAGGAATGTAATTTTTTGGATAAGGCTAGATTCGATTTGTCAATGGTTACAATGCTTGACTATTATGAAGGTATTATGTTTAGAGGATACTACCCAAATTCATATAAAGAAATTCTTAGTGGTGGAAGATATGATTCTTTAACTAAAGAATATGGAAAAGAAATTCCGGCTATTGGATTTACATTAAGTGTTGATGAACTAATGAAGTATGTATATAAATAAGACTGAAAAGGAGCGATTATTTTGGATTATTTGACTATAGCACTGGCAAAAGGAAGAATTGAAGGAGAATCATTTAAAAAATTAAAAAAAATGGGCTTGGGAGATAGTATATACATAGATACAAGAAAACTAATCTTTAAAGATGAAGAAAATAAAATCATATATATACATGTCAAACCATCAGATGTAGTTACATACGTTGAAAAAGGAGTCGCTGACCTTGGCATAGCAGGTAAAGATACTATTTTAGAGAATGAGACAGATGTATATGACTTAGAACTTTGTCAAAGGCATTTGGATTGGCTGGAATAAGAACAGGATATATGTTATCTAATAGTAGTTTAATAAATTCTGTTGAAAAGGTAAGACCTCCATATAATTTAAATTCATTATCAGATTTTATTGCTACAAGAGCACTTAGAAATAAAGATATAGTAAAGGATTATATAAAGGAAGTAAAAGAGGAAAGAGAAGTTTTATATAAAGAAATGCTTAGTATAGGAATTAGGGCATATAAATCACAAGCAAATTTTATATTATTTTATTCTGAAATCGAAAATTTATCACAAAAACTTATTGATAGAGGAGTTTTAATAAAAAAGTTTTCTGGAAAGTTAGAAAATTATTATAGAGTTACAATTGGCGATAAAGAAGAAAATGATATATTTATAGATGCTATAAGAGACATTTTGGAAAAGGAGAAGTAGGTATGAGAATTTGGAGGATAGAAAGAAATACTCTTGAAACACAGATTTCAGTGGAACTAAATGTTGATGGCTCTGGTAAATCTGAAATAGATACTGGAATAGGATTTTTAGACCATATGCTTACTTTAATGGCATTTCATGGCAAGTTCGATTTAAAAGTGATTTGTAAAGGTGATACATATGTAGATGACCACCATAGTGTGGAGGATATAGGTATAGCTATAGGTGAAGCATTTAAAAATGCTCTAGGTGATAAAAAAGGAATAAGAAGATATTCTAATATCTATATACCTATGGATGAATCTCTATCAATGGTGGCAATAGATATAAGCAATAGACCATATCTTGTATTTAACGTTAAATTTGATACTCAAATGATTGGTAGTATGAGTACTCAATGTTTTAAAGAATTTTTCAGAGCTTTTGTAAATGAATCTAGAGTAACACTACATATTAATCTTTTATATGGAGAAAATGACCATCATAAGATAGAAAGTATCTTTAAAGCATTTGCAAGAGCTTTAAAAGAAGGTAGTGAAATAGTTTCTAATGAGATAGTATCTTCAAAGGGGGTTTTGTAGAATGAATATAATAGTAGACTATGGTCTTGGAAATATAGATTCTGTGTCTAGAGGTTTTAGAAAAGCTGGAATAGAAACTAAAATTTCTAGTGATATAAATGAGATAAAGAATGCTGATTCACTTATACTTCCAGGAGTTGGAGCTTTTAGAGATTCTATAAGTGCCTTAGATAAACTAGGCTTGATAACGATAATAAAAGAACATGTTTCTAAGGGGAAATTTATGATAGGTATATGTTTAGGAATGCAGTTGCTTTATGAAAAAAGTTATGAGTATGGAGAATATGAAGGATTAGGGCTTATAAAAGGAAGTATTGATAAACTGGGCATAAGTTTAAAAGTGCCACATATGGGATGGAATAATCTAAAATTTAGTAAGGCAAATGATGATATACTTAAGTATATAAACGAAGATGACTATGTATACTTTGTTCACTCATATTATGCAAATTCATCAAATGACGAACTAATTGCATTTTCAGAGTATGAAAAGAAAATTCCTGCTATTGTTAGAAAAGGTAATGTATATGGTATACAATTTCATCCTGAAAAAAGTGGAGAAGTAGGTTTAAATATATTAAGAGCATATGGGGAGATGATAAAATGATAATATTTCCAGCAATAGATATAAAAGATAATAAGTGTGTAAGACTCACTCAAGGAGAGTTTGACAAAGTAAATGTATATTATGATAATCCATTAGAAGTAGCATATAAATGGAAAAATGAAGGAGCAGAATACATACATATAGTAGATTTAAATGGAGCTAGAAGTGAATTTGGTGTAAATACCAAAATAATTGAGGATATAGCAAACAACATAGATATACCTATTCAAGTTGGTGGTGGAGTTAGAGATAAGGAAAAAGTCAAAAGTTTAATAAATGCTGGTGTTACTAGAGTAATATTAGGTAGTATGGCGATTGAAAATTTAAATTTGCTTGAAGAATTGGTCAATGAATATAAAGATAAAATTGTAGTTTCTATAGATGCTAAAGATGGAAAGGTAGCAGTTAGAGGTTGGGAAGTTTTAAGTAATGTAGACTCCTTAACATTATGTAAACAACTTGAAAAGATAGGTGTGCAAACTATTGTTTATACAGATATATCAAAAGATGGGATGTTGCAAGGTCCAAATTTTGATATATATGAAAAAATAGCAGAGGAAACGTCATTAAATGTTATTGCTTCTGGAGGAGTAACTTCTATAGAGGACGTAAAAAGACTGAAAGATATGAACTTATATGGTGCAATAATAGGTAAGGCACTTTATGATAAAAAGATAGATTTTAAGGAGGCACAACGATTATGCTTACTAGAAGAATAATACCTTGTCTAGATGTAAGAAATGGAAGGGTCGTAAAAGGAAAAAAGTTCAAAGATATAGTAGATGTTGACAGTCCAGAAGTACTTGGAAAATTTTACAGTGATTGTGGTGCAGACGAACTTGTATTCTGTGATATAACTGCATCAAATGAAGAGAGAAAGACATCCTTAGAATTTGTGACAAAAGTTGCAGGAAATATAAATATACCATTTTGTGTTGGTGGAGGAGTGAATAAATTAGAAGATTTTACTGATATTTTAAGAAAAGGTGCTGATAAAGTTTCTATAAATTCATCAGCAGTTAAAAATCCTGAATTAATAAGAGAAGCTTCATTAAAATTTGGAGCACAATGTGTTGTTTTATCGATAGATGCAAAGAAAAATGAAGAGGGTTCATGGAGTGTATATATCAAAGGTGGAAGAGAAAAGACTAATCTGGATGCAATTGAGTGGGCTGTTAAAGGCGTAGAACTTGGGGCAGGAGAAATTGTTGTAAATAGCATGGATGAAGATGGAATGAAAAATGGATACGATATAGAATTATTATCAAAAATAACTACTTTAGTAAATGTACCTGTCATAGCATCTGGAGGTGCTGGAAAAATGGAAGATTTTTATGAGGCAGTTAAAAAGTCTGATGTAGATGGAATTTTAGCAGCATCTGTTTTTCATTTTGGTGAGATAAAAATAAATGATTTAAAGAAATATTTAAAAAGCATGGGCATAGAAGTAAGATTATAAGTTAAATACCTAAAAGGAGATTAGAAAGATGGATAATAAATGTAACAATGTATACAGTGATGAAGTAGAAGAATTTATAAGAAGTGTAAAATTTGATGATAAAGGGTTAGTTCCTGTTGTTGTTCAAGAGGTATTGAGTAAAGATGTACTGATGTTAGCATATATGAATAAAGAGGCTATAAGGAGAACCTTAAAAGATAAAGTGGCTTGCTATTTTAGTAGAAGTAGACAAGAACTTTGGGTTAAAGGTGAGACGTCTGGTAATACTCAAAAAGTGGTTAAGATGTCTTATGATTGTGATGTAGATACTATACTACTTTTTGTTGAACAAACTGGTGTAGCTTGTCATACAGGAAATTATTCTTGTTTTTATAGAGATTTATTTGATGATACTGCTAAAATGGAGTTTGAAGTACAAAAAAATATATTGAAAGAATTATATGATTTAATTAATGAAAGAAAAAGTAATCCGGTTGAAGGTTCTTACACTAATTATCTTTTTGAAAAAGGTATAGATAAGATTCTTAAAAAAATAGGTGAAGAGAGCAGTGAGGTAATTATAGCATCAAAGAATACAGATAAAAGTGAACTCATTTATGAAATTAGCGATTTAGTATATCATACATTGGTTTTAATGATAGAAAAAGATGTTGAAATTGATGAAATAAAAAAAGAATTACTTAAAAGAAGAAAATAGAATAAGGTAGATTGATGGAAAATAAGAAAATATACCGCTTTTAATAAAAAGTGGTATATTTTTTTATTTTATATTTTCGATTTATAGAATAATATTTAAATTACTTGCTAAAATTAACTATATATATAATTTATTAATAAAATAATTGTAGTACATTATTTATTTTAGAAAAAATATAATTATCTAATTATATTTAAGGATAATAATATGAAAATAATTTTTATATTAAAAATATGAATGAAAATCGTGGGTTTTATTAAAAAATATATTTATATTTCAACATATAAAAGGAGTTTTCAAACATAATATTTCATTTTTAAATAAAAAAATAAAATATTAGTTTTGATTTCTGGTTTAAATTGGGTTATAATAAATTGTCAAATTATTTATTACTATAAAATAGACTATAAAACAAGCAAAAATCATACTATTATGTAAAAGACATTAAGAATAGAAAATTACAGAAAGAAGTCAAAATGTTTTTGAAAAATAGTGAAATTTTATTGCAAAAAATTTAGAATGATTTCAACTTAATAGTTATAATGTATTTTTAGTGTTATAAATATACAATATATATTATACAGTATAAAAAATATATTTACTTTTACGAAATATTATTACATTTGGATTTATAATTTTTTAAAATATTTTGAACTAGAATAAAAGTAAAAGATTACAAAAGTTGAGTAGAGTTTATTTTAATAGATAATAAAACTGTTTTTCTATAATATTGGCATAATATGTGGTTATTTAACTATGAAATTAAAATTAAATAGGATTAAGTAGGAGGAAAAAATGGGAAGTAATGAACTAAAAAAGACTCTTGGCGTATCAGCAGCATTATCAACTGTTGTTGGTTCCGTTATAGGAGCTGGTGTGTTTTTTAAACCACAAGCAGTCTATACATTAACTGGAGGAGCTCCAGGTCTTGGTATATTGGCGTGGTTAATAGCTGGAATGATAACTATAACAGCTGGTCTTACAGCTGCAGAGGTATCAGTTGCGATACCAAAGACTGGTGGAATGATGGTATATATAAAAGAAATTTATGGAGAAAAATTAGGTTTTTTAACTGGATGGATGCAAACTGTATTATTCTATCCTGGGATGGTGGCAGCATTAGGTGTTATATTTGGAGAACAAGCATCAGCGTTAATTGGTAGTCCATCACTGTTACTTCCAATAGCAATTGGAATTATAGTAATAGTTGCAGGGCTTAATATGCTAGGTTCAAAAACTGGAGGAGCTATACAGACAGTTTCTACAATTTGTAAATTAATACCACTTATTTTAATAATGATTGTTGGATTTATTAAAGGTGGTGGAGATAATCCAATACTTACACCTATAGTTGGTGAAGGATTAAGTCTAGGGAGTGTATTAGGTCAAGTTTTAATTGCTATATTATTTGCATTTGATGGATGGATGAATGTTGGGACTTTAGCTGGAGAAATGAAGAATCCTGGAAAAGACCTTCCAAAAGCTATAATAGGTGGATTATCAGTTGTTATGGCTGTTTATTTTATAATAAACTTAGCATATCTTTGGGTGTTACCAGCTAATGAATTAGCAAATTATGCTTCTCCTGCATCAGCAGTTGCTGAAGTTATATTTGGTTCAATAGGTGGAAAAATAATATCCGTAGGTATATTAATTTCAGTGTTCGGAGCATTAAATGGATTTTTACTAACTGGTTCAAGGGTGGCATATACTTTAGCTACAGATAAGACTTTACCAAAATATAGTATATTTTCTAAATTAAATTCTGCTCAAGTTCCAGCAAACGCTATAACATTAGTATCTGTTATTGCATCTATATATGCTTTATCGGGTCAATTTAATTTATTAACTGACTTAGCTGTATTTGCTACTTGGATATTCTATGTATTAACATTTATAGGAGTAATGAAACTTAGAAAGACTCATCCAGATATACCAAGAGAGTATAAAGTACCATTATATCCGATTGTTCCAATAATAGCTATAGCAAGTGGTATATTTGTTGTAGTTAATCAATTATGTTTTGCAGGTATGAAAACTACTATGATATCTATAGGAGGTCTTATAATAACGGTTATCGGCTTACCAGTGTATGCTTATATGACTAAAGGGATAAAAAGATAGTCTAAGTAGTTTACAAATGCTTTATAATTATTTAAAAAATAAAAGTGGCTATCTCAAAATAGAGATAAGCCTTTTTTTCATTGTTAAAATGATAAAAATATATTTGATTTCATACAAAAAAGAGTGTCTCATTAACTAAAAAGTTCATTTTGAGACACTTTTTTTTATGTTTAATTTTTGGAATACAAAATTAAACATCTAAAAAATTATTTGCTTTAAAATACTTTATTTTTAAGTATTTTTTTACCAAACTAAATGATGTTTATATAGCAAATAGTATACATAATTTTATGAAAATTAAATCTTTCCATTATAGATAATAGGATATTGTATTAAATAGAAAACATTACCTGATTAATGTAGTGGTTTGTGAATAAGATTAGGAATTTTTATTTGATAACAAAAATTAGCTGACATAAATATATAATGTATGTATTAAAAATGTGATATAGCATGGTTTTAGTATTTATTTTTTATTTAATATTTCTAATCTATAAAAAAAATCATAAATTTTAAAACTTATAAATGACATTTTAACTAGAATTAATTGTAAAAAACACTATATAATACTCAATTTTCAACATTCTATACAATTATACAGAAATTATACAGCATAATAATCATCAAAATAACAAATTTTAAAAATTAAGCAAAACTTTTTGTCGAAGTTCAACGTCTATATATATGTAGTGTAAATTTTTGGTATAAAATACTACAACAATATAAATGTAAAAATATAGTAATATTGGAGGTCGAACTATGAGAAATAAAAAGAAAAAAATAAATAGAAAGAAACTGTATTTGCTTTTAAGTGCTATTGTAGTGTGTCTGGCTTTTATAGTGGTTGGTATACGCGTTAGCTCTTTAAATATGAAAGAAGATGAAATTAGTAGAAATATAAAGTTGTCAAGTTCTACTATTACGGATATAGTATCTAATACAGCAACGGAAGTTAGCAAAGGGCCAAGTAAAAGTTCTGGAAAAGTAGCATACATAACTATAGATGATGGTCCGTCTAAATTTACTGACCAGATGATAAAAACTTTAAATAAATATAATGTTAAAGCAACTTTTTTTATGATAGATGGAAATATGAAGGAATATCCACAGCAAGTTAAAAATATAATTAAAAATGGGAATACAGCAGGATTTCATAGTGTATCACACGATATTCATAAGCTTTATGTTACTAGTACATCAGCAAAAGAGGAATTTGATACAAATGACCAAACTTTTTATAAGATAACTGGTAAACATTCAAAAGTAATAAGAATACCCTATGGAAGTAAGCCATATACACCACAGGCTTCTTATCAAGCTTTAATTGATGCTGGATATAAGATTTGGGATTGGGATTTAGATACAGAAGACTGGAAGTCAAACTCTGCTCAAATTGTACAAAATGTAAAAAGTAATATTAAGAATAAAAAAGGTGAAGATAAAGACCAATTAGTAGTTTTAATGCATGAGAAAAAACAAAGTAGAGAGGCGTTAGATTCAGTTTTAAAATTCTTATCAGATGAAGGTTATGAATTTGCAGCAGTAGACCAAAATCAAATGCCAAAAAATTATTGGTTACGTAATTTAGAGTAGTTAAAATATAAGAATATTTATTGAAATTTTAAAAATTGAGAATAAAAATGAGTGAGGTGTAGGTATATTGAATAAAAAACTTTATATAGGAATGGTCGGAATACTATCTTTGATGATGGTTGGTTGCAATAAAAGTTTAGCAAAAGTAAACGATGTGGAAATCACAAAAGAACAGTATAAAAAAACGAAAGCAGTTTTATCTGCTACTAATAATTATATAAATGGTCAGTCTTTAGATGAATTAGAAAAAACTTTGGATAAAAAAGGTAGAAATAAATTAGAAAATGTTATAATATCGTTTATGGTGGATAATGAACTTTTATATCAAGAGGCTAGGGATAAAGGATTAACTCCAAGTAAAAGTGAAGTAGACTCAAAATATCAAGAACTAGAAGAAAAAATGAATTTGAATGCTAGTTATAAAGAAAAAATGGACAAAGCAGGTATTGATAAAGAATATTTAAAACAAGAAATATCTAAAGATTTAGCCATAGATAAAAATAAAAAGGTCTTTGAAGATAGAATAAATATAAGTGATGCTGATATGGAAGCTTATTATACAAGTCATAAGAAGGATTTTAATGTAGAAGAAGTAAGTGCTTCTCAGATACTTATATCGACTTTAGACAAAAATAAAAAAGAAGTAAGTAAGGATAAAAAAGAAGCTTTAAAGAAAGAGGCAGATAGTATATTAACTAAAATCAAAAATGGAGAAAGTTTTGAAAATTTGGCTAAAAAATATTCAGATGATAAAGCAACTGGAAAAAATGGAGGACAGCTAGGATATTTTTCAAAGGATGACAAAAATGCTGAGTTTACAAAAGAAGTGTTCAAATTAAAGAAAAATGAAGTTTCAAATGTATTTGAAACTAGTTATGGATATCATATAGTCAAAGTTACTGATAAAAGAGAAAGACAAAAAAGTTTTAATGAGTGTCAGAGCTTAATAAGAGAATCTATTTTAAATAAAAAGTATATTGAGCATATAAAAAAATTGAATGAAGATGCTAAAATAGACAGATAGAATTTCTAAAAGTTCAATCCTAGCCTGTAATCGGAGGGAGATTTTACAGGAATGTTTAAGAGTTTAAAGAGAACGAAAGTTGAGAAATACATTATCGATAATAAGGACTCTTTTTATAGAATTGCATATAGTTATACAAAGAATGAAGAAGATGCCTTAGATGTGGTTCAAGAAGCCATGTATAAGGCACTATGTTCAGTGGAAAATATTAAAGAAGTAAATTATATAAAGACATGGTTTTATAAAATTTTAGTTAGAACGAGTATAGATTTTATTAGAAAAAACCGTAAATATAGTAATATGACAGATATTGACCTTGTAGATGAGACTGGAGAATATGATAAATATACTGATTTGGATTTAAGAAGAGCTTTGGAAGAATTACCTATTGAATACAAATCTATTATAATATTAAGATTTTTTGAAGATTTAAAGATTGAAGAAGTAGCAATAATATTGGATGAAAATGTGAATACTGTTAAAACTAGGTTATATACTGCTTTAAAAAAACTAAAATTAAAAATTGAAGAGTAGGGATAAAAAGAATGACAAGCAAAGAAAGGTTAAATAAGTTAAAAGAGGAGTATCATAAAATTCCAATACCAAAGAAACTAGATACTATAATAAATCATGAAAAAATAGAAAATATATATCGAGAGAAAAATAAAAAGGTAAATAGATTAAGATTTAAAGTTGCAATAGCTTTTGTATGTGTATTTACAGTATTAGTAAATATAAGCTCTGTGTTTGCAGATAACTTTTCTAAGATACCTATAGTTGGGGCAATAGTAGAAGTAATAACTATAAAAAATTATAGTTTAAAAAGTGAAAATTATGAAGCCGAGATTGATATTCCTAAAATACAAGGTTTAAAAGATAAAAACTTAGAAAAAAGATTAAACAGTAGTTTTATGGAAGATGGAAAAAGGCTTTATCATGAATTTCAAGAGAGAATGGATAAGATACAATCATCAAAGAATAAAGGATATAAGTCTTTAAGTTTGAGTTATAGTGTGAAAAATAATTCTAAAAATTTGCTATCAATAGAGATGACAAAAAATGAGATAGAAGCTTCGTCATATGTGAGTAAGGTACATTATAATATTGATAAAAAAAGACAAATAGTTTTGACTTTGCCAATGCTTTTTAAGAACGATAAGTATATAAAAGTTATCAGTGATAATATAAAAGAACAAATGAGAGAACAAATGAAAAAGGATAATACAAAATCCTATTTTATAGACCAAAAAAAAGATTTACCTGTTGAAGATTTTAAAACAATCAGTAAATATCAAGATTTTTATTTTAATAAAAATGAAGACCTTGTAATTTGTTTTGATGAATATGAAGTAGCACCTGGTTATATGGGTGCAGTTGAGTTTGTAATACCATATAAAATAATAAAAAATTTGTAAATTGAATAGGAGTTTATATAAATATATTAAGTAGGTCAATATGAATACATATAAAAAACTTAAAAAATCTATATTTAAAAGTACTATAGTTTCAATATATTTATTGGTATCATTGGTAAATATAAACCCTATATTTGCAGGTAATTTCTCTAAGGAGGATTTAAACAATAATACAATAAGGATGGTAAATGCTAAGAATCTCAACTTTAAACAAGGTAATTATGAAGTGAAGGTTAGCATTCCTAAAATAAAAGGTTTAAAAGATAAAGATTTAGAGAATAGATTAAATAATGAATTTTTACAAGATGGGAAAAACTTTACAGTTAATTTCAAAATAAAATGAAAAAAGAAAATAATAAAGGTCATAGATACCTAAATGTAAGCTATAATGTCAAAAATAATTCTAAGGACTTTTTATCAATAGAAATGGAAAAAGAAGAGATAGAAGCTTCTTCATCTGTAACTAAAAAGCATTACATTATTAATAAAAATAGAGAAATACTATTAAATTTGCCAATATTTTTTAAAGATAGTAGATATATTAGAGCTATAAGTGATAATATAAAAGAGAAGATGAGAAATCAAATTTAAGAAAGATAATACAAAATCTTATTTTATAGACCAAGATAAAGATTCACCAGTGAAAGATTTTGAATCTATAGATAAGTATCAAGATTTTTATTTTAATAAAAATGGAAACCTTGTAATTGGCTTTGATGAATATGAAGTAGCGTTTGGTTATATGGGAGCAGTAGAATTTGTAATACCAAATAAAGTAATAGAAAACCCAAGATAGATATATAGAAGATTTTTAGATAGACTGGTAAGGAGAATTATATGAATATATATGAACAAGCAATAAAATTAATAGAAAATAATGAGGATTTTGCATTTGCTACAATAACTTCTCACTCAGGTTCAACACCACGTGAAACTGGAGCAATGATGATTGTAAAAAATGATGCTACTATATTTGGTTCAGTAGGTGGAGGTAGTGTAGAAGCAGCATGTATAAAACATGCAATTAATGTTATAAAAAATAGAGAATCAATGTTGTATAAATTTACTTTAAACAAATCTGATATAGCAAAACTTGGAATGATATGTGGAGGTACTGGAGAAATACAAATAGATTTTATAGATAGTAAATTAAAAAGTAATATAGAAAAATTCAACAGAAGTCTAAAAGAGAATACAAGCAAAGCGTACATATTTGGGGCAGGTCATATTTCAAGAGATGTTGCTGTAATACTATCTCTTTTGGAATTTAGAACAGTAGTAATAGATGATAGAGAAGAATTTGCTAATTATGAAAGGTTTCCAGATTCAGAAGTAATAGTTTTAGATTCTTTTGAAAATATACCAGATTTTCCAACTGATGAAAATAGCTATATAATTATTTTAACAAGAGGGCATTTATATGATTCAAGTGCTTTAGAATGGGCTCTTAAAAGAAATTCTGGTTATATAGGTATGATTGGAAGTAGAACAAAAATTGGATTGACATATGAAAAGCTTATGAAAAAAGGTTTTAAAAAGGAAGAATTATCAAAAGTACATGCACCAATAGGCATAAAATTGGATGCTCAAACACCAGCTGAAATAGCTGTATGTATAGCTGCTGAACTTATAAATTGTAGAGCTAATAAGGAAAAATAAACTAATGAATACAAGAAGTAAAGATGTTGATATTTTAAATGTTACTTTTAGAGGTAAAGAAATAAAAGCAATTTTAGTCTATAAAAATAGAAAAAATATTTCTATAAAAATAGACTCATTTGGCAAAGTAATTGTAATAAGTCCTCCTAAAATATCTAAAAAAATAATAAAAGATATAATAATTGAAAAAGGAGACTGGATACTTAAAAAATTAGAAAAATATAAAGATAGAGAAGAAGTATACAGACAAAGAATGTTTATAACTGGCGAAAAATTTCTTTATTTAGGTAAAGAGTACCATCTAGTTATAAAAAAATTATTAGAGGACTCTGTCAAAAAAAGTAACTGTAGAATAAATATTGATGAATCTGAGATAATTATTCAAACAAATGATGTAAGTACAGAGTTTATTAAAAAATCTTTAAAGTCTTGGTATAAAATGGAAAGTGAAAGAATAGTTTTAGAGAGAATAGATTTTCTTAAATTAAATTGTGAAATAATGAATCAATTGATTCCAGCAAGCGTTAAGGTAAAAGAACAAAAAAAGAGATGGGGAAGTTGCACATCTCAAAAAAATATTTATATAAACTCAAAAATATCTATGGCAAGACTAGATGTAATTGAGTATGTAATAATACATGAGTTTAGCCATTTAGCACATATGAATCACTCTAAAAAATTCTATGATTTGGTAAAATCTATTATGCCAGATTATAAAGATAAAGAAAATTGGCTAAAAATAAATGGATATAAGATAACAATCTGAAAACGATTATTCCAAAATATATACTTAGAATATAAAAGAAATATTATTGCGAAAAAAATAAATAATCTGAAAATTTTAAAAAAAGTCGTTGACATTGTAAATAATAGGGAATATAATCTATATTAACAACAAAACAGAATTGAAATATAAAATTAAAAAAGCAAAAGCAATGACAGAGACAACAGTACTAATAGTGTTATCCACAGAGAACCAATGTTGCTGAGAATTGGTGTTAACAGTAGTATAGTGATCACTCTGGAGCTTTTGTACTGAATATTTTTAGTAAGTACAAACGTCTGCCAACGTTACATGGCTAAGGTTAAGGTAATTAATTATCCGACCTGAAAAAAGAGGGGTAGATGTATTTTTTATATCTACAAATAAGGTGGTACCGCGGAATATAACTTTCGTCCTTATAAGTAATATTTATATTGCTTATAAAGATGAAAGTTTTTTTATTTTAAGCGATATAAAGAAATTTAATCCATATAAAATTAATAAAAAATAATAAAAATAAGGAGGCATTTTTATGGAAAATACTGTATATGCTAAATTAAACCAAGGAATAGATTCTTTTTTAAGAGTGGCTATGACTCTAAGAAGAAGAGAAGTTGATATACAATCAATAAGTATGACTGTAGATAATATGAATAACTCAGGTATAAAATTAATAGTAAATGAAGAAAAGACATCCTTAGATTCTGTCTTAAACCATATGAAAAAACTACATGATGTAAGAGAGATAACTGTTGAGAAGATGAGACATTAATTAAATATGCTTTATAAAACTAAAGATAAATACACTTATTTTAAAATAAAAAGCTAAAGATAAATATTAAATAAGAAAAATCTTAGATTTAAAATACAAGTATCATTGAATTTATTAGTTTATTATAGTTAATGAATTAGTTTATTATAGTTAATAAAAACTGAAAATTCTAAAATATAATTTTTAAATTATATAAATTGAGAAATTAAATCTGTTAAATAGTATCAAATCAATGATAATGAGTATGAATTTCTAATAAAAATAAATATCATAAAATGAGAAAAAGTATTGGGAGGAAATAAAAATGGCAAAAATGTATTATGAAAATGATGTGGACTTAGAGGTTTTAAAAAGTAAAAAGGTTGCAGTTTTAGGTTATGGAAGCCAAGGACATGCACATGCACAAAATCTTAGAGATAATGGTGTAGATGTAGTGATAGGGCTTTATGATGGAAGTAAATCAGCACAAAAAGCAAAAGAAGATGGATTTGAAGTTAAGAATGTAGCAGAAGCTACAAAAGAAAGTGATTTGACAATGCTATTAATGCCTGATGAAAAGCAAAAGAAAGTTTATGAAGAAAGTGTAAGGGATAATTTAAAAGAAGGTCAGACCTTAGCATTTGCACATGGATTCAATATACATTATAATCAAGTACAACCACCAGAATTTGTTGATGTTGTAATGGTGGCTCCTAAAGGTCCTGGTCACCTAGTTAGAAATGTATTTACAAAAGGAAGTGGAGTTCCTGCATTATTTGCAGTATATCAAGACTACACTAAAAAAGCTACAGAGACAGTTTTAGCATATGTAAAAGGGATAGGAGCAACAAGAGCAGGTGTTTTAGAAACTACTTTTAAAGAAGAAACAGAAACAGATTTATTTGGAGAACAATCAGTACTTTGTGGTGGAATAAGTGAACTTATAAAGTTGGGATATAAAACACTTGTAGAAGCAGGTTATCAAAAAGAAGTAGCATACTTTGAATGTCTACATGAAATGAAACTAATAGTCGACCTTATATATGAAGGTGGATTTGAAAGAATGAGATATAGCATAAGTGATACAGCAGAATATGGAGATTATGTATCTGGTAAAAGAGTAATAACTGATGCAGCAAAACAAGGTATGCAAAATGTTTTAGAGGATATACAAAATGGAAAATTTGCAAAAGCATGGATTAAAGAGAATGAAGAAGGACGTCAAAACTTCCTAAAAACTAGAGAAGCAGAATATACTACAGAAATTGCTGAAGTTGGTAGAAATCTAAGAAGTATGATGTCATTCTTAAAATAAATGTATTAAATGGATTAGTTTGAGGGAAAGAGTGGTGTATAGTAGTGCGTATGAACGGAGCAAAGGTAATTTTAGAATGTTTAAAGAAAGAGGGAGTTGACACGATATTTGGATATCCTGGTGGAGCAGTGATACCTCTTTACGATGCTCTATACGATTATCCAGATGATTTTAGGCATATAAGGACATCCCATGAACAAGGTCTGGTTCATTCTGCAGATGGGTACGCAAGAAGTACTAATACAGTGGGGGTTTGTTTTACAACATCTGGTCCAGGAGCAACAAATGCTATAACCGGAATAGCAACAGCCTTTATGGATTCTTCACCTATGGTTGTAATCTCAGGTCAAGTTCCAACAAGTTTATTAGGTAAAGATTCTTTTCAAGAAATTGATATAACTGGAGCAACATTATCTATGACAAAACATAATTATTTAGTTAGAAACACTAAAGAATTAGTTCCTACAATAAAAGAAGCTTTTAAAGTTGCAAATTCAGGTAGAAAAGGACCTGTACTTGTAGATGTTCCAAAGGATTTATTTTTAGCAGAAATGGATTTTAGTGATGAGGATTATGATTTATGTCAAATAGATGATTATATGGATTATAAGAGTGATTTTGGTCTAGATGACGAAACTAATGTTAAGCTTTTAAATAAAGCAATAGATATCATAAAAGAATCTAAAAGACCTGTAATATATGCTGGTGGAGGAGTTAAGTCTTCAGATAGTGAGGATATTCTTGAAAAATTTGCAACTAAAATAGATACACCTGTACTAAACACACTTATGGGTCTTGGCAATATAGATAGAAAAAATGAATTATCTCTTGGAATGGTTGGAATGCATGGAAGCAGAGAAAGTAATTTAGCCCTTTCTAATTCAGATTTAGTGATAGCAATAGGTGCAAGATTTAGTGATAGAGTAATAAGTAAAAGCTCTGAATTTGCTAAAAATGCAAAAATAATACACATAGATATAGACCCATCTGAAATAAGCAAAAATATAAAATCTAATATATCTTTGGTTGGAGATGTGAAGTTAGTTCTTAGTTTACTAATTGAAGGAGTTGAGAGTAAGAATAATAGTAATTGGAAAGAAGAGATAAAGACATTTAGAAAGAGTGAAGGGGTACAAAAGGGAGAATTTCATCCACAAAATATACTTAAAAAAATAAATGAGAAATATGAAAAATTAGGTAATTCTACTGTAGTGGTAACTGATGTTGGTCAACATCAAATGTGGACTGCTAAGTACTGGAGTTTTAGAGGGAGTAAAAGTTTTATAACATCAGCAGGGTTAGGAACTATGGGCTTTGGTTTAGGTGCAGCTATTGGAACTAAAGTTGGTAATGTAGATAAAAATGTAGTTTTAGTCACTGGTGACGGAAGTTTTAGAATGAACTGTAATGAACTAGCTACAGTTGCAAATTATAATGTACCTATACTTATTTTACTACTTAATAATAGAACATTAGGAATGGTAAGACAATGGCAGAAATTGTTTTCCAATCAAAGATACTCTCAAACTGACATTAATGAAAATGTAGATTATGTTAAACTCGTAAATGCATATAATATTGATGGATATAAGATATCTGATATGAAAGAATTAGAAAAAGTTCTAGACATAATAGATTTTAATAAACCTGTATTTTTACAATGTGATATAGATAAGGATTATGATGTTTATCCTATTGTAGCACCTAATGATAAACTTGAAAATTTGATATGTAACTAAAATTTATACTGAATATTGATAAAGTTTTTATTAAAATTTTGTTGATGTTCAGTTTCTGTTTAGGTATAGATTGGCGTTTTTTACCTTTGTAAATAAATTAATGAATATATAATTAAGAATTTATTAAATTTTAATTATACAATTTAGAATATTATTACAACTTAAGTAAATAATAATTTTGAATAATAATTTACGGAGGTATTTAATATGTTTAAACACGATAAAGCACTATTAAAAGAAGTAAAAGTAGAAAGACCAAATCCTCAATATGCTGTTTTAATGCAAGAACAGTTGGGTGGTGCAAATGGAGAGTTAAAAGCAGCAATGCAATACTTGTCCCAAAGTTTTAGAATAAAAGACCCTCAAATAAAAGATTTATTTCTTGATATAGCAGCAGAAGAGCTTAGCCATATGGAAATGGTAGCACAAACTATAAATTTATTAAATGGACATGATGTTGATTATAATGCAGTTGCTACAGGTGAAATAGAAACACATGTATTAACTGGTCTATCACCAGTCTTAATAAATTCATCAGGAGCTCCATGGACTGCTAATTATGTTACAGTTACAGGTGATTTAGTGGCTGACTTACTTTCAAATATAGCTTCTGAACAAAGAGCTAAGGTAGTTTATGAGTATTTGTATAGACAAATAGATGATAAATATGTAAAAGAAACAATAGATTTCTTACTTAATAGAGAAGAAGCACATAATGCTTTATTTAGAGATGCTTTAAATAAAGTTAAAGATACAGGTTCAAATAGGGATTTTGGAGTTACAGAAGATTCTAAATTGTATTTTGATTTATCAACTCCAGGACCAAATCATGATACTAAGATAGATGTTAATCCTCCTTCTTTTGAAAAACCTTTGAAAAAATAATTTGATATTTTTTATGTTGTTTTGTTTTAGTAGATATTAAAAAAATTATTTATCTAGAAGAATTAATTAGATAAAAACTTAAATGTATATAGTTAAAGATGGGTATACACTTATTATAAGTGTATATCTATTTGTTTATTGTAAAACATATAATAAAATAACAAATGAGGTGGTATTTTGAAAAGTAGTAGAAAACCAAATAATCTAATAAATGAAAAATCTCCATATCTTTTACAGCATGCATATAATCCTATAAACTGGTATAGTTGGAATGATGAAGCTTTTAAAAAAGCAAAAGAAGAAGATAAACCAATATTTTTAAGTGTAGGATATTCAACATGTCATTGGTGTCATGTTATGGAAAAAGAATCTTTTGAAGATGAAGAAGTTGCTGAAATAATGAATAGAAATTTTATAGCAATAAAAGTAGATAAAGAAGAAAGACCAGATATAGATAGTGTATATATGACAGTTTGCCAAGCTATGACAGGTAGTGGCGGATGGCCAATGACTATAATAATGACACCAGATAAAAAACCTTTTTTTGCGGGAACATATTTCCCAAAATATTCAAGATATAATAGACCTGGAGTTATAGATTTATTAGAGAATGTATCTAAAAAATGGGATACAAGTAGAGATATATTAATAAAATCTGGAGATGAAATAGTAGAAGCTCTTAAGGATGATTTTGGGGTGAAAAATACAGAGGGTAATTTATCAAAGGAGATGTTAAGTTCATCAGTTAGGGTATTTAAGGCTATTTATGATGAAAAGTATGGCGGCTTTGGCAATGCACCAAAATTTCCAAGCCCTCAAAATCTTATGTTTTTGATGAAATACTATAGTATAGAAAAAGATAAAGATGTATTAAAAATGGTAGAAAAAACTTTGGATGGAATGTATAGAGGAGGTTTGTTTGATCATATTGGATTTGGTTTTTCAAGATACTCCACTGATAAAAAATGGCTGGCTCCTCATTTTGAAAAAATGTTATATGACAATGCTATGCTTACTATAGCTTATTTAGATGCGTATAAAATAACAAAGAAAGAGCTGTATAAAGAAATTGCTATAAAAACCATAGATTATGTAATTAGAGAGATGAAGGATAAAGAGGGTGGATTTTATTCAGCTCAGGATGCCGATAGTGAAGGTGAAGAGGGAAAATTTTATACATTTAATCCTCTTGAAATAGTTGAAGTGTTGGGTGAAGAAGATGGAACTTTCTTTAATAATTATTTTGATATAACTAGTAGTGGAAATTTTGAAGGTAAAAGTATTCCTAATCTTATAAAAAATAAAGAATATGAGAGACCTAATGAAAAGATAGCTAATCTTAGTAAAAAGGTATTTGAATATAGAAAAGAAAGAACATCTTTGCATAAAGATGACAAGATACTTACATCATGGAATGCATTGATGGTAGTTGCCTTGGCAAAGGCATATAGCACTTTAAAAAGTGATACGTATTTAGAGTATTCAAATAAGTGTCTTGATTTTATAAATAATAATCTTGTAAATGAGTCAGGTAGATTGTTAGCTCGATATAGAGATGGAAGTTCTGATTATTTAGCTTATTTGGATGATTATGCTTTTTTAATATGGGCGTATATAGAGCTTTATGAGTCAACATTTAATATGAAATATTTAGAAAAGGCGTTAAATTTGAATGAAAGCTGTATCGACCTTTTTTGGGATTATGAAAAAAATGGATTTTATATATATGGTAAAGATAGTGAAAGTTTAATAGCAAGACCAAAAGATTTGTATGATGGAGCTATTCCATCAGGAAATTCTGTTCAACTATACAATCTTATAAGGCTTGCAAAAATTACTGGCGATAATAAACTTGAAGAAATATCATATAAACAATTAAAACTGTATGTAGATAATGTAAAGAGTTCTCCAACAGGGTACAGTTTTTATATGCTTTCATTGATGTTTGAACTTTATTCTACTAAGGAAATTATATGTATTTTTAAAGAAGATTCTGATTTAATTGCATTTAAAGAATTGATAAGTGAAAACTTTATACCAAATACAACTTTTTTAGTAAAGAAATACGATGAAGAAGATACTAAGATAGATTTTTTAAATAACTATAAATTAAAGAATGATAAGACTAGTTATTATGTGTGTCAAAATAATAGTTGTAGTCAACCAATTAATAATTTACAAAAACTAAAAGATATGATTTTGGAAGTAGAATAACCAGAATAGTGTAAAAGGAGATGTATCAAAATAAAAATTTGAATCATCTCCTTTTTTGTAAAAAAACAGAAAAAGAATTCCTAAAAACGCCTAATCTATGTAATAATTTCTATGAATAATTAATAAATCCTAAATTTCTATAGAAAGATTTTGACTTGAAAATACTTGTAATATAATATATAAATTAATATACTAAATAAAATCAATCTGGAGGGATAATTATGAAGTGTACAAACTTCACTTTCAAAGGAGAGGAAGGTTTAGATATATATACATATAAATGGGAGGATGAAAATATAAAAAATCCAAAGGCAGTTGTCCAAATTGCACATGGAATGGCTGAAACTGCACAAAGGTATGAGACTTTTGCTAAGGAGCTTACTAAAAATGGCTATATAGTATATATAAACGACCATAGAGGTCATGGTAAGACTGCAAAGACAGTAGAAAATGTTGGGCATTTAGCTGAGAAAGAAGGCTTTAGATGTCTTGTAGAGGATATGTATGCTTTAACAAATATTATAAAAAAGGAAAACGAAGATTTACCAATTTATCTATTTGGTCATAGCATGGGTTCATTTGCAAGTCAAAGATACATAATGGATTACAGTAATAATTTATCTGGTCTTATACTATGTGGTTCAAATGGAAAGCAAGGAATCATCTTAAATTTTGCTCACATGATAATTAATCGTGAGATTAAAAAGTATGGAAGACATTCTAGAAGTAATAAAATAAATGACTTGATATTTGGTGGAGAAATAATAAAAAGAAATAAAAAGACTAAGTTTGATTGGTTAAGTAGAGATAAAGAACAAGTTGAGAAATATATAAATGACCCATTTTGTGGAGTAGTGTGTAGTTGTGGCTTTTTTTATGATTTAGTTCAAGGATTAAAAGAAATTGAGGATAAAGAAAACTTAAAAAAGGTGCCTCTTGATATACCTATTTACATAATATCTGGAGATAAAGACCCTATAGGAAAAAATGGAAAAGGTGTCTTAAGACTAAGGGATAGATACATAAAGTTAGGAGTAAAAGATGTGGCTTGCAAACTTTACAAAGGTGGAAGACATGAATTATTGAATGAAATAAATAAGGAAGAAGTTTTTGAGGACATAATTTGTTGGCTAAATAATAAAATAGAAAAGAAAGTGCTTCAAAATGATTCTTTGTTATAATGCCATTTATTGCAAAGACAGGTGTTATTATAAATATGTTGTTAACATTAGGTATTGTTATCATTGTATATGGAATTTATTTTATTTCAAGTTTCTTTGAAAGTCTAAATATAGTAAGTGACAGTAAAGAGATAATATAAATCTTTAAAAGGTTATTTAATGTGAATCTATTAATTAGGTTGTACTTAAACTTAATTAATAGATTTTATATTTCAAGTCAATGAAATAAGGTTTTAGGTTAAAATATAACTAATGGTTAAATTACATACATTTTGTTAACTTTCCCTCGATTTACTAGTAAATATTTTTTTTATATACTTAAATTACAACAAATGTACTATGGAGGTATATATATGCAAATTAAAATAGGTAAAGTTATACAAAATCTTAGAAAAGAACGAAGTTTAACTCAAGAACAATTGGCAAAGTTTATAGGCGTGTCAACACCAGCAGTATCTAAGTGGGAGAGTGGAAATTCTTACCCAGATATAGAATTATTACCATTATTAGCAGACTTTTTCAATGTATCTATTGATAAACTTTTAAACTACAAGATTGATTTAAGTGAAGAAGAAGTAACGAAAATTTATAAAGAATTAGAAACAGTTTTTGCTAGAATTGAAATTGATTTATCAACAGAAGAACCAAAAGAAGAATGTAGGAAAGACTTAGAATCTGTGAAAAAACTTTCTAATATGTATATAGAGAAATATCCTAAAAGCTATTTATTAAAGTTAAGGATATGCTCGTTATATCAGATGTATTCATATAAATTTGGTAAGAGTGAACTTAATAACAGAGTAAAAGAAACAACAAATATTCTTGAAGATATAGTAAGAAATACAGATGATATTCAAATAAAAGAGACAGCTCTCATTATATTATCAAATGCATATTGTATGTTGAATGATTATGAAAAGGCAGAGTTGTACTTAAATATGATATATAAGCCAATAGGAGATACAAGTGTCAATTTAGCTATGATATATTTAAAGCAAAATAGACTGGAAGAAGCAGAAGTATTACTTCAAAATAAATTGTTTAGCAATATAT
Organism: Clostridioides sp. ES-S-0108-01; assembly: GCF_020662285.1. Classification (NCBI taxonomy): domain Bacteria; kingdom Bacillati; phylum Bacillota; class Clostridia; order Peptostreptococcales; family Peptostreptococcaceae; genus Clostridioides; species Clostridioides sp. ES-S-0108-01. The sequence continues at coordinate 43,145 of NZ_JADGMN010000015.1, read as the reverse complement.
TCAATGTAAGCATGGATTGTAAAGGAATAATCAATGTATACAAAAATCAGTATAAGAAATTAAAGAAAAAACTGGAGAATGGAGATTCTAATAAAAAAGCAATAGAGAAAGAAATGGAATATATAAAAAATAAGTTGCTAGGGTATGCAAATCTTTCTTTAGAAATAAAAAAAATGCTCAGTGAAGATAAGGGTGCATTTTTTGGTATATATATGGATTATATGGAATTATCTTTAATTTTTTTATTTTTTAACATGAAAGAAGAAGCAAAAAAGACCTTATGTAGTCTAAAAGAAATATTAGAAAAATATGCTATACATGAAAGTTTGGACGTGAGTCAAATGAGATTTTTTGATAAGCTAGAGTCCAAAAATTTATATACTTTTAATATATATACGAACTTGTTAATTATGTTTAATGATGATAGCTATAATGAGCTTAGAGAAGAAGCAATTTTTAAGGCTATAATTGAAAAGATTTTAGAGATGGAAAAATTATTAAAAGATAAAGAATAAGTAGAAATTTAATATATAACTTAAAGATTAATTAAATTAAAAAGGAGGTGTTTTAAAATAAAAATTTGAATCATCTCCTTTATTATACAAAACTAGAAACCTCAATTGATGAAAGTGGAATAAGATTTGTTATATTTTTATCATTTCAACAATGAAAAAGATGCTTATCTCTATTTTGAGACAGCCCTTTTATGTAATTGTTATGAAATTTTGCACATTTCAATAAATAGGAATTATATTTAGAAGCTCATTACATTATTTCTTAAATACTTATTAAATTTATTGTATTCCATTTTAGATAACCTTTCTGGATAAGACATTACAATTAGGTTATGACCATTAAATTTCTCCTGGTATGGTGGATGAATGTGTTCGTAATCATTTTCCCATTTTATTTATGTCTATATCTCATTGGCTGAGATATAATTGTTTACATATAACTTAAAATTATTATATTAAGCTTTGATAATTTAAAAACAGCATATTTGTTAAATTTTCTAAGTCTAAAAGTAATCTTAATACTTTTAGAAGTTACAAAAAAGTTACATAAATTTGGAAAGATATAATATACATATATAATATAAGGTTAAAATTGTAATGAATAATATTAATTTAAAATTTGAACATGGAAGGAGATTATTATGGAGAAAAGAGAAAAGAGGATAATAATATTGTCTTTATTAAGTGTATCAATTTTAATGAGTTTGGTAAGTATATATTCTATATTAAATAAAGAAGATATAAGTTTAATAGTTAAAGGTAAAGAGCAAAAAGTCTCTTCATTTAAAAAAACAGTTGAGGAACTTTTGGATGAACAGGGTGTGAAGTATAATTCTGAAGATAAAATTAATCCAAGTTTAGATACAGAATTAAAAGATGATATGAAAATAAAAGTTGTTAAGGTAACTAAAAGTAAAAAAGAAGAGTTTGAAAAAATTCCATTTGATACAAAACATGTAAATGACAGTAATTTGTTAAAGGGAAAATCTAAAGTTTATCAAGAAGGTAAAGAGGGAGAAAAAAAACTAGTCTATAATTTAACTTACCATGATGGAAAGTTAGTCAAAAAAGTCTTATCAAAAGAAGTAATATCTAAAGAGCCAACTGCAAAAATTATAAAATATGGAACTAAAGAAAAAGTACTAATTGCATCAAGAGGAGCAAATATAAGAGGAGGTAAACATATGAAAGTGGTTGCAACTGCATATGCAGGAGATACAATAACATCTACTGGTACAACTCCAAGATGGGGTGTTATTGCAGTTGACCCACGTGTAATACCATATGGAACAAAAGTATATATACCTAAGTTGGGTATGACTTTTGTGGCAGAAGATTGTGGAGGTGCAATTAAAGGTAATAGAATAGATATTTTTATGAATAGTGAAGGAAAAGCCTCAAATTGGGGAAGGAAAAGTATAGATATATATTTACATTAAATTAGTGAATAGAATAACTTTACTTGAAAGATAAAAAAGTATAAAATATGAATTAACTAAACTGTTAGATTATTCTTAAAACATAAAAATATATCTAAGGGGGGATAAGATGAAAATAGTCTGTTTAGGAGACAGTTTAACATATGGATTTGGAGTATCACGAAGTAATTCATGGACAAACATTGTAAATAAAGAGACTCGATTAGAAATAGTAAATAAGGGTATAAATGGTGATACAACAAGTGGTATGTTAGTTAGATTTAATGAAGATGTTGTAAAAAACTCTCCTGATATAGTTTTTATAATGGGTGGTACCAATGATTTTATTGCTGGTGCAGGAAATGAAGTTATTAATTCTAATATAATGGCTATGGTACATCAATCATATTCAAAAAATATTATACCTATTGTAGGGATACCATTAAAACCAGATATTCCAAATGTTAGAGAAGATTGGAGTTGTTTTACTGATTTTAATATAGTATCTCAAAAATTAGAATCATATAGTTATTGGATAAAAAAATTTTGTGTGACATTTAATACTAATTTCGTAGATTTTTATTCAGAATATAATAAAAATATGGAACTAGAAGGATATAAAAAATTGTATTTTGATGGATTGCATCCAACCAAGGAAGGTCATAGAATAATGGCAGATATTTTTATTAATTCAATTAATTAAGTATACAGAAGATTTATAGTTGTATCAAAATGGTTGTTTATATGTCAGTTGTAATAAATACATAAGATAGGGAGGGTTTTTATGGATTATACTAAAACTTATGAAGAGTGGATAAAGGGTTCATATTTTGATGAAGATACAAAACTAGAATTGGAGAAAATAAAAAATAATGAAAAAGAGATAGAGGATAGATTCTATAAGGATTTAGAGTTTGGGACTGCTGGTCTTAGAGGAATAATTGAAGCAGGAACGAATAGAATAAATAAGTACACAGTTAGAAGAGCTACTTTTGGATTGGCAAACTATATATTAGAAAATACTACAAAAGAAGAAAAAAACAGAGGAGTAGTAATAGCTCATGATAATAGACACAAATCTAGAGAGTTCTGTATAGAGTCTGCAAACACTTTGGCAGCATGTGGTATAAAAGCATATATATTTGATAGCTTGAGAACTACTCCAGAATTATCTTTTGCTGTTAGAAACTTAAATGCAATAGCTGGTATAGTCATAACAGCAAGTCATAATCCTCCAGAATATAATGGATATAAGGTATATTGGGAAGATGGAGCACAAGTTATGCCAGAAATTGCAAATGCAATAACAGACAAAGTAAATAGTATACATGACTATAGTATAATACCAATCCTGAGTGAAGATAATAAAAATTTAGTAGTTTTGTTGGACGAATCACAAGATACTAAATTTATAGAAGCAGTAAAAAGTCAAATTATAAGAAAAGATTTAGTTAAAAATGTAGGTAAAAGCTTTAAGATAGTTTATACACCTCTTTGTGGAACAGGGAATATTCCAATAAGAAGAGCATTAAAAGAAGTGGGTTTTGAAAATATAATTGTAGTTCCAGAAGAAGAAAATCCAGACCCAAATTTCGCAGGGCTTGATTATCCAAATCCAGAAGAGAAAAAAGCCTTAAATAGAGGTATATTACTTGCAAAAGAAAAAGGAGCAGACCTCGTAATAGCAACTGACCCAGATTGTGATAGAGTAGGTGTAGCAGTAAAAACTACTACAGGAGAGTATGCTTTACTTACAGGAAATCAAATTGGTGCTATGTTGACACATTATATAATAGAAGGATTAAAGGAAAATAATAAATTAAAAGAAAATTCTACAATGATAAAAACCATAGTTACATCAGAATTTGGAGCAGATATAGCTAAAGCAAATAATGTTGATGTGTTAAATGTTCTTACAGGTTTTAAATTTATTGGTGAAAAAATAAAATTATTTGAACAAGATAAAAACAGAAGTTATGTATTTGGATATGAAGAAAGTTATGGTTATTTAGTTGGTACTCATGCAAGAGATAAAGATGGTGTAGTTTCTTCATTATTGATATCTGAAATGGCGGCATTTTACTATTCAAAAGGTATGAGTTTATATGAAGGCTTAATAGAGCTTTATAAAAAATATGGATTTTTTAAAGAACAGACTATATCTTTGACTTTAAAAGGTATAGAAGGTGTAGAAAAAATAAAAGAAATAATATCTTACTTTAGAGAGAATCAAATTGATTATATAAACAGTATTAAAGTAGTTGATAAAAAAGATTATAAAAATGGTATAGATAATCTTCCTAAATCTGATGTTTTAAAATACTTTTTGGAAGATGAATCTTGGGTAGCTATAAGACCATCTGGAACAGAACCAAAACTTAAATTTTATATAGCTGTAAAAGGAGCTAGTGATATTGAAGCAGATAAAAAGATTCAAGGTTTAAAAGAGTATATAGATACCATGGTTGAAAAATTAAAATAAAATATTATTATTTTATAATAATAATTTGTTTAGCTGAAAATTATAATTTACTTTCATTGAGTAGAATATGGAAATGTTAGTAGAATTGTTATTTTCAGCTTTTATTTGTGTTATTTTTACTTAAATAATTATATTATGGTATGAATCTGAGTATAATTAGTATTGTATAATGAAATTAATTTGAGAGAAAAGAGGATATTTATGTTTGGTATAGATAAAAAATTGATTGAATATATAATTGCAAAATCCAATTACAGTGAATTAAGTTCAAAGTCAGCAGAAGTATCTTTCTTCTTAATGTTGTCCATATTTCCTTTTTTGATATTTACAATAAGTTCTATAGCATATATACCAATTCTTCATTTAAATAAATATATAGCTTTGTTTAGAAATATGATGCCAGAAGGAGCTTTTGCTGTATTATCTTCAATCATAGTTTCTGCAATAGACAATAGAAATCTAAAATTTTTAGCTGTTAGTTTTATACTTACTATGTGGACATTTTCAAGAGCAGTAAAAGCTCTTATTAAAGGAATGAATAGAGCCTATAAAGTTAAAGAAACGAGGTCTTTTTTTAAGATTCTATCTATATCATTTTTATTTACAATAATGCTTTTGGTACTTATTTTTTTATCTATGATATTTCTAGTTTATGGAGAAAAAATAGGTTATTTTATTTTTAACCTTATAGGATTGGATGAGATATTCATAAAAATATGGGATATTCTAAGATACACTGTAGGTATAATAACAATAATAGTGATATTTACACTTTTATATAAATATACTCCAAATAAAAGATTAACTATTAAAGAATCTGCGCCAGGCGCTATTTTTGCTACATTCGCTTGGTTTTTAGTATCATTTTTATATTCTTATTATACAAATTACTATGCTAATTATGAAGTAATCTATGGAAGTATAGCTGAAATAATTGTACTTATGACATGGATGTATTTTAGCAGTTGGTCTATCGTTATTGGTTATGAAGTAAATTCAAGAATGTATTTTAGAAAGATAAGAAATGAAATGTTAAAGTAATATATTAAAATAAAATATAGTGTTTAATATTATAAATGTAATTTAATTAATGCAAAAATATTGACATTTAAGTTAAAAAGTCTAGAATTTTTCTGGGCTTTTTTATTTTTAATACAACTTGACAAATTTTATTTTATGAGATAATTTTAATTTATAATCATCTTTGAAAGGATGACTATTGATAAGCAAAGTGTTAAATAGAGCAAAAGAGTGAAGAGACTATATCTTTAAAGGATAAGTATATCCATTGGTTGGAATGGTAAATATACCAAATAAAGGTTATAATCCTGATGAGTTAATATCTGCGTTTTCAAATAGTGCAGGATTTAGTCCTGTATTTTTATATGTGCTTGTATCTCCAATTACCCACAGGCACTAGAACAAGTTACTATAATTAGATTTTGGAAAAAAGCGACACAAATAATTATAAACAAATAATAAATTACATAAAATTAAATTTATTCACAAGTATACCTTATAAAATATGTTATAATTAATAGAAAATTGTCATATAATTACTTAAGGAGTATTAGTGTAAATAAGATTGAGAGGTAGTGGTTAGAATATGGATACCCATAATAAATATGTAAGTTTTATAAAAAATATACCTGTACCTTTTTTATATTGTAGAATTATAAAGAGACAAGAAGATATAGAATATCGAGTTGAATATATAAGTAAGGGTATGGGCAAATTACTACGATTAGAAGAAGGTAGTTGTGATAAAAATATATTAGATATATTGCCTGTATTTAAGTCTAAAAAATATTTCAAAGAGTTGTTCTCAGATGAGGTAGATTGTATAAAAAGATACATTCCAACACTTAAAACTTGGATAAACATAAAAAAACAGATAATAGGGGATTCATACATAATTTTGTATTTTGGTAAAATTGTATTTGATTATAGACAGATAATAGATTCTCTTGATAAAAAGGATAAAGTAGCCTATATTAAAGATGAAGAAGGCATATATATAGATTGCAGTGAAAATTTAATACCAATATTAAATAACAACATTAAAATGACAAAAGATATATTTGGGAAAAATGATATCGAAGTATGGGGAGAGAGTACTGGCAAATTGTTTGGAGATGATTATAGAGAAGGAGTATCTAGTAAAAAAAAATTTTTACAAAGCCTCCTTGAATATGAAGAAACTTTCTTTATGGTTGAAAAATATTTTTTGTATGATGAAGATGAACTTTTAGGTACTATAGGGATAATAGACAATATAATATACAGTGGATACAGTAATAAAAATTATAACTCAAAAGATTTAATGAAAATGATAGAGTATTCAATTCCAGAGAATATGTTTTATAAAGATGTGTATGGAAATTACATTGGATTTAACTCAGGTTTTTTGAATTTAGCTTGTATGAATAAAGCAGAATTATTAGGAAAGAATAGTTACAAAATATCAGAAGAGGAAGCTTTAATAGATAAGATATTTGAAAGTGATAGGGGTGTAGTTGAAAATAAAAAAGTAGTTACATTTGAATTAAATATAAATATGAATGAGGAAAACAAGTGTATTGAGATTACAAAAAGACCATTTTTTGATAACTATGGAAGTGTCATTGGAATAATTGGAACAGCAAGGGATATAAGTAGAAGAAAAAAACTAGAAGAGGAAATTGATAAAACTAGAATGGAATTTTTTGCAAATTTATCTCATGAACTCAAAACACCTATAAATTTAATATCATCTTCATTACAAGTTATAGAAAAAAAAGAAGCAGATTTAATAGAATCAAATGATACTTTAAAAAGAAATTTAGGTATAATAAAACAGAATGGAAATAGAATACTAAGGTTAGTAAATAATGTTATAGACTTTACAAAAATGCAGTCAGGATATTTGGATTTTAGCCCAGAAGAATCTGACATAATTGCATTTATAGAAGATATATGCATGTCTGTAGCTGACTTTGCAAGTCAAAATAATATACAGCTTACATTTGATACAGAAATAGAAGAATTTTCAATGCTATTTGATTCAGAAAAATTGGAAAGAATAATATTAAATTTACTTTCTAATGGAATTAAGTACAATAAGGAAAATGGAAAAATAAACATATTTTTATATGTGAAGGATAATGTATTTAATATGAAAATATCAGATAGTGGCATAGGTATACCAAAAGAAAAAATAGATAAAATATTTAATAGATTTGAACAAATTGACAATGAACTTTCCTACAGAGTTAAAGGAAGTGGAATTGGACTTTCATTGGTAAAATCTTTGGTTGAGTTGCATGAGGGTAGTATATCTTTAAAAAGTCAACTTGGTATTGGAAGCGAATTTATAGTTTCATTGCCTGTTAGAAGTAAAAATAATATTGAAAAATACAACTATAACAGAGAAATCAGCAATGAACTAAGTAAAAAATTAGAAATAGAATTTTCGGATTTATAAGTTTAAGTATAAAAAATAAAATTTTAAAAAGGTATTGACAATTGATTTATAAGGGTTTAAAATAAATTACAACATAATAAATAAAAAAGCGATGAATAGGAAGAGTAAATCTAATTCGATTGTCAGAGAGAGAAGTCCATCGGCTGGAAGACTTTTTAAATTAGAGGGATTGAAAACTACCTAGGAGCTACTTTCTGAAGTTATCTGTATCAGTAGATTTTAGTAAGAATAGTCGTTAACTGCGTTAAAGTGTAAAGTGAGTTTTCATAATAGATGAAGACTAAATTAGGTGGAACCGCGGGAATAATACTCTCGTCCTTATGTTATAAGGATGAGAGTTTTTTGTTATTTAAAAATATAAATATTAATTATAAAATAAAAAAGCGATGAATAGGAAGAGTAAATTTAATTCGACTATCAGAGAGGAAAGTTCACAGGCTGAAAGACTTTCTAAGTTTGAGAAATTGAAAACTACCTAGGAGCTGTGGTCTGAAGTTGCTTTAAAAAGTTTTAGTAAGACTGACCGTTAACTGCGTTAAAGTCTAAAGTGGATTTTATCAATAAATGATAAAATCAAATTGGGTGGAACCGCGAGTATGGACTCGTCCCTTTGTATAGGGATGAGTCTATTTTTATTGCAATAAAAGATTGAAAATAAAAAAAAAACTGAAAATTATAAATTTAGGAGGAAAATAAAATGAAGAATAAAGTAAAAATTGGAGTACTAGGATATGGAATTGTAGGAAGTGGACTTATAGATATAATAGATAATAATAAAGCAAAAAGAAACATAGAAATAGTTGGAATTTTAGTTAATAATTTAGAAAAACATAAGGGAAAAAAATACTCTAATATAATAACTAATAATATAGATGATATATTTAATAAAGATATAGATATACTTGTTGAAGTTATGGGTGGTTTAGAACCAACACTATCTTATATTAAAAAAGCATTAAATAATAAAATTCATGTTGTTACAGCAAATAAAGATTTGTTAGCTGAATGTGGAGATGAACTTGCAAAATTAGCCAGTGAAAATAAAGTAAGTATCAAATTTGAAGCTTCAGTTGCAGGAGGTATACCAGTATTAAAACCAATAATAGAATCACTAGAAGGAAATAACATAGATAGTATAAATGCTATTTTAAATGGAACTACTAACTTCATATTATCTAAAATGTATGATGAGAATCTATCTTATGATATGGCCTTAAGACAGGCTCAAGAATTAGGTTTTGCTGAAGCAAATCCAGAGTCTGATGTACTAGGGTATGATGCTGCTAGAAAACTATCAATATTATCAACTCTAGCTTATGATAATAGAGTGTATTGGAAAGATGTGTATTTAGAAGGAATTACAGATATAGATGAAAAAGATATTGAATATGCAAAAAAATTAAATTGTAAAATAAAATTAATTGGTCAAAGTAAGTATGAAAACGATAAAGTAAGTGCTTTTGTTAGACCTGTTTTAGTAGAAAAAGATAATATTCTTGCTAGAATAGACAATGAGTTTAATGCTGTCATAGTGAATGGAGATTCAGTAGGAGAAGTTTCTTTTGTAGGTAAAGGAGCTGGAAGTTTAGCAACAGGAAGTGCAGTTTATTCAGATATTATAGATATAATAGATAATAGAGTTTCAAGTATAGATTCTTTTACTAAAGATAAAATACAAGTTAATAAAATAGTTAGAGAAAAGTGTGGAGCACTTCTTAGATTTAAAAAATGTAATAAAGATGAAATTCTAGACATAGTTGAGAATTGCTTAGTAAAATTCGATGTTTTAAATGATGATGATGAACTTGCTATTATGGTTTATGCTGACTCTGAATATGAAATAAACAACAGTTTATGTCTAATAAAGGATAAAGGATATTGCGAAAAAATGAATAAAATGTTGAAAATAGGTTAAAAAAGAAAAAATATAAGTTTGTATGTAACATATTTTGAATATTTTAATACTATATAGTATGAGATGAAACAAAACATCTCATAAAAAAATTAAAATTAAAGGGAGAGATATGTTATATGGAAAATAAAAAATATGCAAATGGTGGTTATTCAGAAGATTGGTATGAAAGAGGAGAATCTACAGCTAAATGGTTCAAAAATGATAGAGAAGAATATGAAAGAGAAGAATATGAAAGAGAAGCATATGATGAAGATAGAGAAAGAAGAGGTTCAAATTCAGGAGAAAATAGACCTAGAAATTGTGAACAATTTAGAAGAGAAGCTGAAAAAAGAGAAAGAGAAGCTAGAGAAGCGTTTTGTGAATCTGCAGAAAGAAAAAAAGAAGCATTAGCATATGAATGTGAAGCTAGAAAATTATGGGAAAAAGCAGAAAAATACTGGGATGAATATTCAGAGTACAATTATGAGGGAATAGAATCTTTAGCAGAAGCTGCTAGACTATTTGATAAAGGTATGGAATGTGAATCTAGAAGAAGTGGAAATAATGGAGGAAACAATAATAATTGCCATAAATGCCATAAATGTAATTGTAACTGCTGTAGAAAATAAAAGAATTTCATTGACAAATCAATAGTTAAAATATATCATATTATGATAATAAAGAGAAAATTCAGAAAAACATTAATGATTAGAAGAAATATAAGTATAGTTATTAGACAAATAGTGCTCAGTTAGTGAGGCGAGTACAATATGATTAGACTCCTATCCTCTGGCTTTTAATAGAGGATGGGAGTTTTTATTTATTGATATATCTTAAATGAGAATAATATTGAAAAACTAGGAGGTAAAAAATGAAGAGTATTAAAATATCAAGTACGAAAGAAAAGGTAGATGAAAAAGTTTTAAGAGAGCAAGTAAGCTCTATAATAGAAGATATAAGAAGAGATAAAGATGTTGCACTTAAAAAATACAATGAAAAGTTTGATAGAAATACAAAAGGTGAATTTAGAATCACTAAAGAAGAGATAAAAGAAGCTTATAAGCATGTAGATGACGAATTTATAAATAACTTGAAGATTGCTGCTGAAAATATAAGGGAATTTGCTAAGGCTCAAAAATCAAGCTTTGAAAGCTCTTTTGAAAAGGAAATTTATCCAGGTGTAATCCTAGGGCAAACTAATATTCCAATAGAGTCATGTCTTGCATATGTTCCTGGTGGTCAGTATCCATTGTTTTCAACAGCTCTTATGCTTATAATACCTGCAAAAGTCGCAGGAGTAAAAAGAATAGTGGCATGTTCACCAACTATGAAAAATACTGAAGATATAAATCCTAAAACATTGGTAGCCATGGATATAGCAGGGCTGACGAAATATATGCAACTGGGGGAGTTCAAGCTATAGCAGCGTTTACATATGGTACAGAAAAAATTAATCCAGTTGACATAATCGTAGGTCCAGGAAATAAGTTTGTAACTGAAGCTAAAAGACAATGCTATGGTCAAGTAGGAATTGATTTTGTGGCTGGTTCAAGTGAAGTTCTTATAATAGCTGATGAAACTTCAAATCCAGTTTATATTGCAGCTAACTTATTAGCACAATGTGAGCATGATTTAAATGCAAGAGGTATATTGTTGACAAATAGTTTATAAATAGCACAAGAAGTTGAAAAAAATATAGAAATTATGCTAAAAGATTTGCCAACGAAGGATATAGCATATAGTTCATGGGAAAATAATGGAGAGATAATTCTGGTTGATGATATAGAGGAAGCCATTAAAATAAGTAATTTTTATGCACCAGAACATTTAGAAGTTGCAGTAAATAAGTATGATGATATTTGTGATAGATTAACGAACTATGGTTCTTTATTTATTGGAAATCTTTCTGCTGAGGTATTTGGTGACTATGTTTCAGGTACCAATCATACATTACCAACACTTAAAGCATCAAGGTATACTGGTGGTGTTTGGGTTGGAACTTTTATAAAAACTTGTACAAAGCAGATATTTAGTGAAAAGGCTATAGAATCATTAGCACCTGTAGCTGAAAAACTAGCAAAAGAAGAGGGCTTATATGCACATGCAAAGGCAGCTGAGGTTAGATTTAAAAAATAGTATAAAATTCTGCTATTGTAAATCTAGATTTCGTATTAGATAAAGGATAGGAAAATGCCGCCAACCTGAATAAACACTATATTTTATAGGTCGTCGGCGTTTCTTTTATACCTGTATATGATGGGATAATACTACTGAACATTGATTCCACTTTTAAGATTGAGTTCAATGACAAATTTACATTTTTATTATATATATTCAGGAAGATAATTGCAACTGGTTTTGTATGACGATATTTTATTTTAGTCAATAGTATAATATGTGTATTTATGTCATGAAAAGAATAGGAACAGTAAAATTTAGTCAGGAAGAATAATTATGAAGCGGACAATAGATAAATTTGATTTTAAGGTTTTATTGAAAATTTATTGACAAATTTAACCTGTAAATATTATACTAAACTTAATAAATAAAGTTTATAAAGTAAGGTGTTGTTTATGAAAAATATAGTTGGAAAACCACAAACGATAAAAAAAGTAAATGAAGATTTAATAAAAAATATTATAAAAAATGAAGGTCCTATAACAAAACCAGAAATTTCAAGCATTACTGAATTGAGTTTAGCTACAGTTAATAAGATTGTAGAGCAATTAGCTTTGAAAAATGAAGTTAAAGTAAGTGGATTAAGTGAATCTACTGGAGGAAGAAGAGCTCAATTATTTGAAATAAATGCAAACTTAGAACACATAATAGCTTTATATTATTATAGAAATAGTTGTATAGGGGTAGTTGCCAATTTATTAGGTGAAATAATTTATCAAGAAGAATTTAATATAAGAATGGATACGTATGAAAACGTTAACCAAGATACTTTTTTTGTTATAGATACTTTAATCAAAAAGGTAAAAGGAAACAATATAAGAGCTATTGGGATTGGCGTCCCAGGAGTTGTAAAAAAAGGTGTAGTTAAAAATATACCAACTATAAAAAGTTGGGAAGGTATAAATTTAGAAAATTTAATAAAGAGTAAATACAATACTAAAGTATTTATAGAAAACGATACAAATATTACTACTATAGGAATTTATCAAAAACAGTATAAAGACGAATATAAAAATATGGCTCTTATGTATTTAGAAGATGGCATTGGCTCAGGTATAGTTATAAATGGTGAATTATATTTAGGTTATACAAATTTTGCTGGAGAATTAAGTTACCTAAATATAGAGTTTGGTAAGTACAACTACAATAATTTAAATCTTGAAGATTATATTATGAGTTTAAGAAAAAGATATTTAGAGAGTAATGATAATAAATTTAAAAAAGAACTTTTATCTATAATATCAAATTTCGTAAGAACTCTTGTATGTGTCTTAAATCCTCAAGCTATGATTATACAATGCAGTATATTGACTAAGACTGACATGGAATTTATAGAAAAAGATGTAAGTAAGAGTGTTGAAGAAGAAAATTTTCCTAAATTAATAAAAGTGGAGTCACTGAGAGAAGGAAGTATAAATGGAGTAATTAGTATGTGTTTAAAAGAAACTGACTATCAATATTCCTTATCTAATAAAAAAGGAGGATATTAATGTGAAATATTTGGTTTCAATAGATGGAGGGGGAACAAAAACTAAATTTTGTGTAAGTGACTTAGATGGAAACATACTTAAAGAACATACCACTGGTTCAACTAATTATAAGTCAGTTGGAATTAAAAAAACATATGAAAATATTAATAATGGATTTAAAAGACGATATTGAGTACACTGTATTTGGTATATCTGGTTGTGATTCTCCTAATGATTATAAGATTATAATGGATGAAATATTAAAAATTGGGATTAACAAAGAAAAAATATATCTGGCAAATGATGCAGTTTTAGCTTTTTATGCACAAGCTGATTCCCCTGGTTTAGTAATTGTGGCTGGGACAGGTTCAATTATACTGGGAATTAAAGAAGGTGGAGAAATATATAGAGTTGGTGGATGGGGGTATAATTTTAGTGATTTGGGTTCTGGATATGATATAGGGAGAAAATTATTAAAGAAAGTATTGCTTTATTGTGATGAATGTCATGAGTATAGTGATTTATTTAGTTGTGTCTTGGATTTCTTTGGAGCAAATAGTTTTGAACAACTTGCATATATGATTACTGATATAAACGATAATGTTGAAATAGCAAACTTAGCTTCATTAGTGATTGATTGTGCCGAACAAGGTGATAAATTGGCTATTGAAATATTAAGAGAATCATCAACTGAACTATCTAAATTAGCTCAAGTAATATTGAGAAAAATATCTAATCCAATGAAAATGGATAAAAGCGAAATAAATATAGTTTTGTCTGGTGGTACATTAAATAAAACTGTATATGCTCAAATGTTAATGAATAATTTAAAAACAGAAAATACAGATAAAAATTTAAAATTTATATCTCAAGAAAATCAGCCAGTATATGGGGGGATAAGACTTGCTATGGCATTAGCTAATAGGAGGGTCAAGCATGGATAGAAAAAAGGTAATAGTACAAATTTTTACTGGAGGTTTTAAGGCTAAAGAAATAAAGTTTAATGATATAAAATGTAAACTACTAGAATTATTGGACTGTATTGATATAGAAAAGGTTATCATGGGATGGAGTGTAGATGAAGAATTATATGTAGAAACTAAAAAACTATTAAATAAATATAATGTTGAACTATATCTTTGGTTGCCATGTTTTTCTGAAATAGGATTACTTGAAAAAAGTAATTTACTAATTGATTATATGGGGAAGGAAGTCAAGGGCTATGCTTTACAAGAGGATGAAAATTTTGAATTTTATTGCCCAAATAATAAGGAAAATATAAAAAATATAAAGAAAATATATAGTACTTATTTTAGTGATATTAAATTTGATGGAATTTTTTTAGATAAAATAAGGTATGGTTCTTTTTCGAATAAACTAAATGGTGTTTTTAATTGTTTTTGTAAAGATTGTTTAAATATATATGAAAAAAATAATATTGATAAAGAGTCGTTAATGAGAGAAATGAATAATGTGTCTAAGGGAGTTATAGATAATGAAGATACTCCATTTGGTATAACAGAATACATTAATGGAAAATACAAATTTAAAAATAAAATATGGGAAGATTTTTTTGAAACAAAAAATCAAAATATATACAAGGCATTATTAGAGATAAGTAGTTATTTTAAAAGTAAGGGATTGAAAATAGGTATAGATACTTTTTCTCCTTTTATTTCTTACTTTACAGGTCAAGATTTAGAAAAATTACAAGAAGTAGCAGATTTTATAAAACCAATGATGTATAGAACTACAAAAGCTCCAGCTGGTTTACCATTTGAATTTGAAAGGTTTATTGATGAATCCATACATAAGAATAAAGAGATTGGAAAAAGAAATTTCTTAGATATTTTAGGAATGAAGGAGTATGAAGGAGATGTATATCCTATAGAATTTGTACTAGAGGAAATCGATTTTATGACAAGAAATCTTAATAAAGATATATATGTAGGAGTTGAAATAAATAAAAAGGAAATTATAGCTCCTGTTACACCTAAGTACATAAGTGAAAATATTTCAAATATAAATAAGACAACAGTAAAAGGATATGTTTTATCTTGGGATTTGTTATCAGCACCAAAAGAAAATATTGATGAAATTATAAAATGGTTTCGGAATTAGTGAGGTGATATAGTGAGTAAGATATTGGAAATGCAACAAATATATAAAAGTTTTGGAAAGGTAGATGTTTTAAAAGGGATAAATTTTGAGTTAGAAAAGGGAGAAGTAAGAGCTCTTTTGGGAGCTAATGGAGCAGGAAAATCTACACTTATTAAAATTTTAGGAGGAGTTCATTCTCAAACTAAAGGTAAAGTAATTTTGACTGGTAATGAAATAATGTTTAAAAATCCACATCATTCTAAAGAAAATGGTATTAGTATAATTTATCAAGAATTAAGCTTGATACCAACGCTTACAGTACTTGAAAATATTTTTCTTGGTAGAGAAATTTTAAAAGGAAGTGTGTTTTTAAACAAGAAAGACATGCTTGAGGAATATATGAAAATTTGTGAGGATTTTGATTTTAATATAGACCCACATACAGTAGTTTCTAATTTAAGTGTAGCAAACCAACAAATGGTTGAGATAATGAAAGCTGTTTCATGTAATTCTGAAATTATCATAATGGATGAACCTACAACATCACTTACTAATAATGAAAAAGATGGGCTATTTAAAATAATAAGTAGACTAAAGTCTAAAGGTAAAACAATAGTCTATATTTCTCACATATTAGAGGAAGTTTTTAAAGTATGTGATAGTGCAAGTATAATGAAAAATGGAATTATGATTGGAACTTATGATGTAGAGAATTTAACTAAATTAAAGATAACTCAACTTATGACAGGAAATGATAATCACAAACTTATTGAGAAGAAGGATTATACATTTGCAAAATATGAAGAGCCACCAGTACTAGAAGTAAAGAATATAAGCTGGTCTAACAAAATAAAAAATGTTTCATTTAAAGTTTATAGAGGCGAAGTTGTAGGTCTTGCTGGTCTTGTAGGTTCAAGAAGAACTGAAATTATAAATTTGATATTTGGTATAGATAATAAAGATAGTGGAGATATTTTTATCAATGGTAAAAAAGTAGACATAACTTCTCCTAAGGTTGCTATAAAAAACAAAATAGGATTGATTCCTGAAGATAGAAAAAATCTAGGATTAATTTTAGAACAAGCTATATACACAAACTCATCATCAGTACAAATTGATAAATTCAAGAAATTTTTGTTTATAGATAGAAATAAAGAAATTGAGTTTTCTAAAAAAGGTGTTAAGGAATTAGGAATAAAAGTTAGTGATGTAAAGCAAGAAGTAAAAGAGCTTAGTGGTGGAAATCAACAAAAAGTAGTAGTTTCTAAGTGGTTAGAGAAAGATTTAGATTTAATAATATATGATGAGCCGACAAAGGGAATAGATATTGCTGCAAAAGAAGATATTTTCAATACAATCAAAGAATTTTCAAGTAAAGGAATAGGAGTAATATTTATATCTTCTGATTTAGAAGAAGTAATAAGAGTAAGTGATAGAATTTTAGTAACTAGAGAAGGTTCTATTGTAGATGATTTAAAAAATGAGAATATACAGGTTCAAGATATAATGAACAGTATATTTAATGTATAAAAAATGAAAATGGAGGACTGAGATGAAGAAAGCTTTTGAGAAGTTAAATTTAAGAGATTATGGAGTATTATTAGGTTTTTTAGCTTTATGTATAGCTATAAGTATTGCAACTCCATCATTTTTAGGTAAACAAAATATACTTAATCTTTTACGACAATCTTCTATAATTGGAATAATTTCAGCAGGTATGACTTTTGTTATAATATCTGGAAACTTTGATATATCAGTTGGAGCAGTAGCAGCTCTTGCAGGTGCTATAACAATGAAATTTGCGACTGGTGGAACTAATTTGTTTGCATCCATGCTCTTAGGTGTAGCGATTTGTGCAGTAATAGGATTAATCAATGGTATAGTAGTTGCAAAGATAAATGTACCATCATTAATAGCAACTATGGCTATGGTCACTATTGTAAGAGGATTGCTGTTGATGCTTACAGGAGGATATCCAATTACTGAAAATATACCAATACTTGATTACATTGGAAATGGATATTTGTTTAATATACCAATACCAGTAGTAATTTTCTTTATAGTGGTGTTAGTTTCATTTATTGTACTTAATAAAACTAAGTTTGGTAGATATGTTTATTCTGTAGGAGGGAATCAAGAAGCAAGTAAACTTAATGGTATAAATGTAGATTCTCACAAAGTGAAAGTGTTTATTATTAATGCTGTACTTGCAGGAATAGCTGGAATCGTACTAACAGGAAGACTTGGGACTGCAACTGCTATTGCAGGTGAAGGATATGATATGGATGCAATTGCATCTGTAGTAATAGGAGGTACATCAGTGGCAGGAGGTTCTGGTTCTGTACTTAAAACTGTTATAGGAGTATTACTTATGAGTGTTATAAACAACAGTTTTAATCTTCTTGGAATAGATGTATATTTCCAGTACATATTTAAAGGATTAATAATTTTAGCAGCAGTTGGATTTGATTCTTATAGCAAGAAAAAGCTTGCTTCAAGATAAAAAATAAGGGGGATTTTTTTATGAAAAAATTAATGAAACATTTAGCATTGTTGCTATCACTTGTTATGATATTTGGTTTAGTTGGTTGTTCAAATGGTGGTGACAAAGAAAAAAATGGAGAAAAGAAAATAGCAGTATTACTACCAGGTTCAACAGGTTACTTTGTAGCAACTAAACAAGGTATAGATGCAAAATCTAAAGAATTAGGTGTAAGCGTGGAATATGCAGATGCTCAATGGGATGCTAGTAAACAATTATCACAAGCTGAAGATTTTATGGCTAAAGGGGTAGACATGATTGCATTATGTGGAGTTGATTCTGCTGTAAGTGAGAGAATAGTTAAAGCTGCTAATGATTCAGACGTTCCTATAGTAGCATTTACAAATTCTATAGGAAGTAACCCAACTGGAGAATTTAAAGGTTTAGTTACATATATAGGACAAAATGAGGAAGAAACAGGAGCATTAACTGGAAAAATTGCTAAAAACTTATTAGGAGAAGCTGGTGGAAAAGCTGTATTAATAGAAGGAGTACCAGGAACTACTCCACAAGTATTAAGAAAAAAAGGTCTTGAAAAAGAATTAAAAGATAGTAATATAGAAATAGTTTATAATCAAACTTCAAATTGGGAGAAAGAGCAAGCTTTAAAGGTAACAGAAGATTTAATTCAAAAGAAAACTGATTTTAATGTTATAATATGTCAAGATGATAATTCTGCTACAGGTGCAGGTCAAGCTTTAAAAGATGCTGGTCTTAAGGATAAAGTTAAAGTCATAGGTTTGGGTGGAAGTAAAGATGGATTAAAAGCTATAACTGATGGGTTAATAGATGGTACAACTTATATGTCTGCTGTAGAAGAAGGTGGATTAGTCATAGAAAAGGCATCTAAATTCCTTAAAGGTGAAAAAATAGAACCTGTTACACAAATTAAACAAGTTGAAGTTAACAAGGATAATATTTCAGAGTTCAAGGGTGAATGGTAAATTGTCATAGATAATAAATAAGATTTTTAGAGTTACTTTAGAAACTATATAAAGTAACTCTTTTTTTAATTTAATTTAGTGATAAATTATTGAATAGTATTTCTAAACAAATAAAAAATTAATATAAACAAAGACTTAATTATACTAAATTATAAGTAAAACTAATATAAACTTATGGAAAAAAGGAAAACGTCTAAAGTATTGGAATTACTATAGCGTAGGTGTGGTATTAAAAAAACATAAAAAAACATAAAAAAATTGTTGAAAAAAATATAGAAATTTTGTATAATTAAAGATTTGAAAAGTGCGGTATACAAAGCCAATTCTTTTGTATATAATATATATAAATTCAGAAAAAGGAAGGGATATGTATGGCCAGGCGGTTATTTTTAGAAAGGATTGGACTTATATTTTTAGGTTCAGCAATATTAGCATTTGGAGTTTATAATTTTTATTATTTAAACAACATAACAGAAGGTGGAGTGTTAGGTATTTTACTACTGTTAAAAAATTTATTCAATATACAACCAGCAATAGCAAATGTTGTAATAGATGGTTTACTACTTTTAGTAGGATATAAATTTTTCGGTAAAAAATTCCTTATATATTCAATAGTAGCTTCTATAACTTTTTCAGTGTTATATGACTTATTTGAAGCTATAGGACCTCTAGTACCACAATCACAAAATATGCTTTTATCAACTATTTTGGCAGGTGTAACTGTTGGAACTGGTGTAGGTATAGTAGTAAAAGCAGGTTGTGCATCAGGAGGAGACGATGCTTTAGCATTAGTAATTTCTAAGACTACATCTTTGAACATAGGGCAAGTTTATTTAGCAACAGATGTTATTGTATTGTTGTTATCATTATTTTATCTATCAGCTTTTGACATTTTTTACTCTTTGATTGCTGTTACAATTAGTGGAAAGGTAATTGATTTTATTTATTATCATGGTAAAAGTTTGGATATGGATATGAGTAATGATATAGTTCCAGAATGTTAATATAAATTAAATAACTTTAGATTTTATTAGGGGGTGGCAAATTTGCCACCTTTTTTGTGTCTAAATATTTATAGAAAGCATAATCCCATCTAGATTTTTACAAATCTCAAATATAGAATTGTGTTGGAATGTCTGGGAATACGGTTGCTAGATGCATATTTTAAAAACTCAATTTTATATTTACGAAATACTAATCAGTAACAGATGTTTCTTAATCCTATCTTTATACCTAAAATGATAAGATAAATGAAGTAGCAATACAAAACTAAAATTTGTAAAAGAAATTAAATGGAGGAGCTAAAATGTTGGATATAGTTATGATAGCATTGTTACTTGTAGGATTTGTTTCCGTGAAGTTACTTGCTAACTGGTGTGGGAAACAAATTGAAAAAAATTTACAACCTAGTGCGGAAAGCCCACTCATTTAGGTGTGGGATGGATAGCACAAATAGTGTATAAAAGGTATTGATACATGCACATATAATGTTAATATAAATATATGGAAAATAAATATAAGGGTAAAGATAGAAATAAAATATTTAACGATATTACTAAGAAATATAATTTGACAGAGTATTCACTTCATAATTTTGTTAAATCTATTTGTAAATATTATAAATTACATTCTGCTATATCTCAGAAAATAGCCACAAGATGTTTTAATGCTTTTAGTAAGTATATATATCATCAAGCTAAACAGGTTAATTATATTAGATATAATGAATTAACATCAATAGAAGGAAAACAAAATTCAACTGGAATTAGTTATAAAGATGGTGTTATTAAATTTAATAAGATGGCTATTCCAGTAATAATAAAGAATAACGACAACTATGCTCAAAGAGCAATTCAAGATAAAATAAAATATTGTAGAATACTTAAAAAAGAAATTAAGGGTAAAATTAAATGGTATGTACAATTAGTCTTAGAAGGAGTTCCACTTAAAAAAGCAACCACTCAAGGAAAAATAAAAGGGCAAATTGGTTTGGGTAATGTAGGTATAGATATTGGAACTCAAACTATAGCCATATCTAGTAAATATGATGTTAAGCTATTGGAGTTAGCCCCTAATGTTAATAATATAGATAGGCAATTAAAATTAATTCAACGTAAAATGGATAGAAGTAAACGTTCAACTAATCCTAATAAATTCAATGATAATGGTACTATAAAACAAGGAAATAGAGATAAGTGGATATTTAGTAATCACTATATTAAATTAAAAACACTAAGAAAAGAGCTATATAGAAAGCAAACTGAAATAAGCAAGACCATTATGTGTTAATTAACAAATTATTAAATTTAGGTAATAAGTTTTATGTTGAAACGATGAGTTATAAAAGACTTCAAACTAGAGCAAAGGATACTACTATTAATGAAAAGACTGGTAGAATTAATAAGAAGAAACGTTTTGGAAAATCATTAGCAAATAAAGCACCATCAATGTTTTTGACTATGTTAGACAATAAGTTAAAATATAATGGTGAAAAACTATATAAAATAGATACTGCTAAATGTAGAGCTAGTCAATATAATCACTTTTCAGATGAGTACAATAAGAAGGAATTAAGGGATAGATGGAATAATAGTATGGATATTCAAAGAGATTGCTATTCTGCATTTTTAATAATGAATGTTAATGATGATTTAAAATCAATCAACAGAGAATTATGTATTGACACATATGATAACTTTAAAGTATTACATGATAAAGAAATAAGTAGATTAAAGAAATTAAAATTAAATGGTTATAAATTAATATCTAGTATGGGGATATAAAAACTATATAGGTTGAGAAACGAGCCTAATATTAATGTTAATGGTGTCAACAGATACTTTGTTAATAAAAGTCTTAGGGAATATGATTAGTGATAATATGTTGTAGGTTATGATTTATTGTAACTGAGAGATTTATTGTAACTGAGAGTATTATAGAAATTCATGTAGTACCTAAGAACCCCATGCCTTTAGGCGTGGGAGTTTCAGAACAGGTACAGTTAATAATATGCATGATACACTAACTCCTTTAGGAGGGTTAGTACCAACTAATGTTCTCTGGTCTTTCAGTAGCAGTACCAGCAGGGTTTGAAGGAATTTCAAATCCTGGATTCTATGGATTATCACAAGTATTATATGAATTTACATCTTCAGCAGCCAATAATGGTTCAGGATTTGAAGGTTTAGGAGATAACACTATGTTTTGGAATATAACAAAAAGATAATCCAACTGTACAAAAAGAAGATATACCAACAGATTTACTTACAGCATCAGGTTCAGGACTTGATTCTAATATAAGTCTAGCATCTGCAAAGGTTCAGATACCTGCTATAGCAAAAGCGTCAGGAATATCAGAAAATAAATTACAAAAAATTGTAGATGATAATACTTCCAAAAAACTTTTTGGAGTTTTAGGTGAAGACAGAGTCAATGTGTTAAAGGTCAATGTTGAGGTTGCAAAGATATTAGGTCTTATATAGTATTTTGTAGAATTTTAGTAACAAAATATTATACGTGATTTAGTCTAAAGCTTAAAGTTTAAAGAGTGAAAATCGATAATGATTTTCACTTTTTTATTTGAATATTAATAATATTTGGAATAAATCTATTATAAGTATAAAATCCAAAAAAAGGTTGCATTATCAAAATGATAATACTATAATATATTTATCGTTATCAATTTGATAATAAATTTAGGAATGTAGGAGGAAATAGTATGTTATATAATAACGCATTAGAGTTGATAGGAAACACACCTGTAGTAAGGCTGAATAATTTAGGTTGTACTAACGGGTGTTCTAATATATATGTAAAATTAGAAAAAGTAAATCCAGCAGGAAGTATAAAAGATAGAGCAGTTTATGAAATGTTAGAAGGGTTAGAGAAAAGAGGAGAATTAAAAAAGGGAGATGTATTAGTAGAAGCAACTAGTGGAAACACTGGTATTGCATTATCTATGATAGGAAAATTAAAAGGATATGAAGTAGTAATCGTGATGCCTGAAACGATGAGTGTTGAGAGAAGAGATTTAATGAAGGCTTATGGAGCAAATTTGGTACTTACAGATGGTAAAGCTGGAATGGCAGGTTCTATAGAAAAGGCAAATGAACTTTTAAAAGAAAATTCAAACTATAAAAGCTTAAAACAATTTGAAAATAGAGATAATCCAAACGCACATTATAAAACAACAGCAGTTGAAATTATGAATGATGTTAAAGATTTAGATATATTTGTATGTGGAGTAGGAACAGGTGGTACTTTAATAGGAACTGCTAGGTATTTAAAAGAACAAAATCCAAACATAAGAGTAGTTGCACTTGAACCAAAAAAATCTCCAGCTATATCAGAAAACAAGACTGGACCTCATAAAATACAAGGGATAGGTGCTAACTTTGTTCCTGAAAATTATGATTCTAGTGTAGTTGATGAAGTAATATTAGTAGATGATGAAGATGCATTTGATACAGTTAAATTACTTGCAGCAAAAGAGGGAATTTTAGTAGGTATCTCTTCTGGAGCAAATATATTTGGTGCTATAGAAATGGCAAAAAAGTATCCAGATAAAAAGATAGTTACAGTAGCTCCAGATGGAGTTGATAAGTATATGTCGATGGGAATATTTTAATAATTTTATTTGAGGGAGTGAATACTTTGTTTAAGAAAATAAATAAAGATATTGAATATATAATGAAAAATGACCCAGCAGCTAGGTCTAAGATAGAAGTCTTTTTACTTTATCCATCAGTTCATGCAATGATAATGCATAGGGTGGCTCATGCTCTTTATAAAAAGAAGATGCTTTTTACAGCAAGATTAATATCCCAGATATCCAGATTTATGACTGGTATAGAAATACATCCTGGTGCTAAAATGGGTGAAGGTATATTGATAGACCATGGAATGGGTGTTGTAATTGGGGAGACAGCTGAAGTAGGTAATAGGGTAACAATATATCAAGGAGCTACTTTAGGAGCTACAGGAAAAGATACTGGAAAGAGACATCCAACTGTTGGTGATGATGTACTAATTGGTGCTGGAACAAAAATACTAGGACCTTTAAATATAGGTTCAAATTCAAAAATTGGTGCAAATTCGGTTGTTGTTAAGGATGTACCTAATGATGCAACAGTTGTTGGTATACCAGCAAAGATAGTAAAAATAAGAAACCTAGAACCTGTAAAAAAGAATAAAAAAGAAGTAGCCTATGAGCATTATGAATTAGACAATGTATATTATATATAGCTTTGCTATAACTATAAAATAAACTTTATAAAAATTATTTTTAAAAGGTATTTTTTTCAAATTTGAGGGCATAATAAAAAAGAACTGAATGTTAAAGTTTTGGTTCATCAATCTTTGATAAACAAGATTTTAAATTTGTAACGTCTAGGAGGATTTTATTATGAAAGCAAATGTTAATCAAGATACTTGCATAGGTTGTGGATTATGTCCATCAATATGTCCAGAAGTATTTGATATGAAGGATGATGGGAAATCACATGTTATAGTTGACGAAGTACCAAGTGATGCTGAAGAATCAGCAGCAGAAGCTAGAGAAAGCTGTCCAGTTGATGCAATAGATGTGCATTAATAAAACAAATGCCTATAAAAATTGAAGATTCAATTTTTATAGGCATTTGTTTTTTATTCAGTCAATATTTCAACACTTGTTTCTGTAACTAAAACCATACACTCCCATTGAGCAGATAATTTACCATCTCTTGTATAGATAGTCCAATTATTTTCTTCATCAATAAAAATTTCGTGAGTTCCTTCATTTACCATGGGTTCTATTGTGAATATCATTCCAGGAACCAATAACATCTCAGTTCCTTTTTTAGATACGTAACTTACAAAAGGGTCTTCATGAAAGCTTAAGCCAACTCCATGCCCACCAATTTCTCTAACAACAGAGTAGCCATTTTTTTTTGCATAAGAGTTAATAGCATCACCTATATCGCCTAAGAACCCCCATGGTTTAGCAGTCTCAAGACCTTTTTGAACACATTCTTTGGTAACTTGAACTAGTTTTTTTGCATTTTCATTAACATTACCTAACATAAACATTCTTGAAGCATCTGAATAGTATCCATTAAAAATAGTAGAAATATCTACATTTATAATGTCTCCATCTTTTAAGATAATGTCCTTACTAGGAATACCATGACACACTTCATTGTTTATTGATGTACATACACTCTTAGGAAATCCATTGTAGTCCAGTGGAGCAGGAATAGCTCCATTTTGTACTGTAAAGTCATGAACCAATTTATTTATATCTTCTGTAGACATTCCAATTTCAATTTTATCTGAAATATAATCTAAAATCTTTGTATTTATTACTGCACTCTTTTTTATTTCTTCAATTTGTTTTGGATTTTTAATAATATCATGAGTTGGTACAATATGACCTAGCTTTGCAAATGAATCTATTTTATTATCCATATCCATATGGCATTTTTTATATTTTTTAGTACTTCCACACCAACAACTATCATTTCTATTCAATTTCATAGCTCTTCATCCTTTTTCTATTATTTATTTAAATTATGGTTTACATAAACTATTTTAAAATATAGCCATTATGAATATTATAACATAAATAATAAGAAATATTTTAATGATAGTATTTTATTAAAAATATAAATTGTCATCTTACCATCATTTATGAAGAGGGTATAGTTAAGTTATTATTATGTCCAAAATTTAGTATTAGACCTATGTGAAGTATGTTTTATACATATATATTAGAATTACTGTTAAGAATAAATATTATGTAAAATCAACAGCATTCTTATCAATTTTATAATATAATATTCATATATTTAACTTAAGGATGTGATTTAAGATGTATTTTACATATATTATAAGATGTAAAGATGATTCTCTATATACTGGATATACTAGTGATATAGTTAGAAGAATGAATGAACATAAGTCGGGAATTAATTCAAAGTATACAAGAGCGAAAGGATTTAAAAAACTAGAAATTTATTTTGCAACCAATACAAAAAGTAATGCAATGAAACTGGAATGTTATATAAAAAAATTAACTAGAAATAAAAAATTGTCTATAATAAAAAATCCAGATGTACTTATAGATTTAATTGACAATAAATATGATTATGTTATTGGAAAAGAACTAGAAGCGTTAGCATAAATCTCTATTGTAGCTTTATAGTGAGTGTATATTGTGTAAAAACTTGACAATAAATACTATTGTAATATAATGAAGTTATAAATATATAAATTAAAATAGCTAGGGGAGCCAAGAGCTGAGAGGAATACCGACCCTTACACCTGATCTGGATAATACCAGCGTAGGAAAGCTTAGTATAAAACTTAAGTATGTATTATTTATGATATATGCGACTTCTAAGCTATACCTATTGTAGGTATGGCTTTTTTAATTAGATTATTTAAATTAAACTTTAGGAGGAAATAATGAGCAATTATAAGATACCAACGCTTACGATAGCTGGGTCAGATTCATCTGGAGGAGCTGGAATTCAGGCAGATTTGAAAACTTTTAGTGCAATTGGAACTTATGGCATGAGTGTAATAACAGCCATAACAGCACAAAATACTCAAGGAGTTTTTGCTGTAGAAGATTTAAGTAAGGAAATAATAAAAAAACAGATAGAGGCAGTATTTGAAGATATACCTCCAAAAGCTGTAAAAATAGGAATGGTTTCAAGCCCTGAAATTATACTTGAAATAGTTGAGAATCTAAAGAGATACAGTCCAAAATATTTGGTAGTAGACCCAGTGATGATATCTAAAAGTGGATATTATCTATTAAAGCCAGAGGCAAAAGAAAACTTAATTAAACATTTGATACCACTTGCATACATAATTACACCAAATATACCAGAGGCAGAAGAAATTACAGGAATAAAAATACATAATGTAGATGATATGAATAGAGTAGGAAAAGAAATACTACAGCTTGGACCTAAATTTGTACTTATGAAAGGAGGTCATTTAGATGGAGAAGCAGTGGATATTTTAGTTGGTAAAAATATATTTAAAGTTTATAGAAGCGAAAGAATTGATAAAAAAAATACACATGGAACAGGATGTACATTATCTTCTGCAATAACATCTTATTTAGCATTAGGATATGAAATGACAGAAGCAGTAAATTTAAGTAAAATCTATATAACAGAAGCAATAAAAAGAAGTTTTGATATAGGGCATGGAGTAGGGCCAGTACATCATTTTTATAAATTTGAATAATAAAAAATTGTTGGAGGTAGAATATGTATAATTTAATTAAGGACGTAAAAGAATTAAATCCATTGGTAATTCATTATACTAATAATGTAACTATAAATGATTGTGCTAATGTAACTTTAGCTATAGGAGCAAGTCCTCTTATGAGTTTTTCATATGAGGAAGTAGAAGAAATGGTAAGTATAGCAAACTCTGTAGTAATAAATATAGGAACTATGAATTCAAATATGTTAGATTTATTTTTATTAGCAGGAAAAGCAGCTAATAAGTACAATAAACCTGTTATATTAGACCCAGTTGGAGTATTTGCAAGCAATGCTAGGGCAGAACTTACAAGTAGACTTTTAAATGAAGTCAAATTTAATGTTGTTAAGGGGAATATGGCAGAAATAAAGTTTATAGGTGGTTTTGATGTAAGGGGGAAAGGTGTAGATTCATTTGATGAAGAAGAAGATTCTACTGATATAATAAGAAAGGTTTCTGAAAAGCTTGAATGTATAGTCGTAGCAACTGGGAAAACAGACATAATAACTAATGGTAAAAGTACATATAAAATAAACAATGGAACTAATAAATTAAAAGGAATTACAGGGACTGGATGTATGACTGCTAGCTTGATTGCAAGTTTTATGGCTGTTACTGATAATATATTAGAAGCAGCAACAATGGGTGTTCTTACAATGTCTTTAAGTGGAGAATTGGCTAATTTAAATAATCCACCAATAGGGACATTTAAAGAAAATCTTATGAACGCTGTTTATCAAATGGACATAGATACTTTAAGTAAAAATTCTAGTATTGAATTTTTAAATGAATAAAGTGTAAGGGGAGGTTTAAAATGATAGATAAAGAATATTTAAAAAAATACTTAAAGTTGTACTTAGTAACTGACTCTGAAATGCTTGAAGGGAGAGATTTTTGCAAATGTATTGAAGATGCAATAGCTTCTGGAATAACAACTGTACAACTTAGAGAAAAAAATACTTCTGGAAGAGAGTTTTTAAGAAAAGCTATGGAGCTTAGAGAAATAACTAAAAGATATGGAGTTAAATTTATAGTAAATGATAGAGTGGATATAGCACTTATCTGTGATGCAGATGGAGTGCATGTAGGTCAAAGTGATATTGATGCGAGAGAAGTTAGAAAACTTATAGGAAACGATAAGATACTAGGTGTATCAGCAAGGACTTTAGAAGAAGCTATTCATGCAAAAAATGATGGTGCAGATTATTTAGGAGTAGGGTCTATATTTACGACATCTACTAAATTAGATGCAAAATCAGCTTCATTTGAAACTGTTAAAGAAATTAGAGAAAAAGTAGATATACCATTTGTACTAATTGGAGGTATAAAATTAGACAATGTAGATAAACTTAAATGTTTAGATAGTGATGGGTATGCTATAATATCAGCCATACTAAAAGCTGAAGATATATCTAAAGAAGTAGAAAAGTGGATATTAAAAATATAAAATTAGCATTAGTAGTGAAAAAAATGGGAAAATTTGATATAATCTAAGAGTAAAATTTAAGCAGTTATAAATGGTAAACTTTTCTACGTATACTTTTTAATCAAGATATATGTAGATTTGATTAAAAAGGAGTCATGAATGATTAGGATATTGTTAGTATGTGTTGGAGGTATGTCTTCTACTCTATTGGTAAATAAAATGGAGAAGGATGCAAAAAAAAGAAATATAGACTGTAAAATATGGGCAGTTGGAGAAGGAAATATAAAATCGGAACTTGGTAACTTTGATATTTTACTTCTTGGACCACAACTTAGATTTATGTTTGATGACGTAAAATCTATAGTTGGAGATAGAGCTCCAGTGTCTATAATAGATATGGTAAACTATGGTACTTGTAATGGTCATGCTGTGTTAAATTCAGTTTTAGAAATATTAAAATAAATAATAAAAAAGGGTGTCTCAAAATGAACTTTTTAGTTCATGAGGCACTCTTTTTGTATGAAATCAAATATATTTTCATCATTTTAACAATGAAAAAGAGACTTATCTCTATTTTGAGATAGCCTCTTTTTGTTATTTTTCATTATGGGTTTAAAACTTAGCTTATCATTTCCTTTTTTAATCTCCACATAGCAAGTGAAAAACTTGCACAGCACAATATTAAGAATAATAGAATAACAGGTAGTATATCTCCAATAAGAATAGTTTCACCGAATATTAAGCTACGTAAAGCATTAATAACATGGGTAAATGGATTGAGCATTACTGCTACTTTTAATCCTCCAGATAAATTTTCTATAGGGAAAAGTGCTGAACTTAAAAAGAAAATAGGGAGTACAATTGCAGTCATAATTGTTTCATAAACTATTTCATTTGGCAATAATAAACTTATAGAATAAGCTAGACTTGATAAAAAAAAGGCTGTCATAAATATCAGTACTATCATAAGTATGATTCCACCAATGCCAGATTCTATCCTTACTGAAAAGAATATACTTACTATACACAAAATAGCTACTTCTAGAAAAGAAACTAAGATAGCTTCTAATAATTGACCAAGGACGATTGAATACCTACTAATAGGTGCAATTAAAACTCTATAGAAACTTCCACTGTTTTTCATTATGAAGTTGATGATACCACCACTACTACATGAAGAAAACACAACCAGTACAATGATACCTGGTAGTATAAAAGCAGTATAATTACTGATATTCATATTATTCATACTTTGGTTTGCAATAGAGCTATAAAGTACAAGCCAAAGAAAAGGTTGTAATATAGTAACTACAAATGAAATTGGATTTTTAAAACGCCATTTCATACTACGCCATAAGATATTTAACATTCCCATCCCTCCTTTAAGTCTTTTTTAGAACTTGTCAATGCTAAAAATACATCTTCTAGACTTGGCTCCACAATTTCTATTGCATCAAACTGTATATCACGTTCTAAAAGCCATTTATTTATCAAAGTAAAAGCAACTCTACTATCACTTACACTTATAAAAATTGAATTTTCTCGTACGCTCATAAACTTGACTAAACCGATATTTTTAATTGCATCTTTATATTTTTTTATATCTTCGATATTATGAAAAGCTATACGTAGTATGTTTTGTCTAATGTAACTACGTAAACTGGATGGTGTTCCTTGTGCTAAATCTTTTCCGTTTTTCATAATACAAATATTATCACTCAATTCTTCAGCTTCTTCAAGATAATGAGTAGTTAGAAATATAGTTGTGCCATACTCATCTCTAATTTTTAATAACATATCCCACATAGATTTTCTTGAATCTACATCCATACCAACAGTTGGCTCATCTAGAAATAGAATTTTAGGAGATGATACCATATTCATAGCTATGTCCAATCTACGCTTTACCCCGCCAGAATATGATGAAGTAGGGTATTTTAAGTAATTAGATAAGTCGAATTTATCAATTAAAGATTCTATTCTTTGTTTTGCAATCTGTGGTTCTACTTTATACATCTTGCTTTGAAATACCATATTCTCCATAAGAGATAGATGTTCATCAATAGAGATTTGTTGTGCTACACAAGCAATTTGAGTACGTATCCAAGAAGGATTATCGACTAAATCTTTTCCAAACATTGTTACATTTCCAGATGTAGGCTTGTAAAAAGTAGTCAAAATATTGATAAGAGAAGATTTACCAGCACCATTAGGACCAAGTAAAGAAAAAATTTCTCCAGCATTTACATTAAAACTTAGACCATTTAAAGCTTTCACACCATTTTTATATTCTTTTACTAAATTGTCTATTTCAATCGCTAACATATATTATTCCTCCTCTTTAAGTGGAAATATTATCTCTGTAATATAATTATCTGGATTTCCTTTTATTAGCATACCTGGACCTTTAATAAATACTTCTCTCCAAGGCGTTTGTATTTTTATATTATTTTCATGAATATATTTAAATATCATTTCATACGTTTTTGGTAAATTACTATAAGAACCTATGTGAGTAAAAAACAAAGCTTTTGTTTTAGGAAATTCTTTTACAGTTATACCCATACGATTTGGAGTTTCAGCAGTTGGAACACATAATTCCATTTCTGCAATACCAGTTTTTTGGTCGACATCATAGTAGCAAAAGAATGGTGCACCATTGGATTTCCCTTTTATAGATTTAAATACATTTGGAAAATACTTTGTCGCTTCAGTCATAGGTCCATTATAACGCATAGTAGCTGCAGTGACTGATTCAATATTTTTGATTTCAATTTTATAACTCATTTGTTTACCTCCTAATGTGTGTTCATATTTTTACTAGAGTTTTAAGCGTTAATACATATAAGATTTTTAACTAGTTGAAAATGTATAACCTTATCTTGTTTTCAAGTCTAACATAACATAAAATATATATCCTCTCATTTGATGCTCCATTTTGTAAAGTTATTATTTAAGCTTTACTTTAGATATTTTAGCAAATTAAAATAAAGCAATTTATAAAAAAAGTATTTACAAATTAAGTGTATTAATAGTATAATACACTTAACAGAATATTAAATAAGGTCTGAACTGAATGTGTATTTTTTTCAAGTGAGTGTATTAACGTATTAATACACTAGAATAGGAGGAAACATGAATTTTGAACTAGATAATACAACTCCCATTTATTTACAAATAGTAAAGTATATAAAAAGACAAATAGTAATAGGAGAGTTGAAACCAGGAGAGACAATACCATCAAGAAGAGAAATGGCACTTAATCTAAAAGTAAATTTAAATACGGTTCAAAGAGCATACAAGGAGATGGGTGATATGAATATAATAAATACTTTTAAAAATTATCAAAGTAGTGTAACGGTTGATGAAAATATATTAAAAAACTTGAAATTAGAGCTGATAAATGAATCATTATCTGTTTTTATAGAAGATATGAAAGCAATAAATGTTACCAAAGAAGAAGTTTTAAAGAGAATAGAGGATGAATATTAGCGTTTTAACAAATAGAAAACTTAGTTTAGGAAGTTTATTTTACAAGCATATTGTATATGGAGGATAGTAAATATGATAGAAATAAAGAATGTCAGCAAAACATATAAAAGGATGCAAGGGCTTAAAATAATAAAGATAGAGGCTTTAAAGAATGTAAGCTTTAATATAGAAAAGGGTAAAATAACTGAATTACTTGGTATAAATGGTGTTGGTAAATCAACTATGTTAAAAGCAATAGCAGGGCTTATAAACATTGATAGTGGAGAGATTCGTATAGATGGAGAAAAAATAAATGATAAGATATATGATAAACTAGCATTTGTCCCAGATGTAGAGTCTCATTTTAGCAATACAACAATAAAAGAAACATTTGAATTTATGGAAATTTTTTATTCAAAATGGAATAAAGAAAAATCAAAAGAAATGATGAACATATTTAAATTAGATGAAGATGAAATAATTGATAATTTGTCGAAAGGAAATATTGCAAGAGTAAAATTGATACTTGGATTTTGCCAAGACCCAGAATACATACTACTTGATGAACCATTTACAGGAATTGATTTATTTAAGAGGGAAGAGTTTATAGGGGTAATAGCACAATATATGGAGGAAAATCAAGCTATTATTATAACTACTCATGAGATAGTAGAGATAGAAGGTTTAGTGGATGAGGTTATAATTCTTGATGAAGGGCAGATTATAACTTCATTTAATGCAGAAGAATTAAGAGAAAGAGAAGGTAAATCTATATTAGATAAGATGAGGGAGGTATATAAGAATGAATAAACTTCTATATCTAATAAATGTAGATTTGAGAAGAAACAATAGGTTTTATATAATTAATCCAGAAAGTAAAAAAATACAGACTATAAAAAGTATAAATTTAAGTAATTATTTTTCTGAAAAATACCAAAACATAGAAACTATTGGTGTAAGTTATGCTAGCAAATATGAGGATAAGATGTATATTTTAGTAAATGTATTAAATAAAGGTGATAATAGTAGTTCTAAATTTCATTTACTTGAGTATAATCTCGAAGAAAATAAGGAAAACATAATGGAATTAAAAACTGATAGCAGAATGGTCTTAGCAAAATCAAAATTAGAAGATAATAAATTATATATGGTAATGTCAAATGATTATGATGGTAGTACAATTACGGAGTTAAATTTACTTACCTATAATATAGTAGATAAAAACTTAAATGAAGATAAATATGTTTTAGATAATAGAGAAAAAAGAGAGATTAGAAATATTGAAATTGATTCAAATAAAATAATTGTATATACATCAAAGTTACACTCTATATTATCTTGGGACAATAAATCTATGTTATATATAATAAATAAAAACTCTAAGGAAGTCGTATACGAAGGGGAATTACAATTTAACAGTTCAAACAGTAAGTTAGAATTTGAAATAAAGCAGGTGAGTTAATGAAAGATTTAATGAGATTATTTGAATTTGAATTAAAAAGAAATATGAAAAATTACATATTTATAATAATTTGTTGCTGTTCTTTTGTAATTTTAAATACAGTAAAAAATTTAAATGACTATAATTACATAATAGAAAATGCCGTTAAAAGCGAACAGTTAACAAAAATAGGAAATACAATAGAAACGGTAAATGTCACAGGTTTTTCAAGTTTTAGAAATATAATGAGTTCTACAGAATCAAGGTTTATATTTGGTATAATTGCATGTATTTGCTATGCTTTTTTATTTGGTATAGAGACTTTGATGGGAGGAGTAAATCTATATATACACTAATAATGCTACCTAAAAATAGAATCAATATTTATATATCTAAATTATTAAATATATTATTTCTAGTGTATAGCTATACAATAGTATTTACAATAACTTTGTTTATTACAAGTAAGTTGTTGCCTAGATATATGCTTGGCAATATTGCAAGCTATGGTTTTGTACAAGAAACAATATATAAGTTAAAAATGTTACTTCCATATAGCTTTGAAATACTATTTGTGGAGTATATATTTTTATTGATAGGATTTGTATCTATAGTGTTTACATCAATTCTTATCAATAAATCTATTTGTAAACTAAGCACTTTAGTAAGTTTCCTGTTTTTAGTTTTGGAAATTTTAGTATTTATAATTTCTGTAGAATTTATTGTACCTTATGAACACAGTAAGATATTTATTGTTCTATATTCAAGTATAAACATATTTGTATGTAGTCTTATATCTAATAAACTTTTGAAGCAGAAGATTGATTTTTAGGGGGGATGTTATGAAAGCAAAAAATATAGGAAAATATACAATATGTTTTATAATAGTGTGTTTTTTAATGATTATCATGACTTTAATATTGAGTTATTTTAATAAGGATAAACTATCTGTAAAAACTTTAAAAGGGAATATAAAAGATATAGGCAGGGTAAGTTTAGTATATACACCTAATATAGGCAAATTTTCTTATGAAGAGGTAATTATAAATAGAAATGGAATAAGAAGTGATACAAATCCTAAGTTAAGAATTAGAAATGACTATTTAAATATTGACAAAAAATATAGTGATTTTATTGATGATAAAGGAAATGAATTTACGTATAAAGATTATTTGAATATAGGAGAAGCATATGTTTCTGCTGAGTCTGATTTAGCGAAAGAGATGAATAATTTAAATGATTGTATAAAGATTTCAAATAAAAGTTTAAAAAGTGGTGTAGAAGAAAATTTTGATATTAGTTTAAAGAAATCTGATTTTAAAGAAAATAGTTGGAAAACTGTGTTTAATAAAATGTATAAATGTAATTTATATATGGTAATTAGTGAAACTAATATTTCAGACCCTAAAGTCAACAATATTTGCATATTAAAAATAGATATAAAAAATAAATCTTATAAATTATTAAATAGATTTAATTTAGGCTTACAGAATGGATATAATCAAAATATCAATGAAATTAAATTCTCTATTGGGAGCAAAATATATTTAGAGATGGTAAATAATAAAAGTACAAATGGAGATATTGAAGGACATGATAATTACTCTAATTTTATTATATATCATATAGAAGATAATACATTTAATATAAGCAATAAATTTATGGATAATCTAAATAAAGAAAAGAATGCAAATCCAAAGGAGATTGGTTTATTAAGTAAAACTAAATTAGATTATATTGTAAAAAATAATAAATTGAATATTATAGTTACAGATAGGAGTCATTCTATAATCAATCTTGTTTATGATATTAATTCTAATCAGGTTAAATTAGAAGATTATGAGATACTTGATTTAAAAGTAGAATATAATGAATTATTATCTGGAGTTAGGAAAGTTAAGTTACTGGATGATAAGATATATTCTATTTCAAGTATAAAAGATAATATATCAGGAGAATTAAAAGGAAGTAAAGGAGTTTTTGATATAGTCGGAACTAAGCCAGTAAAATTTCAAGTATTTGATATGAAACTTAAAAAGAATCTGTATGAAGCTGAGCTAATAAATGGAGATGTAAGTTTACAAGATAGGTTATTTTTTGTTGCAAATTAAGTGATAAAATTAATTTTATAACTTTGAACTTTTATATGTATTTATTACAGGAAAATATAAATAAGAGGCTGTCTCAAAATAGAGATAAGCCTTTTTTCATTGTTGAAATGATGAAAATATATTTGATTTCATAGAAAAAAGAGTGACTTATGAGCTAAAAAGTTTATTTTGAGACACCACCTTATTTTTAATTTCAATACAAAAATATTTTTTAATATTTTTGTGCTATATATCATAATTTAATTTATATTAATACACTTAAATTTGAAATAGAATGAGGATAGTGGTAAAATTAATTATTAGAATATTAGAAATAATAAATGAATAATACATTGCACTTAAAAAGGGGGAGACATTTAAGATGAACAAAAAATATATTAAAGCAGGGAATTTAATTGATGGAACAGGAAATAGTATTATGAAAAATAAGGGTATAATTATTGATGGAGATACCATAGTTGAAATTGAAGATATAAGAGAAGATTTAAACGGATATGATGTGTATGATTACTTAGATAAAACTGTTATGCCAGGGATTATGAATTGTCATGTTCACTTGACAATGGAGCCAGTTGGAAACCCAAAGGTTTATTATGAAAATGTATCAGATGTAGAGCTTGTAGTAAATACAATAAAACAGCTTGATGCTTATTTAGCTTCAGGAGTGACATATATTAGAAGCTTAGGCTGTCCAAAATATGTGGATGTACAACTTAAAAATCTTATAGACAAAGGGTCTATAGATGGTCCTGGTATAGTTACTTCAGGTCCAGTTATATGTATGACAGGAGGACATGGATACTATTTTGGTATTGAAAGTGATGGAGTAGATGAATGTAGAAAATCAGCCAGAACAGTTTTAAAAAATGGAGTAGATTGTGTAAAGATAATGGCAACTGGAGGTGTAACAACTGATGGAGTTGAGCCAGGTTCACCACAATTAACTTTGGAAGAAATGAAGGTTGCTGTAGATGAAGCTATAAAAGCAGGCAAAACAACTGCTACACATGCACAAGGAAGAACTGGTATAAAAAATGCAGTACTTGCAGGAATAACTTCTGTAGAACATGGTGTTTATTTAGATGATGAAATAATTGATTTGATGCTTGAAAGAGGAACTTACTTAGTTCCAACCGTGGCTGCACCATATTTTATTCTAAATGCAGGAAAAGAAAGTGGAATAACTGAGGCTACTCTTAGAAAGTGTGAGATTGTTGCTATTCCACATAAGGAGTCATTCTTAAAAGCATACAAAAAAGGAATTAAAATTGCAGTTGGTTCTGATGCAGGAACTTCTTACAATGAACAT
The DNA here is from genome assembly GCF_020662285.1 of Clostridioides sp. ES-S-0108-01. NCBI lineage: Bacteria > Bacillati > Bacillota > Clostridia > Peptostreptococcales > Peptostreptococcaceae > Clostridioides > Clostridioides sp. ES-S-0108-01. Next base: position 6,120 of record NZ_JADGMN010000015.1, on the reverse strand, counting down.
GGAAAAACATATTATGAAATGAAACTAATGTCGGATTATGGTATGGATAATATGGATGTAATAGTTGCTGCTACAAAAACAGCATCTGAACTCTTAAGAATTGATAAAAATTATGGAACTCTAGAAAAAGGAAAGAAAGCAGATGTTATAGTTGTAAATGGAAATCCAATAGAGAATATAGACGTACTTGCAGATGTGTTAGCAGTATTTAAGCTTGGTAAAAAAGTTAGATAAGTAATATGAAAAATAAAAAAGAGTGTCTGAAGGGATTTTTAAATAATTATAGACACTCTTTTTTATCAGTAATAATTAAATTTTTTACACTTTAGAAAATGGATGCTATTCTGTATTTAGATATAGCTCTTTAAATTTATTCTATGCAATATAATCTATAGAATCTACACATACAAAGTATATTCTTGAATCATTGGAATTTCCAAGTACTAGAACATCATTTTTCTTTCCTAGAACTTCAACACCAGTTAGAACTAAACTACCAGCTACTACAGTAACTTGATTATTTATATTGGACATATAAAGGTTATCTAGGATACCTTTATTACAACAACAATCGTCACAATTGCAGTTACAACTACATTCTTTGTAATGCTTTTTGTCAAGGTAGTAACTTAAATATGCTATGAAATCTTCATAATCTTCAGGTGTAATATCAAATGCAACAGCTTTAAGATTACACAATGATGCTAAATCTACATTAGCTAATGGAGTAGATGTAGCAAGTATAAAATCGATTATAGTAGCAAGTACTGCATCTAATATAGCTCCAAGGTCTATAGTAGGAGGAAGAGCTGCATCAATAAGTGCAATTAATTCTGCTACTCCTGGTACAGTTCCTATAGTAGTAATTAATCCTTCAAGAGTTAAAGGTACTGGAATAGGATAAGATACTCTACCAGCTATATCTATTAAATCACAGTTACAAGCAGAAAATCTTTCAAAAGTGCCATCAAGTGCAGATAAATTATCTTTTGGTGGAGCTGAAAGATCTATACCTACCAAATTAGCACCTACTATAAAGAAATCGGAGATAAAAGCAAATTGATTAAAGTTTACAAAAGGTCTTAGAGAATCACATCTTAAAAGTTCTAATGCCTCTCTCATGCTTTTTTTACAACAACAATGTTCTATCTTAGGTTCTTTATATTTATTTGGGTAATTATAGTATCTATCAGCTATTTGATAATTGTTATAGTATCTATCATTTGTATTTATATAATCTTCTTCGTATTCTTGGTTAAATCTAAAGTCCTCTCTACATTTATTATTTTCCATTAAATACACTCCTTTTATATTTTGATTTAAATGTATAGATAATTAAGTTTATCTATATAGTAATATTATATTTATCATGTAAAAAAATGTTACAAAAGACATTATAAAAGAATAAAAAATAATAATTTGTCAGATAAGCTTATAAATTCTTATGAATAATCTATTTTAAAATAAAAAGATGTGTATAAAAAGGTTCATATACTATATTTATATAAATATAACATATGAATGAGAAAGGAGTAATTTAATAAATGATTGAGTTAAATAAATTTTGTAAGTTTTTTATAAGGTTTGTAAAAGACGATAAGAATAAAAGTTCAATAAGAAAGTTAAAGAAAGTAAAAACTAGAAAAAAAGAATTTTTTGCTGTAAATAATGTTTCATTTAAAGTTGTAGAAGATGAAATTGTTGGAATATTAGGTCCAAATGGTATAAGTAAAAAAACTAAATAGAATATTAACTATAGAAGAGTGTAAAATAGATGATTTCTTAGAGATAGGATATGATTTGATAGATGAAACTAGTAAGGCAGTAAAGTATGGTAAGTCATTAAATGTAAAAGATTTAATAGCTGAAAATAATATTTTAAGGTCAAAAGTTAAGTCTTTAGAAGGAGAAAATAAGCAGCTTAATGAGAAAGTAAAGGTGTTAGAGAAAGAAATCGGTCAATTTATAGAAAAAGCAGAATCTACAGAAAAAAATAAGTCTAACAAAAAGTAGGTGGATATTATGAAAAAAGAAGCTGATAACATAATTGACAATATAGAAAGAAGACTTGAAAGTTTTGGATATATTCTAAAAGATGGAGATAAAAGAAACCCCGAAGGGAGGACTCTTTATGGAGACTAGAAAAACAACATTAGATGAAAGGGTTGAAATTATTAAAGATTGTATTGAACATGATTTTAATTACAATTTAATAGCAAAAAAATAGTTTGTTTCATACAGCCAAGTTAGAAGATGGACTCTTAAATATAAAGAAAATGGGATAGATGGTTTAGAAGACCGAAGAGGTAAAGCAAAAAAAGAAGATGAGTTAACTCAATTAGATAAAATAAAGCTGGAATTGAAAATTGTAAAAGCAGAAAAACACAAATTACAACTGGAGAATGAATTCTTAAAAAAGTTAAAAAATATAGAAAGAGGGTGGTAATTACACTATCTAAGAATGAAGATAAATATAAAGCTATTTAATCCTTATTCAATGAAAAAAAAGCTTCGCTTATCCAATTAGGTGAAATTGCTAAAGTAAATCGTTCTGGATACTATAAATGGCTTGGTCGAGATAAAAGTAATTTAGAACTTGAAAACATTAAATTAGCAGCTTTGATAACTAATATATATGAAGAAAAGAATGGGGTTTTTGGCTCTTTAAGGATGACTCTGCAGTTAAACCGAGAGTATAACTTAATGCCAATCACAAGAGAGTATACAGACTAATGAGAGCCGTAGGCTTAAGGTCTATTTGTAGAAAAAAGAAATTTAGTTATGTTAAATGTACACCAGAAGTAATCGCTGAAAATGTATTAAATAGAAAATTTAGTGCAGATAAAACCTCTCAAAAATGGTTAACAGATGTAACTGAATTTAAATTAACCAATGGGACGAAGGCCTATTTAAGTGCAATTCTAGATTTAGGCGATAGAAGTATAATTTCATATGTTATTGGAAAATCAAATAACAATAACTTAGTGTTCGAAACTTTTGATAAGTCAATAGAACTATATCCAAATGCAAAACCTATTTTTCATAGTGATAGAGGTTTTCAGTATACTAGTAAGGTGTTTAAATCAAAACTTTTAGCACAAGGTATGATACAAAGTATGTCAAGAGTTGGTCATTGTATTGACAATACTCCTATGGAAGGATTTTGGGGAATTTTAAAGGTGGAAATGTACTATTTAAGGAAATTTGATACATACGAACAATTGGTCAAAGCAATAGAGGATTATATATATTACTACAATAATTTTAGATATCAAAAGAGATTAAATTCTATGTTTCCACTTGAATTTAGGAAATATTTAAGTACAGAGGTAGCATAATTTATTTTAAGTAGCTCTAAAAAAAATTAAATATCTAGGGTTTTATTTGACGTGCTCTTTTTTAGATAGTAAACTTTAAAATATAGATATTAATTATATGAATATAATAAAAAAAGTACTAATGATTAACACTAGTACTTTATAACTACTTTTACATCAGTGGGTATAGTTCATCTTAAATCAAGTATCCTTTGTGATATTTTCATAAGTTTTAAAAATATAAATTTTTTAAGACTTGTGTCCAAAAAACAAGAGTAAATACGTTATATATGCAAAGGGTTAATTTTAAAACCTTAAATTTATTATATTTAGAGGGATTTAAATGAATAGTAAAAGAATTAATCGTCTTTTATCAACAGTGATGGCAACTGTGATGATATCTTTACCACTTGCTATTACAGCAAATGCAATGGAAAAAACAGAATCAGATAATTTTGAAAGATAATAACAATTAACATGGATGGTATAAATACTAATTATGGGATTGTTTTATCATATATAGAGGATAAGTGGAATTTTCAGGGTACAACATATACTTATAGATATGATCATTGGTTCTATCAAACTTAAAAGATATGCTTTTTTAGGAGGAATAATATGAAAAAAAGACTTTATAAAGTTTTTTTAAAAACAATTCCAAACTTGATAATTGTATTATTATCACTTGTATTATCATTTTACACTAATACATTTAATATTGATTTAAAAATATTACTTTTAATACCATTAGTATATGTACTTTTATTTATATACTATTACATCAAAACAAAAAAAGATTAATTTTTATAGAATTAAATATGTACAAAAATAATTAATTTCAAAATTCCACTTTGAGAATTAGTTATAAGGCCTTTATAACCCATAAAATAGATTATAAGGTTTTTTTACTAGATACCTTTAAATAAGCTTTTTAAGCATAGTTATATTCTATTTAAGTAGAGTTAATTATATATTTATGTTATAATTAGACTTTAAAATATTAATTCAGAATTTTTATATTGGAGGAATTCTAAATGTTAATTTATTTAGCTATGCTTGAACTCGAAGAAGATAAAATCAAGTTTGAAAAGATATATGAAAAATATAGACAGATAATGTTTTATGTGGCAAATAAAATATTAAAGGATGATTATTTAGCAGAAGATGCTGCACATAATGCTTTTCTAAGAATAATTAAAAATATAGATAAGATTGATGAAGTAGATAGTCCAAGAACGAAGGTTTTTATCGTTATAATAGTAGAAAGGATTGCTATAGACTTTTACAGAAAGAGAAAAAGAGAAAAGGTATCTGATATTGAAGAAGAGTATAAAAACAGGGAAATAAATTTTTCTATAGAAGATAAAGTATATGAAAGTAATTTAGCTATAGCACTTGCAAAACTTAATGAAAGTTACTTTCAAGTGCTTTCTTTAAAGTTCCAGTATGGTTTTTCAAATAAAGAAATAGCAAAGACGTTAAATTTAGGGGAGGAGAATGTATATAAGAGAATTCAACGTGCTAGAAAAAAATTAAAAGAAATATTAGGAGAAATGGAGGTTGGAAATATTGAGTAATAAAAAAGATGATTTTGATATTACAGATGATATGCTTCAAGAAAGTATCCCAATCGCGACAAAAATTATTCTTGATGACCTTCCTTCAGATGATGAATTAAATCATGTTTTTTCAAAAAGTTTTGAGCGAAAGATGAAAAAGCTCATTAAGCAGCAGAAAAGAAGTAGTTTTACAAGTAAAATTATTTTCTATTCAAAACGAACATCTATTATATTTTTAATAGTGTTAGCTAGTTTATTTACTGTTACTATGAGTAGTGAGGCATTGCGTACACGTTTATATGAATTGGTAATAAGAGTATATGAAGATTTAACTTCTTTTGTATTTTCAAATAAAGAAAATATTGAAATCAAAAACCTTAAGATTAAAGAACCAGGATACATCCCAGAAGGATTCAAAGAAGTAGGTAGGGTTGATAATTTTATGATTGTATATGAAAATGAAAAAGGTATAAGAATAGAATATACAAGTACTGAAATTGATACGAATTCTATTATATTAGATACAGAAGATGCAAAAGTTAAAGATATATTTATAAATGGTTATAAGGCAAAATATATAGAAAAAGAGACTTTCTTACAAGTATTTTGGAATGATAACAACTTTATATATCTGTTAAATGTAGATTATCAAAATAATAAGGATTTAGAATTATATAAAAATATTTTATTAAAAATGGCTAAAAGCATAAAATAATTTCTTAAGTGTCCAAAAGCCATCTCTTTATTCGTTATATATTTGCTGTTATAAAAAGGTATAAGAAAAAGAGGTGGTTTTTATAGTTTAAAAAATGGAGTATAAGTCAAATACGAATATATCTTAGTTATTATAATTAAGACAAAACAATAAACCTCTTATACTAGAAGAATGATTTAAAATTGAAAGAGTCTATTTATTAGTAAAACCTGATCTAAATTGGGTATTTATGATTTTATAAGGGGCTGTAAGTAGATTTGTGTAAAAACAAATTTACCTATAGCCCCAAAATATCAAAATAAGGCTATGATTTTTAAAGCCATAGCCTTACCAATAAATGTTTAATTATCACTTAAAAAATAAATTTTTATTTAAAGAATACACATAAATATTTCCAGACTCGATTAATTGTTATTATAAATCTCTTTAATTTCATCTTCACTTAAATCAAAATCATCAAATTTGCTTAATATATCATTTAATTTAAAACCATTCTTTTTTAACATTACAATTAACTTATGATCTTTTC